>NZ_JBIBVE010000007.1:311931-399222 GCF_043080095.1 Streptomyces sp. NPDC015127
CAAGAAGGAGGAACCGAAGAAGGACGACAAGAAGGAGGAACCGAAGAAGGAGGACAAGAAGCCCGACCCCAAGCCCAAGCCCAACCCTGAGCGTGACGACGACCCCGCGCCTGTCCCGAAGAACCCTGTCGAGCCGGACCCTTTTGACCCCGGAACCGACCCGGAGCCTGTCGACCCCGCGCCTGTCCCGAACAACCCTGACGACCCCGGAACCGACCCGGACCCTTTTGACCCCGGAACCGACCCGGAGCCTGTCGACCCCGCGCCTGTCCCGAACAACCCTGACGACAACCCTGCGCCTGTCCCGGACCCCATTCCCGCACCCAACGTCCCCGCGCCGTAGCCTGCGGCCGAGTCGCCCGCGACCAGCCCCGCCCTCGCCGCGGTAATGGGTTGACCTTCTCCTCCACATACGCGCTGACCGGAGCACGCCGGTCAGCGCGTCCATGTTCTGGGCACCACTTCGCGCATCCCACCGCGGTAGCGAACCAGTACCGCCAACTCCTCCGCCTGCGCGACTTCAAGCCTTCTTGCAGCGAGGACAGGCCGCACCCGGCCCTCGGTCGGGCCGTGCCGCCGTACGCGTCCTCCGCACGCGCTGCCCGATTCCGCCTGTACCACCGCCTCGGCTCCTCATGGGTCCACACGTGCCCGGGGGGCGGTTCCGCGAGCTTTTACCTGGCCCTCCAGCCATCTGTCAAGTCACGACTTATCAGGACATGACGCGGGCTTCTCCGATCGGGCCTACTTGAAGCACGGCCTCACCGGAAAGAGGCGGGGCCGGACGGTAAGGCGGAAATCCTCATCGAGGATTCTCACCTCTCACCGAACCGCCGGTTGTCCCGGCATTGCGGTCCGGGTCGGAAACCCGATCCGCCGACCATATCGCCCCGAACTCTCGGGGCGCATAAATCCCCTCTGTAAGGAGAAAACTCATGTCCCGTGACATTCACACCCAGAGCAACACCCGTTCCCGGCGTCGGGGACTCCGCCTGGCGACGGTCCTCGCCTCGGCCACTCTGATCACCGGGGGCATCGGCCTCTCCGCATCCGCCGCTATGGCGGCCCCGACGTCGACCGTGGGCTACGTCGCCGCAGGCGGCGCCGGCGGCGACGGCGGTGAGGGCGGCAGCAGCGTCTTCGGTCCCGCCGGAGGCGGCGGCTCCGGCGGCTCCGGCGGCGGCAGCGTCTTCGGCGACGGCGGTAAGGGCGGCACCGGCGGCAAGGGCGGCAGCAGCGTCTTCGGCGGTGGCGGCGGCGGTGGCGGCGGCGGTGGCGGCGGCGAATCCGTCTTCGGCAAGGGCGGCGGCGGCGGTGACGGCGGCGCCGGCGGCAACAGCGTCTTCAGCGACGGCGGCGGCGGCGGCAACGCCGGTGGGGGCGGCGGCAGCGTCTTCGGTCCCGGCGGCAAGGGCGGTAACGGAGGTAAGGGCGGCAACACCGTCTTCGGTGACGGCGGCAAGGGCGGTAAGGGCGGGGCCGGTGGCTCCAGCATCTTCGGCCCGGGCGGCCTCGGCGGAATCGGTGGCGCCGGAGGCATCAGCATCTTCTGACCACCACACGTCGGCGGCCCGGACGGACCGTGACGTCCGGGCCGCGAAGGCTCACGTTCTACGGGGCGGGGGTCTCCAGGACCCCCGCTCCTCCCCCCATCAGTCAGCGCGAGCGGCCTAGAGGTCGCCCAGCGCGGTGTCCGGGGCGCAACGCCCGCAGATGACACCTATGAGAAAGACGGAGAAACCCCCATGGCCGGAACTCTCTGGCAGCGTCCATTCATCGTGGCGGTGGCCGCACTGGCTCTCACCACCGGCACCGCGTGCGCCGCACAGGCGTCGCAGGGCCCCCCGGCAGGCACAAGTATTTCCGCCCTCGGCACCGCCGGCTGCGGCAAGGGCGGCGAAGGCGGCAAGGGCGGTGAGCCCGGTCAGCCGGGTGAGCCAGGCCAGCCCGGCCAGTCCGGATGCTTCCAGTTCGACGACGTGGAGGACCTGCCGGACAAGCCGGAGTCGAAGCTCTCTGACGTGGACAAGCTGCGCATCGTGATGGCGGTGATGACCGGGCACGTGACGGAGGCCGAGGTCGCCAAGAAGTACAAGGTCTCGGAAAGCGAGGTGGACGACTGGAAGCGGGATTATCTCGAAGGCGACTGGTCCGCAATGTTCGAAGACAGCTTCCCCTTCCGCCCGTGAACGACCGCGGGCGGAGGACCGGAACCTGAAGACCGAACTCGAGGAGGCACACATCCAGCGGTGGAGGAATCCGCCGTAAACCGTTCGGCCGCCTCGGCACTGCGCCGAGGCGGCCGATCCATGTTCCGCGGCGTCCCGGCTCGATTCGGGCAGGCACCGCCAATCGGCGCCGCCCCGGCCCTCCGCAGGATGAGGGCTGCTCTTATCGGTGTTCCCGTCGCTTGTCAAGTCCCGAACTGTCGGAGCATGACGACCCGGCCTCCGAACGGGCTTACTTAATACGCGCAGGGCGTCGCCCGACAGCCCTTATCGCCTCTTCCATATCGACTTCGCTCAGCGAAGCGGAAAGCGATCAGCGGAATCCATCTCACGAAATTCGCGTATCGGAAAAGGGAGAATTCAATGCGCAGTCTCTTCTCGAAGCGCCGTCTCGGTTTCGCGGTCTCGACCGCTCTGATTGCCGGGGCCGCAATGGTGCCGGCCACCGCGATGGCAGCGCCGATGCCGCAGGGCAACGTGGCGCAGGTGAATGCCGCTCAGCAGCTTCCCGCCGACCGCTCCGGCGACGCCCTCGGCGGGCTCAAGGTGGGCAAGAACGGCAGCGTCCAGGTCGGCGACCGGGTGTGTGCGGGCAACTGCAATGGGACCGCCAACGGCAGCAGCGGCTCCAACGGCGGGGTCTGCGCCGGAATCTGCAACGGCAGCGCCAACGGCGGCGCAGGCACCCAGGGCGCGCCTGGCCAGAACGGCGGCAACGGCGGCCGCGGGGGGATCTGCGCCGGGGTGTGCCACGGCAGCGTCAACGGCGGCGCCGGTGGCAACGGCGGCAACGCCCTCCCTGGCGGTGACGGTGGCAACGGCGGTAAGGGCGGCAAGGGCGGAATCTGCGTCGGCCTCGGCTGCCAGACCAGTGGTCAGGGGGGCCGCGGTGGCGACGGCGGCAACGGCTGACGTACCGAAGCGAACGCCGACCGCACTGGAGACACGATGTTCCACGTAACAGGGGGCCTGGCGACCCGCCGTCCCCGACTCGTCCTTCTCGCCGCGCTTGCGTTCCTGGTGCTGTCCGTCGTGTTCGGTGCGGAAGCGACCGGTCGGCTGAAGACGCAGGGATACGACGATCCGCGATCCGAGTCCAGCCGCGCCGCGGCCGTCGCGGTCGAGCGCCCCGGAGCATCCCCCAACCTGGTCGTCGTCGCAGAGGCCCGCAGCGGTTCCGTCGACGGCCCGGCCGCTCGGAACGCGGGCGAGGGCCTGACCGGACGCCTCGCTGCCCAGCCGCACGTGAGTGCCGTGACCTCGTACTGGACCGGCGGCGCGGCGGAGCTGCGCAGCCGGGACGGCCACGCGGCCATGCTGGTCGCGCACGTGGACGGCAAGGGGGAGGAGCTCGGAGCGCGGGTCAAGCAGCTGAGGGAGGAGCTGACCACCCCGACCGCTTCCGGGACGGCCCTGACCGTGCATGTGGGAGGGACGGCGCTCATCGACGCCGAGCTCCAGGACATCTCGGAGTCCGACCTCAAGAGGGCCGAGTCCGTCGTCCTGCCGGGAACCCTGATCCTGCTGGTCCTGGTGTTCGGCAGTGTGGTGGCCGCGGCGCTGCCCCTGCTGATCGGGATTCTGGCCATCGCCGGGACGCTGCTCGTCCTGAGCGTTCTCGGCAGTGTCACCGACGTGTCGGTGTTCGCGCTGAACCTCACCACGGCGCTCGGCCTGGGGCTGGGCATCGACTACGGGCTGCTGGTCGTCTCGCGGTTCCGTGAGGAGCTCGCCGGCGGACACAGTCCGCGCAGCGCCGCCGTGCGGACCGTGCGCACCGCGGGCCACACGATCGTCTTCAGTGCCGCGACGGTCTCTGCCGCGCTCGCGACGCTGCTGGTGTTCCCGCCGTACTTCCTTCGCTCCTTCGCCTACGCGGGCATCGTCGTGGTGGCGATCGCGGCGGTGAGCGCCGTGACCGTACTGCCGGCACTGCTCACGCTGCTCGGAAGGCGGGTGAACGCCTGGCCCGTGCCCTGGCGCCGCCGGGTCCACGCCGGCTCACGGTCCCGCCTGTGGGAGGGGCTGGCGCGGTTCGTCGTACGCCGCCCGCTGATCGCGGCGCTGCCGGTGATCGGCCTGCTGGTGGTGCTCGCCGGGCCGTTCGCGCACGCCGGTTTCGCCACCCCCGACGACCGGGCGCTACCTGTAAGCGCGTCCAGTCGTCAGACCGGGGACCTGGTGCGCGGCGGATTCGACATGAAGGGCGCCGGCGCGCTCACGGTCGTCACCACGGGTACGGCGTCCCCCGCGGCGCAGGAGGATTACGCCCGGCGGCTGTCCGCTCTCCCGCAAGTCGCCCAGGTTGTGGGGCCCGACGGCAGCTTCCGGCACGGTGAGAAGGCAACGGTCTCCGGCTCTGCGGGCCTGGCCGGGCCCGTCGGTGACGGCCCGGCTCGGCTCTCCGTGGTGCCGTTGGCCGACCCCCAGTCGCGCGCTGCGCAGCAGCTCGTGCACGACATCCGAGCGACTCCCGCACCGGCGGGCTCCGACGTCCTCGTCGGCGGACCGAGCGCGGTACTGGTGGACGCCAAGGACGCGGTGGGAGACCGCGTTCCCCTGGCGCTCGCGTTGATCACCCTCACCACGTTCGTGCTGCTGCTCGGCTTCACGCGCAGCCTGCTCCTGCCGCTGAAGGCCATCGCGCTCAACGCCCTGAGCCTCGCGGCCGTCCTCGGCGCCATGGTGTGGATCTTCCAGATGGGTCATCTGCACGACCTGCTCGACTTCACGCCCGGACCACTCAGCACGACCATGCCGGTGCTGCTGTTCTGCATCGTCTTCGGGCTCTCGGTGGACTACGAGGTGTTCGTCCTCGCGCGCATCAAGGAGGCGCACGACGCCGGGCAGGACAACGCCGGCTCCATCATCTCCGGCATCGCCCGCACGGGCGGCATCGTCACGACCGCCGGTGCCCTGCTCGCTTTCACCCTCCTGAGCTTCGGCACGTCCCAGGTCTCCCTCCTGCAGTTCTTCGGGATCGGCGCCGGGCTCGGCGTTCTCCTCGACGCCACGCTCGTGCGGGGCGTTCTCGTACCGGCGCTCATGCGCCTGGCGGGTGGCCTGAACTGGTGGGCGCCGTGGCCGCTGAGGCGCAAAGTCCCGCAGCCGGCGTCCCACCCTCCTCCGGCCACCGGCGGGAGGTGCCCCACGTCGGTACTGCTTTCCGGACCCCCGCCCACCCCCGCCCCCGCGCGCCGCTGACCACCAGGGCGCACACCCTCGATCCCCGCCGCCCCGGTCGCTGTCCGCCCAAGGGCACAACGACAAGGAAGACCCCTCATGACTGACATCGCCATCACCGGTCTCGGCTGCCGCTTTCCCGGTGCCCCGGACATCCGCGCCTACTGGAACCTCCTGATGAGCGGAGAGCGGCAGTTCTCCGCCGTTCCGGGGGAGCGCTGGAACCACGAGACCTTCCACGCACCGGGCAACCGGTCGGCCCCCCATGCCGCATATACCGACCAGGTCGCCTTCCTGGACGACGTCGACCGCTTCGCCGCCCTGCACTACGGGGTGCCGCCCGCTCGGGCCCGGGCCATGGACCCGCAGCACCGGCTGATGCTCGACGTCACCCGCGAGGCCCTCGACGACGCGGGGCTGGGCCGCGGCGACTTCGACCGGGAGAACACCGGGGTCTTCTTCGGAATATCGGTGTCCAACTACAAGGACCTCATGACGGCCCCCCTCCGGGCCATCGCCCTGGCCGACGAGGCGCGAGGGGCCGCGGCGGACCACGACGGCGTCCTCGACGCCGCCAAGGAGCAGGCCGGGCGGCTCGGCGCCGTCCACGCCTTCACCCTGCCCGGGAGCCTGCTCAACATGGCGGCCGGCACCGTCAGCCGGCAGTTCGACCTCGGCGGCCCCAGCTTCGCCGTCGACGCAGCCTGCTCCGGCTCCCTGGTCGCTCTGGACCAGGCAATGGCCCACCTGCGCCAAGGCACCTCCCGGATCGCCGTCGTCGGAGGTGTGTACCTCAACCTCACCCCCGACAGCCTGGTCGGCTTCTCCAGGCTCCGCGCGCTGTCTGCCACCGGGGTGTGCCGTCCGTTCGACGAGGGGGCCGACGGCTTCGTCCTCGGCGAGGGCGCCGGCGCCGTCGTCATACGGCCGCTTTCCGACGCGCTCGCCGACGGCGACCGTGTCTACGCAGTGATCAAGGGCATCGGCTCGGCCAACGACGGCGCGTCCCCCGGACCGCTGGTTCCCACCGCCGAGGGCCAGCTGCGCGCCATGCGCCGTGCCTATGACGACGCGGGGGTTCCCCCGTCTTCCGTGGGTTTCCTCGAAGCCCACGGCACCGGCACCGCCGCCGGCGACCGCGCCGAAGCGGAGGCGCTGCGCAGGCTGCGCACCGAGTACCCCGACGAGGACCCCGGCCTGTGCTACCTGGCCGCGGGCAAGGCCCTCATCGGGCACTCTCTGTCTGCGGCGGGCATCGCCGGGCTGATCAAGACGGCCCTGGTCGTCCACCACCGCACGATCGTGCCGCAGCCGAAGACCACCCCTCATCCGGACCTGGGCATCTCCGCCGCGGGCCTGCGCTTCGCCGACACCGCACGGCCCTGGCCGAGCGCGCGCACCCCGCTGCGGGCCGCCGTCAGTTCGTTCGGTTTCGGCGGCACCAACGTCCATGTGGTTCTGCAGGAGCAGCCCGCCCCGGATCTCAGCCGCCCCTCGGTACGCACCGGAGCCACCGGCCCTCAGCTGGTCCTGCTCTCAGCCGGCAACACTGCGCTGCTGGACCAGCACATCGGCGACGTACTCGACACGGTGGACCACGCGCCGCGCACGCCGATCACGGCACTGGCCCACACCCTGGGCGCCCGTGAACCGCTGACAGCCCGACTGGCGATCGTGGCCTCCGACACGGACGAATTCGCCCGGCGGCTGCGCCGTGCCCGCCGCCGGCTCGCCGACGGCGCCCGGGGCGACCTGGGCGACGGCGCCTACGCCGCCGACGCCCCCCTGCCGGCCGCCCAGCGCCGCATCGCCTTCCTCTTCCCCGGTCAGGGCAGTCAGCGGCCGGGCATGATGCGGGACCTCTACGAGAGGTTCGCCGGCTTCCGGGCGGCCGTCGACACCCTGGGCGCCGTGGCCCGACGGGAAACCGGCTTCGACCTCACCGGTCTGCTGTACGGCGAGGCCGCGACCACCCGTCGCGAAGCCGAGGAGCTCAGGCAGCGGCTCGCCGCCACCGATGTGTGCCAGCCGCTGCTCGGTACCGTCCAGCTGGCCGCCACCCGTCTTCTCGCCGACTGCGGCATCCAGCCCGACCTCGCCCTCGGCCACAGCCTCGGGGAGTTCGCCGCGGCCGCGGCGGCCGGCGCCCTCACCGACGAGGAAACCGTCCGGCTGCTGGTCCACCGGGGCGCGGTCCTGCGGCAGGCCGAGACCGGCCTGCGGGGCGGGATGCTCGCCGTACAGAGCGACAAGGAGACCTGCCGCCGGCTGATCGACGGCATCGACGACGTGTGGCTCGCCTGCTTCAACCAGCCGCGGCAGGTCGTGGTCAGCGGCACGCCACGAGGGCTCGTGGCCATGCGGCGGGTCTGCGCCGAGGCGGGGGTCGTCACGGTGACGCTCGAGGTGTCCAACTCGTTCCACTCCCCGCGGCTGGCCGGCACCGAGGAGACGATGCGCGCGGACCTGGCCGACCGCACCGTCAGCAGCCCCGTCCTGCCGTTCGTCTCGTCGGTGGACGCGGCGGTCTGCACCGACCCCGGGCGACTGCGCGAGCTGTGGGCCCGTCACGCGTCCGCGCCGGTCCACTTCGCCGATGCCGTCCGCACCGCCTACGACCAGGGGGCCCGCGTCTTCCTCCAGGTCGGCGGCGGCAGCTCGCTCCTCACCTCGGTCCGACGCAACCTCACCGGCCACGGCGACGTTCACGTCGTCCCCGCCACGGGGGAGGCGCCGGACAGCGGACGTGGCTTCGTCCGGGCCCTCGCCCGGCTCGCGGTCCTGGGCGTCCCCGTCGACCCACGCGCCCTGGTTCCCGAGGAGGACCGACGTCTGCTGGACCTGCCGGTGGCGAGGCTCGACACGCAGTCGTACTGGGTGCCGGGCGGGCGCCCCGCGCAGCAGGACGCCCTCTCCGCCTCCCTCCCGCCCCAGCCCGCACCTTCCCAGGAGACCTCGATGAACGACCCGATGCACGCACTGCTCCAGCTGATTCAGCAGCAGGTGACGCTGCTCACCCGCCTCACCGAGGCGCTCCCCGTGCAGAACCCCGCACCGGTCCCCGCCGCACAGGTCACCGCCCCGTCGACGGCCGGGGCCGTATCAGCGCCCGCCTCCCAGGCCATCCGCCCCGTGGCGCCGCCGGGCGTACCCGGCATCGAAGAGGTCACCGACGCCGTGCTCGCGCACGTAGCCCGGATCAGTGCGTTCCCGGTGAGTCATCTGCGCAACGACCAGCTGCTGATCGACGATCTCGGTTTCGACTCGCTCATGCTGACCGACCTGTTCACCTCCCTCAAGCGGCAGTGGCCGCGCTGGACGTTCGACGAAGGGGCTGCTGACCGGCCGACCGTCGGGAGGCTTGCCGCGATGATCGCGAGCCGCTCGCCGGACGCCGCACCGGCAGCCGTCCCCGTGCAACGCGCCGGCCACGGTGACGAAGCCCCGCCGTCGCCGGCCGCCGGCCTGCCCGCGGCCCCACCCCCCGCCGACCCGCTCGCGGACCAGTCCGCGCCGGCCGCCTCCTCCGCCGCCCAGCTGCCCGAGGAGCACACGCGGATCGAGTGCTTCCCGGAGGTCACCGCCCACAGCGAGCGCATCGCCACGCTCGCCCGGATGGGGCTGCCCAATCCGTACTTCCTGGTCCACGAAGGCGGCATGACGGACAGGACCGTCGTCGACGGCCGGGAACTCCTGTCCTTCTCCAGCTACAACTACCTGGGCATGGCAACGCACCCTCAGGTGAACGAGGCGGCCAAGGAGGCGATCGAACGCTGCGGCACATCCGTGTCCGCGAGCCGGCTGCTGTCCGGCAGCCGTCCTCTCCACCTGGAACTCGAAACGGAGCTCGCCGACCGGCTCGGTTGCGAAGCCGCGATCACTCTGGCCAACGGGCATGCCACCAACGTCACCGTGATCGGGCACCTCGTCGGGCCCGGGGACCTCGTCGTCCACGACTCCCTCGCCCACGACAGCATCCTGCAGGGATGCAAGCTCTCCGGCGCGACCCGGCGGCCGTTCCCCCACAACGACGCCTCCGCCCTCGACGCCATCCTCACCCAGGTCCGCCACCAGTACCGGCGGGTGCTCGTCGTCATCGAGGGCGTGTACAGCATGGACGGCGACATCGCCGACCTGCCGGCCCTCGTCCAGGTCAAGCGCCGGCACGGCGCGCTGCTGATGATCGACGAGGCGCACAGCATCGGGACGATCGGCGCGACGGGGCGCGGCGTCGGCGAGTACTTCGGCATCGACCGCTCAGCCGTCGAACTGTGGTCGGGCACGCTGTCCAAGGCACTGGCCGGCTGCGGTGGTTACGTCGCCGGGAGCCGCTCGATCGTCGAGTACCTGCGCTACACCGTTCCGGGCTTCGTCTACAGCGCCGGCATGACCCCGGCCGACACCGCCGCGTCCCTGGCCGCCCTGCGGCTGTTGCGTGCCGAGCCGCAGCGGGTGGCACGTCTTTCTGAGAACGCCGCACTGTTCGCCCGCCTCGCGCGTGATGCTGGCATCAACATCGGGGACAGTCACGACACGCCGATCGTCCCGTGCATCGTCGGGGACTCGCTGAAGACCCTGCGACTCTCGGAGGCCCTGTTCCAGCAGGGCATCAGTGTGAACCCCATCCTGCACCCGGCCGTACCCGAGGAGTCGGCCCGGCTGCGCTTCTTCATCACCTGCGACCACACGCCCGACCAGATCCGTCACGCCGTGTCCGCGGTGGAGCAGGAGCTGCGGCACCCGGCCACGGCTCGCGCCGCCTGACCCCCGCCGCCATGCACACCACCTTCTCGTCGATCGCGCCGGGCCGCGTCCACCGGTGGGGCGGAGCCGCCCTCGTCGTGGCCCGGCGCCCCGACCTCCACCGGGCACCGCTCCTCTCACCGGCCGAACAGTGCGTGGTCCGCGCGCTGCCGGCCTGGCGGCAGGCCGAGTGGCTGGCCGGCCGTCTGCTCGCCAAGCGCCTGGTCAGCGAAGTCCTTGCCGCGCCGACGAACAACGTGGAGATCCTCCCGCGTGACGACGGCAGCCCCTACGTCGTCGTCAGTGGCAGTCCGATGCCGGCCGTCAACGTCTCCATCAGCCACACCGCACACCACATCGCCGCAGCCCTCGCACCGGAACCGGTCGGAGTGGACCTGTGCGAGACCGTTTCGGCCGCCGCGGTGCGCCGTGTCGCGGACCACATCCTCTCGCCCGGGGAACGCTCCGTGTTCGATACGGATGTGGGTGCGGACCGGCCCGAGGCCATGGCCGCCGCCTGGGCGCTGAAGGAAGCCGCGGTCAAGGCCGACAGGAGCGGCCTCTTCGGCTCCGCGCCGCGCCGCATGGTGATCCTCGGCCTCCGGCCGCCCGTCCTCAGCGGACGGCGCCGCGCGATGGTGTGGCAGGCGGGAGACGCGGTCCTCGCCCTTGTCCTCGCGTACCCGTGTCATGCCGCCACACAGCCCCGCACCTCCCGGATGCCCTTGTGACAGCACTGCGGTGGTGCTCCTCGGTCCGCCGGATCATGCTTGTAGTGGAGTCCTTTGCCGTGCCGGTTCCCGTGGGGGACAGCGGGGAAAGGAACTAGCGACGGCGAGATGAGCGGCGATGGAACGACTTCCCATCTCTCCCGGAGAGCGGCCGGAGGAGACGGACGCCTCCCGTGAGTCGGCAGACACGGCCACGGCCACCATCAACGAGCAGGGCATCGTGACCGGGTGGAGTGAAGGTGCCCGTCGACTGCTCGGCTACGTGGCCTCCGAGGTCACAGGGCTGCCGGCCGCTCGTCTGCTCGCTGATGCCGACAGCGATGCGGCATGGAGAGCCCCGCCCGGGCTGGAGCGGTGGAGCGGCACCGTGGGGCTGCGGCACCGGGACGGCCACCGGCTGGACGTGGCACTGCTCGCGCACCGCTGGACGTCCGCCGGCGGGGCCGGCGAATGGCTCTTGGTGTCCCCCATGGTGTACAGGTCACCTACGCCCTGGGACGAACCGATGAGGGAATGGGCGTTCACGCAGTCGCCCTGCCTCATGGCGATCTTCGATGCGGAACTGCGACTGGTGCGGGCGAATGCCGGCATGGAGCGCGCGCTTTCCCTCCCAGAGGCCGTGATCCGCGGGTTGCGTCTGCCGGACATCGCGCCGGATCCCGTGAGCGACGAGACCGAACGGAGGATGCGCCTGGCGCTGGAGACCGGTGAGCCGCAGCATGTGGCGGCCTTCGTTCGCCCCACGGGTGCGACTGCTGGGCACGACTGGGCGACCTCACTGGCGCCCTTGCGGGCCCCGGACGGCAAGGTGCGAGCCGTGTGCCTGGCCGCGCACGACAGGACCGGACTTGACAGGACCCGGCAGCAGACGTCCCTGCTGAAGGACGCCGACGCCCGCATCGGCACCACCACGGACAGCACCCGCACCGCGCAGGAACTGTCCGACGTCACCGTCCCCCGGCTTGCGGACTTCGTAGCCGTCGACCTGCTCGTTCCCGCCCCACGCGGCGACGAGCCGCCTTCGGGCCCAGCGGCGGGACCGGTCACCGTGCGCCGTACCGCTGTGCGGTCGGTCCTGGAAGGAAGCCCGGAGTTCCCGTTCGGGGTCGGAGGGACGACCGTCCATCCGCTGCTGTCACCTCCCGCCGAGTGTCTGGCCGCAGGCCGTGGCGCTGTTTACGGGACGAACGACCCGGACGTCGCCCGATGGGTGGCCCAGGACCCCGGGGCCGCCTGGATCCGCCAGTACGGGACCCACTCCATGATGGTGGTGCCGCTGCGTGCAGGCGGTATCGCTATCGGCATGGCCATCTTCGGCCGTCACCAGCGCCGGGAGCCCTTCGAGCCGGAAGACCTGTGGCTGGCCGAGGAACTCGCCACCCGGGCTGCCGTCAGTATCCACAAGGCGCGCCGCCACACCCGGGAGCGCACCAACACCATGACGCTGCAGCGCAGCCTGCTCCCGCAGACGCTCCCCGATCAGGCGGCACTCGAGATCGCCTCCCGCTACCTGCCCGCCAGTACAGAGTCCGGCGTGGGCGGCGACTGGTTCGACGTGATCCCGCTGTCCGGAGCACGGGTGGCCCTCGTCGTCGGTGATGTCGTCGGCCACGGCATGCGTGCCGCCGCCACCATGGGCCGACTGCGCACCGCGGTACGCACCCTGGCCGACGTCGACCTGCCACCCGACGAGCTGCTCACCCACCTCGACGACCTCATCATCCATTTGTCCGCCGACGAGGCCGGCACGGAAGGCGCGGGGGAAGCGGCCGGGGGCATCGGCACCACCTGCCTGTACGTGGTCTACGACCCGGTCTCCTGCCGCTGCACGCTCGCCCGGGCCGGCCACCCCCCGCCCGCCGTGGTCTCGCCCGAGGGCGCCGTGTACCTCCTCGACGTCCCGGTCGGGCCGCCGCTGGGCCTGGGGGGCCTGCCCTTCGAGACCATCGAGACCGAACTTCCCGAAGGCAGCATCCTCGCCCTTTACACCGATGGTCTGCTTCAAGTGCGTGATCGCGATATCGACGACGCCCTGGACGGGCTGCTGGCAGCCCTCTCCCGCCCCGCCTCCACGCTGGATACCGTCTGCGACCGTGTACTGACGGGTCTGTTGACCCGCCGTCCGGATGACGACGTCGCCCTGCTCGTCGCCCGCACCAGGGCCCTCCATGCCGACCGGGTCGCCGTCTGGGACCTGCCGCCAGAACCATCCGTCGTGGCCGAGGCCCGTCGGCGTACCACCGACCAGCTGACCGACTGGCGGCTCGATGAGGCCGCGTTCGTCACCGAGCTCGTGGTCAGCGAACTGGTCACCAATGCCATCCGCTACGGCCGGCCCCCCATCCAGCTGCGGCTGATCCACGAGAACAGCACCCTGATCTGCGAAGTCTCCGACTCGAGCAATACCGCCCCGCATCTGAGGCGTGCCCGGACCTTCGACGAGGGAGGACGCGGCCTGCTGCTGGTCGCCCAGCTCGCCCAGCGCTGGGGCACCCGGCACGCTCGCATCGGCAAGACCATCTGGGCCGAGCAGTCCCTCGCCGGGTACTGAGGACGCCGAGCGCAGCAGCTGGTCCCCGCGCGCGTGGCGCGACATGCGGACGGTCCTCTGTGACACGCCTGTGACGGTCCGCGGACACCGCTAAGAAGTCGCGCGGGCAGGCTTTTGGACAAGAGGACAAATTGCGACATTCCGCCTTATGTCCCCCCTTGCTCCCGAGGCTGTGAGCAGGAACGACCGAGCCCGTCCCCCTCGGGAGACAAACCATGAGCCTTACCCTCACCACGCCGCACGCCGAGCCTCCCGCAACCGCGCTGGCCCCGCGCGAGCAGGAGACCCTGCGACACATCGCCGCAGGACGCACCTACCTGCAGACGGCCCGCCACATGGGGCTCTCCAAGCACACGGTCGACGCCTACCTCCGCCGCATCCGGGCCAAGCTGGGCATCAACAGCACGGCGGAACTGACCCGACTGGCCATCTCCCTGGGTCTGTGACACCTGGCCACCTGGTGCGGCAGCAACCGGCGACACCAGAGCCGGGAGCGGTCTACGGCCCGCCGCGCGGGCCGCGGAAGACCGCCCGGGCCCAGGCCGGAGGCTCTGGTGGCGGCCCGACGTCCCCCGAGACGCCGGGAGGCCGGGGATCCACCGGGGACGGTGAACGAGCGTGCTCGCCGACGCCGGTCCCGGTGGCGACGCGCAGGGCCGCCACGAATTCCAGGCAGGAGCCGTACCGGTCCTCGGGAATCTTCGCCAGGGCCTTTGCCATGACGTCGGCGGCGGCGGGCGCGATCTCGGGGCGCCTCTCGGTCAGGGGAGGCGGCTGGTCGTACTGGTGCGCCCACAGCAGCGCCACGTCCTCGTCACGCTGGAAGGGCGGTCCGCCGGTGAGGCATTCGTAGACCGCACAGGCGAGGCTGTAGAGATCGCACCTGCCGTCCACCGGCCGGCCGGAGATCTGTTCCGGCGCCATGTAGTCGAGTGTGCCGACGAACTCGCCCGCCGTGGTGAAGCCAGTGAGCGACTGCGTCTTCTTCGTCAGTCCGAAGTCCGTGAGATAGACGTGTTCGGGGTGGTCGCTGTCGGTGCCCGCGGTGACCAGGATGTTGCCGGGCTTGACATCCCGGTGCACCAGATCGTGCTTGTGGGCCGCGTCGAGTGCCGATGCCACCTGGGCGGCGATGCGCAGGGCGGTCGCGACGGGGAGCGGGCCGTCCCGGTCCAGCATGGCCCGCAGGTCCAGACCGGATACATAACGCATGGCGATGTACAGGACACCGTTGGTCTCACCGGCTTCGAAGATCGGCACGATGTGCGGGTGATCGATCGCCGCGGCCACACGTGACTCGTGGGTGAAGCGGCGCCGGAAGGTGTCGTCGCGGGCGCGCTCCGGGGCGATCAGCTTGAGCGCCACCGTACGGTCCAGGCGCAGATCCTTCGCACGGTAGACGACGGCCATGCCACCGCGGCCGATCACGCTCTCGACCTGGTAGCCCGCGATCCGCGCCCCGATCAGCTCGGAGGGCCGAACCGTGTACAGGCTCATGTCATTCGGTGCCATCCCCATCAGGCGCCCCCTCACGGGGCCGACCGGCGACGGCTCCGCACTGTTGCGGTGCGCTGCTCTTCCTGCCTCTCATTCTATTCGCCGCAAGCCAGACCCGACATGGCGCCGAGCACGTGAGGCTGTGGTCGCTCTGGAGGAGCTCGGTCGGGCCCCGCCGCGAAGCTGAGAGCCCGTATTGCCACGTAGACAGTTGTGGCCAGCAGAGCAATGAACGGTCGATATTCGCTTCGTGCCGTGTGGGGGAGGCGCCTTACTGTGGCGCGGTGACGACTCGGATGATCATTCTCAACGGTGGTTCCAGCTCGGGGAAGTCCGGGATCGTACGGTGCCTGCAGGCCGTACTGCCGGATCCCTGGCTGGCGTTCGGGTGCGACTCGTTCGTGGACGCCATGCCCGCGAAGATGCAGGCGTCGGACGGGGGCATCGTGTTCGCGGCCGATGGCGGGGTGAGCGTCGGGGAGGACTTCCGGGTGCTTGAGGCGGCCTGGAGGGAGGGCGTCGTGGCGATGGCCCGTGCAGGCGCCAGGGTCATCATCGATGACGTCTTCCTCGGCGGTGCGGAGTCCCAGCAGCGGTGGCAGAAGGCTCTGGGCGGGCTGGGCGTGCTGTGGGTGGGTGTCAGATGTGAGAGTGAGGTCGCCGCAGGGCGTGAGGTCGCACGAGGAGATCGCATCCAGGGGATGGCCGCATCTCAGGCGGATGTGGTTCATGAGGGGGTGCGCTATGACCTGGAGGTGGACACGACGCATACCGAGTCCCTGGTGTGTGCGCAAACCATCGCGGCCCTCGTCGGCTGATCGCCGGATCAGCTCCCGGGCGCCCGGGCCGCCAGCCGGTCACCCGTATGCCGTACAGCTGGGGGAGCGGCTCGGCGGGTCGTGGTACGCGTCTTCGGCCGGGCGGACCAGGCCCGTTCGGCTCGCCGGGGGGCTCGATTAGCCGGTGACCCGGCCTCGTGGGAACGTGAGGAATCAGTGCCCGGAGCCGATGGTCATGTACGCCTGCGACGAGGAGCGGCCATTATGCGAGAGCGGATCCAACGCGTCATCCAGGACATCGGGGGCCTCACGGCGCTCGACGGCATCTGCGACAAGGCTGCCGGCCGAGTGCAGTGGGTGACCCGTCCCACGGCGGTCAAGAATGCGCTGTCGGGCACCTGGCTGGGCCACCCGGTGCATCCCGCGTTGACGGACCTGCCCATCGGCGCGTGGACCACGGCTTTCTTCCTGGACCTCACCGCGGGCAGGGCCTCGGCCTCCTCGGCACGCCGCCTTGTCGGCCTGGGGCTGATCGCGGCGGTACCTACCGCGGCGTCAGGGGCGTCCGACTGGTCGGACACCTACGGCCCCACACGGCGGATCGGCCTGGTGCACGCCCTGGGCAACTCGGCGGGAACCCTGCTGCAGGCCGCGTCCTGGGTTGCCCGGCGACGGGGACGGCACCGCTTGGGGATGGCGCTGAGCGGCGTGGGGCTCGGGTTCACCGTGTGCACCGCTTATTTGGGCGGCCACTTGTCGTTCGCCCTCGGCAACGGGGTCAATCACACCGCGTTCCAGCCGACCGTCAGCGACTGGACCGATGTCGCTGACCTGTCCGAGCTGGGCGAGGGCCAACTCGTCCGGGTCACTCCGGGCGGAGTGCCGGTGGTGCTCGTCCAACACGAGGGGACGGTGTTCGCGCTCTCGGCCACCTGCGTCCATGCGGGAGGCCCGCTCGACGAGGGCAAGATCGTCGAGGACGGATGCATCCAGTGCCCGTGGCACGGCAGCACCTTCCGGCTCGCGGACGGCCGGGCAGTACGCGGACCGGCGGCAGTCGACGAGCCGAGCTGGGAGGTCAAGGTCACCGACGGCCGCGTCCACGTACGGTCCTCGACCTCCTGAGTCGGGCCGGTCGGCATACTCAACGCCGCCCCAGTGCCCCACCCATTCGGGCCACAACTGCGCGCTCAGCCGACGGCAGCGCCGAACCACCGTGGGAGTCGGCTGAGCAGATCCTGCTGATCTTCACCGACCCACGCCACGTGGCCGTCCGGCCGCAGCAGTACCGCGGGTAGCTCCAGTTCGTCGCTGACGTCGACGACGTGGTCGACCCGATCTGCACGTCGGCGGCCACCGGGTGCCGTTCGCCGTGGTAGCTGTCCAGCAGCCCCGCCGGTGCCCAGCCGCCCACCTCGGCGGCCAGTTTCCAACCGAGGTCGAACGCGTCCTGGATGCCGAGGTTGAGCCCTTGTCCGCCGGTCGGCGGATGGATGTGCGCCGCGTCGCCGGCCAGCAGCACCCGGCCGACCCGGTAACGCTCGGCCAGCCGGGTGGCGTCGCCGAAGCGGGAGAGCCAGCGCGGTGAGTGCACGCCGAAGTCGGTGCCGGCGAAGGCCCGCAGCTGCTGCTTGATCTCCTCGAGCGTCGGAGCGATCGCACGGTCCTCCGCCACCCCTTCGGCGGGCACGATGATGCGGTACATCCCGTCCCCGGTCGGGATGGCGCCGAACCGTAGGTGGGTCTTGCGGACTTCGGCCACCACGGCGGCCAGCGTCTCCGGCGGCACGCCCACCTCCATCTCGCCCAGCAGCGTCTCGACCCTGGCGGGCTCACCGGGGAAGCGGACGCCGAGCAGCTTGCGCACCGTGCTGCGGCCGCCGTCGCAGCCGACCAGATAGCGCGAGCGCAGCTGCGTTCCGTCGGCCAGGTCGACCGTCACCCCGTGCTCGTCCTGGCTGAGCCCGACCAGTTCGCAGCCGCGCCGGATCTCGGCGCGCGGAGTGGGCGCCGGCCTGCTTCTCGCTGGAAGCGTCCTGATCGGCGTGTCCCGATGTCCGTGACCGCTGAGGCGGCTCACGATCGGAGCCGGACGACGCAGGCCGCGACAATTCGTCCCGGGCCAGGGCGTAAGAGGAGCTGAGATGGCATTCGACGAGGGACTCGCAGAACGCATCCGGGACCGGCTGGGCGCGGATCCGGCCATCACGGAGAGGCGGATGTTCGGCGGCCTGGCGTTCCTGCACGAGGGCAACATGGCCGTGGGCGTCATCGGGGACGACCTGATGGTCCGGGTCGGCCCCGACGCCACCGACACCGCCCTGGCAAAGCCCGGGACGAGGGTCTTCGACTTCACCGGCCGCCCGATGCGCGGCTGGGTCGTCGTCGCCGCCTCCGCCCTCGCAGAGGACAAGGCCCTCGACGCCTGGGTCGACCAGGGCCACGCCTTCGCGGCAAGCCTGCCGCCCAAGTAGCCGACCGGCAGCACCCGGACAGCCCGGCCGGTACCGAGCACAGCGCCCAACGCGGGTGGTGGCGCATGCCCCTGGCCGTCGGCCCTGGCCGCCGTCCGCCTGGGGCGGCCGTATCAATAAGGTGACTGCATGTCTGCCACGTTGAGTTCCACGAAAACCGCCGCTGCGCTGCGAACAGCAGCACGTACCTCCGCCCACTCGCTGCTGGTCCTCCTCCTGACCGCGGTGATTCTCTGGGGCGTGGGCCGCATGTGGTCGGTCGTCTGGCCGCTCGTCGTGGGCCTGTTCCTCACCACCCTGACCTGGCCCCTGACGCGTTTCCTGCGACGGCACGGCTGGCATCCCGCCCTGGCCGCGGCTGTCGTCACCGTGTTGTTCCTTCTGGTCGTCACCGGCATCGTCGCGCTGATCGCGGTGCCGGTCGCCTCCCAGTCCGGGGAACTCGCCGACGGTGTGGTGGAAGGCATCCAGAGGCTGCGTGAGTGGGCCGCCGGACCGCCGCTGAACATCGGCGACGACCAGATCACCGGCGCCTTCGACACCGCGATCGCCCGCGTCCAGGACAGCATCGGCAGCATGGTCACCGCTGTCGCGACAGGAGTGGGCACCGTGCTCAACGGCGTGGTCACCGCCGTCCTGGCGCTCTTCCTGATGTTCTTCTTCCTCAAGGACGGCCCCCGATTCCTGCCGTGGCTCGCCCGCCAACTCCCCGGCCGGCTCGCCACCGACGTTCCGATCGTGGCCGAGCGCAGCTGGGACACCCTGGGCGCGTTCGTACGCTCCCAGGCGTTCGTCGGCCTCCTCGACGCCGTCTTCATCGGCCTCGGCCTGTGGATCCTCGACGTGCCCCTGGTGCTCCCGCTGGCCGTGCTGACGTTCGTGTCCGCGTTCGTGCCGATCGTCGGCGCCCTGTTCGCCGGCCTCGTCGCGGTCCTCATCGCGCTGGTGTCGAACGGCCTGACCGACGCACTGATCGTTCTGGCGATCATCGTCGTGGTACAGCAGCTGGAGGGCAACGTGTTCCAGCCCATGATCCAGAGCCGCGGACTCGGCCTGCACGCGGCGGTCATCCTGCTGGCGGTGACACTCGGCGGCAGCCTGGCGGGCATCGTGGGCAGCCTGCTCGCCGTCCCGCTGGCCGCGCTGATCGCAGTGTTCTGGAACTACCTGCGCGAGCAACTCAGCGACCCCCGGCAGGAAGCGGAGACCGACGAGTCGCCATCCGGTGTCGCTGTGGCGTCGTAGCGCCTCGGCCCGTCGACACGATTGCCTGCGGCGGTGGACCGGTCTCGTTATGACGGCGCGGCAGGCAAGCCCGGATCGGTCAGGAATCGAGAAGCGCGGTCACGGAGCCGCTCCTAGGGTGATCGTCATGGACATCACGATTCACGCGAGCTTCCTCCCGCACGAGGACCCGGACGCGTCCCTGGCCTTCTACCGCGACGTCCTCGGCTTCGAGGTCCGCAGCGACGTCGGGCAGGGCACGATGCGCTGGATCACCGTCGGCCCCGTCGGCCGGCCCGGCACGTCGATCCTCCTGGCGCCGCCGGCCGCCGACCCCGGCATCACCGAGGACGAACGCCGCACCATCACCGAGATGATGGCCAAGGGCACCTACGGCTGGATCCTGCTGGCCACCCACGACCTCGACGACACCTTCGAGAAGGTGCAGGCCGCCGACGCCGAGGTCGTCCAGGAGCCGACCGAGCAGCCGTACGGCATCCGCAACTGCGCCTTCCGCGACCCCGCGGGAAACCTGGTCCGCATCCAGGAGCTGCGCTGAGCCGTGCAGTCCGGAAACGGTTCGGGGACGTTCGGTACGCACACCGCCGTGTTTGCGACCATCGACGGAAGGGTTCTCGCATGTGTCTTCCCGCATGGAGGCGCGCTCGTGTCGCGGCGCAGCGCCTGAGTGACTTCGCGCGGCTGCGCCGCGTCCGTGACCGGATCGACCGGGAGTACGCGCAGCCGCTGGACGTCGAGGCGCTCGCCCGTGGCGCGAACATGTCGGCCGGGCACCTCAGCCGCCAGTTCCGGCTCGCGTACGGCGCGTCGCCGTACGCCTATCTGATGACGCGTCGCATCGAGCGCGCGACGGCGCTGCTGCGTCGTGGCGACCTCAGCGTCACCGAGGTCTGTGCCGCGGTCGGTTGCTCGTCGCCGGACGCCTTCAGCACCCGCTTCACGGAGCTGGTCGGCATGCCGCCCGGCGCCTGTCGGAGCCGGGCGGCGCAGGCGACCGCGGGGATGCCGTCGTACGTGACGGACGAGGTGACCGGACCGGTCAGGAACCGAGAAGCGTCGGCGCCCGAACCACAACTGACGTGATCCCACCGGGGCGGGACGAGCCGGCCGTGGCGTACCGGTCAGGGCCGGCCGCCGGCCCGCGCCCGATTGACGGACACCACCACGGCCTCGGCTCGCCCACGCGAGGAGCCAGTCGACAGCGGCCGGACGAACTCCCCTACCGCACCACGTCGGCGCGGGTGAGTTCCCCGTCGAGGAGTCGGACGAGGCCCAGTGTGTTGCGGTCTCGCAGCGCCGTGGGGAGCAGGCCGTCGGGGAGGTTCTGGTAGGCGACGGGGCGCTGGAAGCGCCGGAGCGCCTGCAGGCCGACAGAGGTGTACGCGGCGTTCGACGTGGCCGGGTACGGTCCGCCGTGGTGCTGCGCCGGGGAGACCGCCACGCCGTTGGGCCAGCCGTTCCACAGCAACCGGCCCGCGGTGTCGCGCAGGGCACGCAGCAGCGTGGGCGCGTGCGGGTCGTCCTCCTCGGTGTGGACCGTGGCTGTGAGGTGTCCGGGGAGAAGGGGGAGGAGCTCCAGCACCTCGGAGATGTCGCGGTAATCGACGACGACGGACGTCGGGCCGAAGCACTCGACCAGGAAGCGGTCCGGGTCCGCCTTGACGGCGTCAACCGTGGTGGTCAGGAGTTGGGAAGAGATCCAGTCGCCTTCGCCCGTGGCCTTCTGCCGGCCCGATGCCAGCACCGCCACATCAGGAAGGGAACTCACTCGTTCGCGCACGCTGCCGTGGTGGGCGCGGATCGAGTCGGTCAGCAGGCGTCCGGGCCGAGTTGCCTCCACGGCAGCGGTGAGCTGGGGGGGCGAGCCCGTGTCCCTCGGGAAGGAAGAGCCGCCCCGGCTTGGTGCAGAACTGTCCGACGCCGAGGGTGAACGACTCCACGAAGCCGCTCACCACCTGGGCGCCGCGCCGTTCGCCGGCCAGGGGCGTGACGACCACAGGGTTCAGGCTGCCCATCTCGGCGTAAAAGGGGATGGGCGTCTCGCGCTGGTTGGCGATGTCGAGGAGAGCGCGACCACCCGGGACGGAACCGGTGAAGCTCGCGGCGCGGATCCGGTGGTCCTTGAGGGCGACGACGCCGTTCTCCTTGCCTTCGATGAGCTGGAAGACACCGGCGGGCAGAGCGGCGTCGGCGACCGCCTGACGGACCAGGTCGGCCGATGCCCGGGAGGTCTCCGGGTGGCCGGGATGGGCCTTGACCACGACCGGGCAGCCGGCCGCGAGTGCGGCGGCGGTGTCTCCTCCGGCGACACTTCGCCAGCAGCGACTACGCGAACACCTGGGCCGGCTTCATCGACGGCGCCGTCGAAAGCGGCACCCGCGTGGCCCGCCAGGTCCACGCGCCCCTGCGGCAGCCCGCTGTCGACTGACCGGTACCGGTCCTCCACATGCCGCATCCGCGACCCGGCGCAGTCGCCCGTGATCCCGGGCGACCGTGCGGTCGCCCGGGATCACGGACGCTGGTGCCGCGAGTCCCTTGCACTGCATGACCCGCCTCCGCCAACTCCTCGGCGCGGCACCGCGGACGGTCATGCGTCGGATGCGGCCGGGCGCGGGCGGGCCAGTGCGAACGCTGCCCACACCAGCCATGCCGTGCCACCGAAGCGGACGACGGGCAGCAGGTAGCTGAACCCGAAGACGAGGAGCGAGAGGGTGGCGGCCAGACCGGCGGCGGCGATGACCAGGCCGGTGGTGGTGCAGGCGCGCGGCAGGAGTCCGCTGCCGCGTGCTGCCAGGCAGGTGCCTGCCGCCAGGAGCGCGAAGGACACGGCGTATCCGAGACCGCCGGCAAGGAAGGACAAGTCGGCCAGGGCACGCGCCAGGGCTGTGGGTGACTCCTCCGGAAGCCGGCCCAGGGTCCAGGAGAGTGCGGCACTGGAGGCCAGCGCGCCACTGGCCAGCACCCCGCCGGCGAGGGCTGTCGTCGCCGCGGCGCCGGACCCGCCGGCGGACTGGCCCCGCCGCACCAGCCGGGCCAGGGTGGCGGCGACGGTCACCAGGAGCACGGCGGCGACCACCAGCAGGAAGGCGCCGAGATCGATCGCCGTGCCGTGGTCGCGTACGTAAAGCAGGATGTCGCGGCCGGATGTGCCGGGCTGCGGGGTGGCGCTGTTGGCGACGACGTACGCGGCGGTGAGCGCGGCGTAGGAGAGCGAGACGGTGAGCAGTGCGACGGCGACGCGCGGGCGCCGGGCCGCGCCCTGGAGCGGGGCGGCGTGGGACTCATGTACCGATGCGGGCATGACATCTCCTGGACGAAGGACTTCGGCGTGGATCCCCGGTGGGGGAGCCCCGGGGCGGACATCCAGAATCCCGTTGCGCGGCACCACGGTCGTCCCACTGCGGCAGGCCGTGCGGCTACTCCGAGGGGAGTAGCCGGCCCGGTACGGATACGAAGTACCGCAGCAGCTGAGCCAGTTCAGCGGGGCGGGCGAAGGCGCGCACAGTGAACCGGCGGAACCGCAAAGGCGCTTCCCTGCCGAGGCCCGTCCGGCGGGAACACCTGGGCAGCGGCCGGTTCTCCAGGCGAGGCCACCGTAGGATCTGAGCGAGCGGGCCGTCCTTGCACCGGAGGTACGCCTGTCCGAGGGGCACGACGGTGGACCTGTGGAGGCATTCGCACCATGGACGAGCAACAACCGCTCACCGACGGCTCGCTGAACGAAGCGGCGGACGCGTTCCAGCGGCTGCGTCCACGGCTGTTCGGTATCGCCTACCGCATCCTGGGCAGCGTGTCCGAGGCCGAGGACGTGGTGCAGGACGTGTGGGTGCGATGGCAGGGCGCCGACCGGGGCGCGGTACTGGATCCCGGGGCGTTCCTGGCGAAGATCACCACACGTCTGGCGATCAACGTGGCCCAGTCGGCGCGGGTTCGCCGCGAAGCCTATGTGGGGCCGTGGCTGCCGGAGCCCGTGGACACCAGTGTGGATCCGCAAGTCGGCGCCGAGCGCGGCGAGGCGCTGGAGCTGGCCGTGCTGCTGGTCCTCCAGAAGCTGAATCCCGTGGAGCGGGCGGCCTACGTGCTGCGGGAGGCATTCGACTACGCGTACGGCGAGATCGCGGCCATCCTGCAGCTGAGCCAGGCCAACACGCGGCAGATCGTCAGCCGTGCCCGCAAGCGCCTGTCCGCGGAGCGCCGTGAACCCGTCGACACGGCACAGCACCGGCGCCTGCTCGAAGCCTTCGTCGCCGCGGCGCGGCACGGTGACGTCGCCGCGCTCGAGAACGTGCTGTCGGCCGACGTCGTCGCCTACGCGGACGGGAACGGCATGCGTGGCGTGGCACGGGTGGAGATCGTGGGAGCCGAGCGCGTGGCCAGGATCAGCGCCTTCGCCAGGAAGTTCTTCCCCGGCGCCGAGTACGGCGTGGTGGAGACCAACGGCCTGCCCAGCCTGCAGCTCGTCAAGGACGGCGTCACCGTTGCCCTGGTGAGCGTCACCGTGGGGCCGGACGGTATCGACGGGCTGTACTGGGTCCTGGCGACCGACAAGCTGAGGGCGTACGAGCGGTCGGCAGGCAGGCTCACCGGCCGGCCGTAGCGAACCCGCGTCCTGGGTGGAGGGGCACCGCGGCAGGCACGCATCCGCAACGTCCTCGGCCAGGTGTACCTGAACGGATGCGAGCGGTGCCCGAACGCGGTGCCCCTCAAGGGGCCGATCCGGCTACGGGGTGCCGGTCAGTTCTGCTTGAGCCAGTCCTCGTAGCGGGTGGATGCGACGTGCACGGTGTCGTCGCCCACGAGAACGCCGTCGGGCATGCCTGCGAACAGGCCGGCCGCCTCGTCGGTGACGACCGAGCGGCCGTCCGGCTTCACCGCCAGAGTGATCTCACCGAGTCGGTCGAGCGTCTGGACCTCGGGGCCGGCGATGTTGCGCACGCCGTACGACGGTTCACCCTGCGCCGCCTCGGCGACCGCGGCGGCGACATCGGCGGAGGCGATCGGACGCAGTTGCGTGGACGGCAGGCGCACCTCCATACCCTGCGTGGACATGTCCATCACCGGGGCGATGAACTCGAAGAACTGGGTGGCGCGCACGATGCTGTAGGGGACGCCGTTGCTGCGCACCGCCTCCTCCTGGGCCACCTTGGCCCGGTAGTAACCGTAGTCGGGGACCTGGTCGACGCCGACGATGGAGAGTGCCACGTGGTGGCGGACACCTGCCTCCTTCTCGGCCTCGATCAGGTTCCGCGCCGAACGAGTGAAGAAGTCCAGCGCCGCCTCGGGCTCGAAGGACGGGGAGTTCGAGACGTCCACGACCACGTCCGCGCCTTTGAGCGCCTCGGCCAGACCTTCGCCCGTGAGGATGTCGACGCCCGTGGAGGGAGAGGCCGCCACGACCTCGTGACCACCGTCGCGGACAAGCGCGACCACCTGCGAGCCGATGAGCCCCGTACCGCCGACGACCACGATCTTCATCACTGTCTCCGTTCGCTGATTCCGCTGCCAAACGGATACCGGCGCCACTTCGCCGGACCCGGTGCGTCAACGCGCACATCAACAGGACAGGGCAGCGGCCAGGTCTGTGACAGCCGATGTCGACGACTGCCCGGAGCCGGGTCATCAGGGCCCGTTTACGTCGGCGCCTCGCGAGACCCGCCCAGAGTCGGAGAGACAGGCCCTGGTCGACGCAGTCACGGCAGTGCGACCTCGCGCGCCCGGCCTATGCCGAAGCGCTGCGCCAGACGCGTCAGGGCCTGCGACATTTTCGACGGCATCGAGTCCGGTTCCGGGATGGTCACCGGTCGCTGGCGCCCGTTCTGTATCGCCGCTATCCGCCAGCCCTCCGGCGTACGAACGCAGACGATGATCTGCCGCGACAGCCGTCGCTTCGGCAGCTTGCTCCGCCAGGGCATGAGAACCGATCCGTTGCCCACCAGCACGGCCACGGAATCGGTGATGAAACGCAGCGACTCGATCCGGCCGACCATCGCCGATCCGGCGATCACTCCGCGGAACAGCTTGTCGTGGTTGTCCTGCAGTTGCGTGGCGCCGGCCGCCCAGCTGCCGTCGTAGGAGACGTAGTCGGCGTCCTTGGTGAACAGCCGCCCGAACCCGGCGGAGTCGCCTTCGGTCCAGGTCTTGCAGTACTCCGCGAAGAGCTTGCCGATCTCGGCCTCTCGGGTGTCCATGCTGTTCCCCGCTCCTTCCCGTGCTGGTATATTTAGTTCGGCCGAACGAAATATACGGAGCGAGTAATGGGACTGTCAAGAGAAGAACTCCTCAGCGGGCTCGGGGAAGCAGGGCGGGTCCACAGCAATGCGGCCGTCATGTATCACGCGGCGGTCAGCGCCCGGGTGGGCCTCAGCGCGGTCGAGGAGAAGACGCTCGACCTGCTCCAGCGGTCGGGCGCCCTCAGCGCGGGCGAGCTGGCAGATCTCACGGGTCTGGCACCAGCCTCCGTGACCGGGCTGGTCAACCGGCTGGAGCGCAAGGGATTCGCCCGCAGAGTGCGGGACTCGCAGGACGGCAGGCGGGTCAACGTCGAGGTGGATCCGGGCGCGGAGGCGCGATTCGCGCCACTCTTCGCCGCTTTCGCGGCTCAGCTGGGGGAGCTGTACGAAAACTACTCGGACGCGGAGCTCGCCGTGATTCTCGACTTCCTCCACCGCTCTGCGCGGATCCAGCGGGAGGCCACCCGCGCCCTCACGGAGGAGGAGTGACAGTCGGAGACGAGTCACGTGCGGCATTCCGTTGATCAGCTGTCGGTAATACCGCTACAGGGGGCACCGGTTGCCGTGCGCCGGTAGAAGCTCCGGCGCCGCCCACGCATGTCTCCCCTGAGCAGCCGGCGGCAACCAAGGCTGCCGGGGAGGGCTCCGGACGGACTGGCCGCGCACCGGGCGCGGGGGGGCGGGGGGGGGGGGGGGCCCCCCCGCCCGCCCGCCCCCGACGCGCCGCGGCTCAGGGCTGTTCTGTCAGGCAGCGGTGGCGTGGACGGTGACCGGGATGTTGCCGCGCGTGGCCTTGGAGTAGGGGCAGATCCGATGGGCGGCGGCGCCCAGTTCCGTGGCGGTCTCCTGGTCGACGCCGCCGAGTTCGACGTTGAGAATCGCAGCCAGACCGAACTCGCCCTCGTCATCGTGGGTGAGTGTGATCTCGGCGGTGACGGCGATGCTCGCAGGCCTGACTTTGCGCTCGGCGGCAGCGCGGCGCACAGCCCCCAGGAAACAGGCCGCCCAGCCCGCGGCGAACAGCTGCTCGGGGTTGGTGGCATTGCCCGCGCCGCCCAGCTCCTTCGGGATGGCCAGAGTGGTCTCCAGAAGTCCGTCCTCGGACCGGACACGGCCGCCGTTGCGGCCCTCTCCGTCGACGTTCACGACGGCGGTGTAGCTGACTGCCATGACTGCTCTCCCATTTCTGTATTGAAGCTCCCGGCAGGACGCATCTTGCGTCACCGGTTCAAGTGGTGACTGGATACTCGCAGCCCCGCTCGTCACCGGTCAAGGCGGTGATGACAGTGAAAGGCTTGAGCTCGCCTGGAGTTCGAACGCTTGGATCATCTCCTAGATGACCGCAGGAGCTAGGTGAGCGTCGAATGAGAGTCACCGGTTTGACTGGTGATGATTCCCTGTGCGACAGTCAGTCGTCGCACCAACCGGTGCACGTCAACGCGCGGAGGGATGCACATGATCAACAGGCGTAGCTTCGGCAAGGCCCTGGGAGTGGGCACAGGCGCGGCCGCCGTTTCGCTGGCCGGATTGCAGGGCCTGCAGACCGCGTCCGCCGTCACTCGGAGTGCATCCGCGGTGTCGACCGTTCCCACCGTCGTCCCCGGCGCGCACACCACTTTTCCGCAGCTGCAGCAGATCAGGGCCGGCCTGCTGAGCGTCGGCTATGCCGAACTGGGCCCCGCCCACGGTCCCGTGGTGATCTGCCTGCACGGCTGGCCGTACGACATCCACAGCTACGTCGACGTCGCCCCCCTGCTGGCCGAGGAGGGCTACCGGGTGATCGTCCCGTACCTGCGCGGCCACGGCACGACACGCTTCCTCTCCGACCGGACGTTCCGGAATGCCCAGCAGTCGGCCATCGCCCTCGACGTCATCGCCCTGATGGACGCCCTGAAGATCGAGAGGGCCGTTCTGGCCGGCTTCGACTGGGGCTCACGCACCGCCGACATCGTCGCCGCACTCCGGCCCGAACGCTGCAGGGCCCTGGTGTCGGTGGGCGGGTACCTCATCACGAACCTCGCGGCCAACCTGAAGCCGCTGCCACCCACAGCCGAACACGCCTGGTGGTACCAGTACTACTTCTCCACCGAGCGAGGCCGGCTCGCCATGGAGGACAAGACCCTGCGCCACGACCTGACCAGGCTCGTCTGGGACACCGTCTCCCCGACGTGGGACTTCGACGACGCCACGTTCGAGCGCACCGCGGCAGCCTTCGACAATCCCGACTACGCGGCCGTCGTCATCCACAACTACCGCTGGCGGCTGAGCCTCGCCGACGGGGAGCGCCGCTACGACGCACTCGAGAAGCGGCTTGCCACGCGGCCGGTCATCGAAGTGCCCGCCATCACCCTCGACGCCGAGCGGGACCCCTTCACCGCCCCGGGCAACGGCGCCTCGTACCGGGACAGGTTCACGGGCAAGTACGAGCACCGGACCCTGCCGGGGATCGGCCACAACCTGCCTCAGGAGGCACCCACCGCGTTCGCCCAGGCCGTCATCGACGTGGACCGTTTCTGACCAGACGTCGGCCAAACACCGTGGATCACCCTCTTGAGGGGTGACTCACCATCGACTCACTGGAGGATTGCTATGGAAAGTCAGAGCCTCGTGGACGGCGCTGCCGCGGTACGCCATGCGCGGTTCGGCGCCTTGCCCGAGCGTGTCCGCTTCGAGGACATGACCGAAGAGAAGCAGGCGACGCCGAACGACCCGGCGAGGGACACCCGCAACGCCGAAGCATCGTGGACGACCTTCTCCTGCCTCGCAACCGACCTGGGCCTCTGAGAGTCAAGAGCCAGGAGCGACCGACCGGCCGCCGTGTCGGCGGGTGACGAATCTTGCCCGGTGTAACAGTCACCTGTCAGGATGGTGATGTGAACCTAGATCATGTTTTCGTGTGCGGAAACCCGGCACTCGACTTCGCCGCAACGCTGCGAGCGCGCCGTTCGGTGCGCTTCGAGATGTTCGCGACGCCCGACAGGCTGAACGCATGGTACGTGGAGTCCGGCATCGTCGATGCGGTCTCTCCCAGTCAGGAGGCCGACGTCGAACACGCGACGACCGTCCGGGAAGCCATGTATCAGCTGATCACCGCCCGCCGGCTCGGAGAGGAGTACGACGGCGCGGCGCTGACCGTGGTGAACAACGCGGCACGCAAGCCGCCCGCGGTGCCGCAGCTCACTCCGTCGGGGCGATGGACGCAGGCAACGCCGGAGGAAGCCCTCTCCATGGTGGCGCGCCATGCCATCGAGCTCCTGAGCGGGCCGGACGTGCCCCTCCTCAAGGAGTGCGGCAACCCGGAGTGCACCCGCACCTACATCGACCGCTCGCGGGGCATGCGCCGGCAGTGGTGCGGGATGGAGTCCTGCGGCAACAAGATCAAGGCAGCCGCGTATCGCGCCCGCAAGAAGACAGCTTCCGCGGCAGCCCACTGACCTGCCTGCGCCGCCGAGCCGTGGCGACACCCCGAGGCTGTCAGGTCCGTACCGGTTCGCCTGCCGTCGCGCGGAGGTGTTCGATGCCGGTGTCGAGGGCCGCCTTGAGGTGGGTCGAGTCGCCCGTGGACATCATGATGGTCACGCCTCCCTGGATGCCCGCCAGCAGCGCGGCGGCCGTCCGGTCCACATCAAGGGCCGGTGACACCAGGCCGTTCGCCTGGAGGGCGCGCATGCCGCGGGCGAGCTGCTGCTTCCATTGGCGCATCAGCTCCGTCACGATCGCCTGTGCGCCGGGGCGGGACCGCCCGACCTGTAGGAACAGTGACCCCAAGGGGCAGTGGTCGCCCTGGAGTTCATAGCGTTCCACCACCACGTCCCGCCACTGGCGCCAGGACTCCCACGAGTCCAGACGCCCCAGGTGCGGCTGCTGGTCCTCCAGGACGCGGTCCGCTTCGAACCGGGCCACCGCCAGCAGCAGTTCGTCCTTGCCGTCGGGGAAGTAGTGGAACAGCTGGCTCTTGCTCGTGCCGGTGCGGCTGCGGATGTCGTCGAGCGTCGTGAAAGCGACACCTTGCTCGCGCAGCACCTCGGCCGCCCCCTCGACGATGCGGGCCCGGGTGGCGCGGCCCTTCGCGGTCGGCGCGTCCGGCATCCTGCCTCCTCTCCGCCTCAATGGACCAACGGGTCCACTTTACCGGCATGAGGCCCCGGCGACGGTGGGAGAAGCCCCCTCAGTCTGGACTTGCCGGTCCATTTCCTGCGACGCACAGTTGTCCGCACACAGCCAGACAAGGGAGATCGCGGCATGAGTGAACGACTGCGGAACAAGACGGCGCTGGTCACGGGGTCGACCAGCAATATCGGGCAGGCGATCGCCGAAGCGTTCGCAGCCGAGGGCGCCCACGTCATCGTGTCCGGACGCAACCGGGAACGGGGGGCACACGTCGTCGAAGGAATTCGTGCATCGGGTGGCCGGGCCGACTTCCTGGTGGCGGACCTGGACGGCAGTGCGGAGGCTTCCCAGGACCTGGCCGACCGGGCCCGTGAGACGGTGGGCGGGCGGATCGACATCCTGGTGAACAACGCCGGCGTCTATCCGGCCCCCGGCACCACCGCCACCGACGAGAAGACGTTCGACAAGGTCTACGGAGTGAACGTGAAGGCGCCGTTTTTCCTCACCGCTGCCGTCGTCCCGGGCATGACGGAGTCCGGTGGCGGGGTGATCATCAACCTCGGCTCGTGGATCGCGCGCCTGGGCGTTCCTCTCGGCGCGCTCTACAGCTCCACCAAGGGAGCCATGGAGACGCTCACGCGAGCATGGGCCGCGGAGTTCGGCCCGATGGGCGTGCGGGTGAACGCCGTCTCGCCGGGCGTCATCCTCCCGCCTGCCCCGGAAGGCAGCGAGCCCCATCCGGGCCAGATCATGATGAAGGGCACCCCCGCCGGTGACGTCGGCACGCCGGACGCCATCGCGCATGCCGTGGTGTGGCTGGCCAGTGACGAAGCGGCCTTCGTGCACGGAACCGTGGTGGACGTCGACGGGGGCAGGACAGGAGTCGCCGTCATCGCCGCGTAGTGCGCGGATACGGAACCTTCCACACGGCGCCCTGATCACCGGGCCGTCGAGGACGCGCCCTGACGGTGCGCCGGCATCCTGTCGGCGGGGGACCCGCCGGAGGGCAGGGCCATCTGAGGATGTACGCGCAGACGACCTGCCCAACTGTTCCCGGAAGGACGGGTCGATGCAGACGAGGTCGAGTTCGTTGGCGGCCGTGAGCTCGGCGATGTCGTGACGCCGTTGAGGTTCGGGGAGGCCGGCGTGACCGGTGAACCGGTTGCTCCGATCACCGCCGCGAGTTCGGCACGGCGGTCCAGGGACAGCAGCGCGGTGGAGAAGCCGTCGGTGCCGTAGTACGCGTGGCACAGGCCCGCGAGCTGGAGCCCGGACCGCGCGAAGACGCCGGACGGGTTGCCGTTGCCTCGATGTGCGCCCGTGGCCTCGCGCTTTCGCACCCCGCCTCGGTCTGGACGGCAGCCGTCGAGCTCGGTGACGAGATCCGCGACTGCGCTTTTCGAGTGCCGGAAACGACATGGCAAGGGCCAGTGGCGGGCGGACACCGCCACTGGCCCTTCCGGTGAATCGCTGTTGGTCAGCGCAGGCGGTCCTTGGCCTTGTAGTAGGCGCCGCCGAACGGCAGGAACCAGGCGGTGCCGTTGTAGAAGGGGACGGGAACCTTGGGGAAGCCAAGGTCACGCAGGGGGTTGGCCTCCGGCCTGCCGTCCATCATCTCGGCGACCGCCCGGCCCATGTAGGTGGCCATCTGGACTCCATGGCCGCAGTACCCCATGGAGTAGTACAGGCCCTTGGCCCCCTGTGCCTCACCCGCGTGCGGGAGGCGGTCCCAGGAGAAGCCGACCATGCCGCCCCAGACGTAGTCGACCCGGACGCCCGCCAGTTGCGGGAAGATCTCCGTCATCTCCCGCTTCAGGACGTCCCCGCTCTTCACGTCGGAGGCCGGGTTGGAGGGCGCGAAGCGGGCCCGGCCACCGAAGGCGAGGCGGTTGTCGGGGGTGAGGCGGATGTAGTGGCCGACGTTCTTGGAGTCGACCACCAGGCGCCCGTTGGGAATGATGTCGCGAGCGCGCGCCTCGCCGAGCGGTTCGGTGACGATGATGAAGCTGCCGACGTTGATCAACCGCTTCCGGAACCAGGGCAGCGCCTTGTCTGTGTAGGCGTCGGTGGCCGCCATGACCTGCTTGGCGCGGATGGTGCCGTGCATGGTCTCGACGAGGAAGCCGCCGCCGGGGGTCCTCGTCAGGCCCGTGGCGGCGTTCCGTTCGTGGATCTCCGCACCGGCGTGTTCCGCGGCCTCGGCCAGGCCGTGGACGAACTTGCCCACATGCAGGGCCGCGCCGAGCGGGTCGAGCAGCGCGCCGTGGTAGTAGTCGGAGCCGAGTTCGGCGCGCAGTTCACTCTTGGTCAGCAATACCGTGTCGTGGCCGAAGTTCTCGGCCAGATCGCGCTGCTTGGCCCGCATGGCGTCGAAGTGCTGGGGTTTGAAGGCGACGCCGAGGCGCCCGGCACGGTGGAAGTCGCAGTCGATCTTCTCCCTGACCGCGAGCTCCTCGACGAGGTCCACCGCATCGCGGAACGCATCGTAGATCTCGCGGGCGCGCTCCATCCCGTAGCGCTTGCGGGCCTCGGCCGGGCTGATGGTGATGCCGGGGTTGCAGTGGCTGCCGTTGCGTCCGGAGGCTCCCGAGCCGACCTTGTCCTTCTCGACGAGGACGACCCGGGCGCCCTTGCGGGCGGCGTGGTAAGCGGTGGACAGTCCGGTGAGGCCGCCGCCGATGACCACCACGTCGGCCTCGTCCGGCAGGTCCTTGCCGGACCGGTCGGGCAGTGCGGGAGCGGTGTCGAGCCAGTAGGGGATCTGCTTCATGGCGTGCGTCCTTTGCGTTCTCTGTCCTGTATCGCCGTGTCGCCGTGGGGTCAGCAGCCGAGCAGGGCCGGCAGGCCGGAGAGGTCGGGCAGCTCGTCGAAGGGCTGGTAGTCGGCGCTGCCGCGGGCGCCGATGGAGCCGTTGTGGCCGTAGCGGTTGATCCACACGCGGCGAGCGAGGCCGAGGTCGCGGGTGGGGATGAGGTCGTACTCCCAGCCCTGGGCGACGTGGATGACCTGGGCTGGGTCGATGTCCATGGTCTGGAAGGCGTACTCGAAGCTCTGCCGGGACGGCTTGTACGCCTTGGCCTGCTGGGCGGTGATGACATGGTCGAACTCGACGCCCATGTTGGCCAGGTTCTGGGCGATGAGGTCGTCGTCCGTGTTGGAGATGATGGCGATCTCGTACCGGGACTTCAGCGCCCGCAGGGCGGCCGGGACCTCGGGGTGGGGGCCGAAGGTGGGCACGGCCGCGACCAGGGCCTCGCCGTCGGACTGCCGGTACTCCAGGCCGTGCAGACGCATCGCTATCTCCAGGCTGGCGGGCAGCAGCTCGCGGAAGGGGCGGTATGCCTCCAGGACGGCGTGGAACCGCATGATGCGGAAGTCGTCGAGGAACTCGTCGACGTTCAGACGGTCCAGGTCCAGCCGGTCGGCCAGGACCTTCAGGGTGGTGGGGCCGAGCTGGAAGTCGACCAGGGTGCCGTAGGCATCGAAGGTGACGATCTGACGCATGGTGTTCAACCTCTTTCCGAGCGTATCGGACACCCCGTTCACCGGGAGTCACGATCTCGTCGAGTGCGGCGAGGTTCGCCGCATCGGGGGTCCAGGAGGCTGCCGCGGCGTTGGCGGCGACCTTGGGCATGGGGTGAGGGGGTTCCCGAGGGGCCGCCGCTGGAGGGCGAGCCCCCGGACAGGGCCGGGACGGTGAATGCTGATCAGGTAGTCGGCGGCAGCACCATTGCTGCTCCGAGTGCGATGAGCCTTTCTGCAACCCGAGGTGATGCGTCAGTGAAGCACCGTGGACAATCCGGCAACAAGGGACGTGAGGCCGCGAGATCGACCGCGTATTTTGTGCCTGTGCACAATTTCCTGTCAGGAACCTGGTGCGGTTCCCGCCCGAACCGGCTGAGTCTCTGAGAGGCACCGCGAGCGGCTCCGGCACGAACTGCCGCCGCTTCGCCCTGCCGCCCGGCGGCGTGACCGGGCTGTCGGCCGCCAAGGCCGCCGTCCTCATGAAGGGCCTTTGGCCTCTGACCGCCGCGCTTTGGCTCCGGCTCTCTCGGTCGCGGTCCCCGGCCGGTTGCCGCAACCCGTCCAGCAATCGGTGGATCAGGACACCGTCGCCCGGAAGCGGGCGCCCGCGTCCGTATCCAGCCAAGCCAGGGCGAGGACCAGCCGGGCGGCGTCGTTCGGTCTGGACAGCTTCAGCCCGGTCGCCTCTTCCGCGGCCTGCAGGCGGTTGCCCACCGTGTTCCGGTGACGGTAGGTGCGTGCGGCCACCTCAGCAACCGAGCCCAGGTCGAGGTACCAGCGCAGGGTCTCGACGATGCTGTCGCTGTCGCGCAGCCCGAGGAGTGGGCGCAGCACGCCGGTGGCCATCGCACCGGTGAGCTCCTCCTGCGCCGACATGATCGCCCCGACCCAGTGGCCCTCCACGTGCCGCACTCCGGGCTGCGCGGAGCTGCGGATCGCGGCCCGTGCGAACCGGATGCCCCGTGCCGTCAGCGCCAGCCCGGGGACTTCCGCGACGCCGCAGCGCCACGGAGCGAACGGCCGGAGCATGGCAAGCGTGGTCTCTTGATCGCACCGTCCGTGACGGATGATTCCGAGGAGCTCGTCGCCCATCCATCCGAAGTGACGCAGCAGGCCGCCCCGGCGCAGCGCATCGTCGACCTGGGACAGAGCCGGGTCCCCGGTAGGAACGGATTCGACCACGACCACGGTCAAGGCGACGTGCTCGGAGAAGCCCAGCAACGTCGAGGCCTCGGCGACCGTGGAGGGATCCTGCTCCCCTTCCAGGACGAGGCGGCTGAAGGCGCGGTTGCGCACCTCCGTACGACGGCTCGCCAGGTCGCGCTCGGTGCGGCGGTAGGCGTCGACGACCTCGACGCTGTTGGCGTCCGTCGCCTCCCAGACGCGGATCAACCCGTCGAGGAAGTCGGGATCGGCGCTGATGCCACGCGCTCGCCCCTCCGCGAGCACGGCCTCCCACAGGGTCCTGAGGTCCAGCTGGAAGGAGTGCATCAGAGCGGTCAGGGGAAACGCCTGTTCCGCTCGCTCGCGTCCCACGTCCTCGGTGGCGCGCGAGACCGTCCGGGGCACGGGACCGCCGGCCAGCCGGGTCAGGGCGAGTTCGAGGGTTCGTCGCATCCCCTCCCGTTTCTGGACCGGGTCCCAGTCCGCCGACGCGTAGGCGGCCTCCTCGGCTTCCAGCTGTTTGAGAGCACGAGAGGTCAGTTCGTCGAGTCGTTCCTCGAGGAGCTGGCGCGCGATCGCCTGCACGGCGTCGTGGCGGGCCCCACCCTGGCGGCGTGCCGGGCCGCTCACGAGGACCGCCCCTCGCGACGACAGCCGTCACCGGACGGATACGGGGCCGTCTCCGGGAAATGCCGCTGACATGCCGGTGGGGCTTCCTGCCAGAAAATGTGCACAGGCACAAAATACAGGGCCGATGTCGCGGCCTCGCGTCCCTTGTTGCCGGATTCTCCGCGGTGTTTCACTGACGCATCACCTCGGGCTGGAGAGAGCTCGTGACATGACCACGCACTTGGAGCAGCCATGGCGCATCCGTAAGCACCTGATCCTCGGTCCGTCACCTTGAGTAGGCGCTGCTGAGAGGCACCGCGTCCCTCGGGGCAGTCTCAGCCTTCCGCTACGGGGCCCACCAGGAGGCGATGACCAAGGCGGCCGAGCCAGCCGGTTCGCCAGGCAGAGCGGGATCGAGATCACCAAGGGCTCCCCCAGAGACTACGCCGAGCTCAAGGCGAGGGTCGAGGACCAGCACGTCACCTGGGACGTCATGACGGGCGCCGCGTGAGCTGATGACCGGTCTCGATGAACGCTCCGCCTTTGACGGACGGCCCACCTCGGACCTGATCGCCGACCAGGTGTTGGAGCGCGTCCTGGTTCGGGCCCGGCAGCCGTGGGAGTGGGGCATCGAAGTACCGAACGGGGGAGTTCGCCTGGACCTGCCGGTCGCCGACGTGGTCGAGATCTCTGCAGCCCGTAAAGCGATTGAGACCACAGCCGCGGCCGCCCTGCCCGCCTCCTCCCGGGAACCGCATCGATCGGACCGTCCGGGAGCCGACTGACAGCGTCGGGCGAAGGTCCGACCCAAGTGGCGGCGGGGGACCGGCCACGACCCGAGCGTCGTGACGCAGGCCCACGGTGAGTGATGAGCGACCTGACGACGAGAGAGAGAACGCACCGATGACCTCAGCGACCACCACCGGCCAGGACGGAACGACCATCCCCGGTCACACCGGCCAACTGCCGGGCTCGCTTCTCGATCACGTGCTGCGGCAGTCCTTCGGACTCGAGGGATATGTCCAGCACCCACTGGGAGGGGAGATCGACCAGAACGTCCGGATCACCGGCGATGACGGCATGCGCTACTTCGTACGGGTCACCCGCGCGGAGCCGGACTCGGCCGACGTCCTCTGGCAGAACTCACTCCTCCAGCATCTGGCCTCCACCGTTCCCGACCTTCCGGTGCCACGACTGGTCCCGACACGCGAGGGGAAGTACCTTGCCGGCGTCGTCCACGAGGGCCGAACGCACGTGGTCCGCGTGATGAGCTGGCTTGAGGGCCGGGTCCTGGCGGATCTCGACGACCACCCCGCGGCGCTTCTGCGTCAGCTGGGAGAAGCCGCTGGGCGGCTGAGCCTCGGACTCTCCAGCATGGAGCCACCGGTGGGCTTGCAACCGCACGACTGGGACATGCGCCGGGCCGCTGAGATCGTCGAGGCGTCGCTGCACGCTGTACAGGACGCGGACCGACGGGAGTCGGTGCGCACGATCATGGGCTGGTACGACGCTCTCCTGCCGGCATGGGACCGACTGCCTGGGAGCGTCGTACACCAGGATCTCAATGACGCCAACGTCCTGGCCGACGCTGACGAGGACGGGGTGCTGCGGATCTCGGGCATCGTCGACCTGGGCGACTCGCTCTACAGTGTGCGCGCGGCGGAGGTGGCGATCGCGGCGGGCTACGCCATGGTCCGCAAGGCCGACCCGATCGCTGCGGCGGCCGAAGTCGTGGCCGGCTTCCACTCGGTGCTCCCCCTCACGGCGGAGGAACTGGCGGCTGTCTATCCGTTGGCGGCAGCCCGGCTGTGCATGAACGCCGTGACGTGGACGCGCCGGGTCGCCGAGAGCGGCACGCCGTACGGGCGGACCCGCGTGCAACACACCTGGCCGGCGATCGCGCAGGTGGCCGAGGTTTGCCCCGACGTCGCCGAGGCGACGTTCCGGGTCGCGTGTGGGCTCCCCCCGACGCGGGAGCAGCGGGGTTTGGAAGAGGTCCTGGCAGAGGCGGCCCGAGAGGGTGCCCCGTACGCACCGGCCCCGCAGCTGATCGACCTGCGACCGGCAAGTGATCTCTACGACGAAGTCGACTGGCACGACGCGAGGGCGGTGCGCGCGAGCATCGACGACGTCCTCGACGGACGGCGGCGGCGGGGCTACGTGCCCCACCTCAGCGCATCGCTGCTCCTGGGTGGCCGGCGCCGCCCAGGAGCCGACGAGCCCGCGACGGTTCAGGTCGGCGGCATGCTGATTGTGGCAGACGCCGAGGAGGTTGCCAGCCCGCTGTCCGGCGTCGTCGAGGCCCACGGTGGCCCCGGTATGCCGTTGGTGCTGCGACACGCGGTCGAGGGGCTGGAGTTCTGGACCTGCTGGTGGGGACTCGACGACTCGCCGCGTGTCGGGGCGAAAGTCCCGGCCGGGGCGCCGTTGGGACGCGCCGGCGCGAGCGATGAGACGGACCCGCTCGGGCCCTGCGTCCAGGTACAGGTCCACCGCACCGCACGGATGGCCACGTGGCCGCCGCCTCGTGCCGTGCCACCCTCCGCACGGCAGGTGTGGAGCCACCTGTCACCTGACCCCGCCCGGCTCTTCGGGTTCACCGAGTCCCCCGCCGCGGTCCCCACCGTCGACGACGTCGTCTCAGTGCGCCGTCGCCACATCGCTCGCTCCCAGCGCAACTACTACCGCAACCCGATGAACCTTGTGCGTGGGCGGGGCGTGTGGTTCCACGACGAGGACGGCCTGGCCTATCTGGACTCGCTGAACAACGTCACCCACGTCGGCCATGCCGAGCCACGGGTGACGGCCGCCGCCACCCGGCAGCTGCGCAAGCTCAACACCAACAGCCGTTTCGTCTACCCGCAGATCGCCAGTTACGTGCAGAAGCTGGTAGCGACGCTGCCCGACCCGCTCGAGGTCGTCTTCCTCGTGTGCACGGGCAGCGAGGCAAACGACCTGGCGCTGCGGATCGCCCGCCAGGTGACAGGTCGTCAGCACATCGTCAACATCGACGGCGCGTACCACGGAAACACCGGAGTGGTGACCGGGATCAGCCCGAACCGTTACAAGGGCCCCGGCGGCGCCGGTGCACCCGCCACCACCCACGAGGTCGTCATCCCGGACCGCTACCGCGGCACCTACGGGTACGACGACGCGGACGCCGGAGTCAAGTACGCGCGCGACGCCGCGGCTGTCATCGAGCGGATCTCGGCCGACGGCCGACCCCCGGCCGCCTTCATCGCCGAGTCCCTGATGGGATCGGGCGGGAACATCGTGTTCCCCGACGGCTACCTCGATGGCGTGTTCACTGCTGCCAGGCGGGCGGGCGCCCTGTGCATCTCCGACGAGGTCCAGGTCGGCGTCGGACGACTCGGGCCCTGGTGGGGTTTCGAGCTCCAGGGGGTGGTCCCGGACATCGTCACGATGGGCAAGCCGCTCGGGAACGGGCATCCCCTCGCGGCGGTGGCCACGACTCGGGAGATCGCCGACGCGTTCGACACGGGCATGAAGTACTTCAACACCTTCGGCGGCAACCCGGTCTCCTGCGCGATCGGCGAGGCCGTGCTCGACATCGTCGAGCAGGACGGGCTGAGGGAGAACGCCGTGAGCGTGGGCGGGTACTTCGCCCAGTCGCTGCGCGAGCTCCAGCAGCGCCAACCGCTCATCGGCGACGTGCGGGCAGAAGGGCTCTACCTCGGCGTCGAACTGGTCCGCAACCGCACCACCAAGATGCCGGCCACGGAGCAGGCCTTCATGGTCACCGAGCTCATGAAGGAGCGAGGCGTCATCGTCTTCCCCAATGGCGTGCACGACAACGTACTGAAGATCAAACCGCCCATGACCTTCCGTCGTGAGCATGTGGATGTCTACGTCGACGCGCTGGACGAGGTCCTGTCCCTGCCCGAGCTGCGTTCGGCCGTTCAGTCCTGAGACGGGCAACCGTCCACTGAGGCAATGAACGAGAGTGGCCCGCGAAACGCGGGAAGTGCCCTGCCGGCCGGCTTCTCCGGCCAGGGCTTCAAGCTCTCGCCCGCCATGGGCGGCATCGCCGCCGACCTCGCGCTGGAGGGCCGCACCTCCCAGCCGATCGACTTCATCACCACAAACGGCCGCACCGCGGCCTGAGTCCGAACGAGGTAAGCCATGACCCTGACCATCGGCCCGCTGCGGGCCGAGCCCGGCCAGAAGACCCGCGGGAGCCTGCCCGCCGACCTCGGCCCCACGACGGCGGAGGTGCCCCTGATCCTCGTCAACGGCTCCCGGCCCGGCCCCCGGGTCGTGATCACCGGTGGTGTCCACGGCGGCGAGTTCATCGGTGTCGACGCTGCCACCCGCCTGGCCGGGCTGCTGGAACCGGACGATGTCGCCGGCCAGCTGGTGATCTGCCCGGTGGCCAACCCGCCGGCCGTGTACGGGGGCAGGCTCAACATCTCCCCGCTGGACGGCGTCAACATCAACCGCGTCTTCCCCGGCGACAAGGACGGCGGCCCCACCGACCGGATGGCGGCCTGGCTGTTCGAGAACCTGATCGACGGCGCCGACGCCTACGTGGACCTGCACAGCGGCGGCATCGACCAGTACCTGCTCGACTTCGTCGGCTACCGCCTGACCGGCGACGACGAACTGGACGCGAAGAACAGGGCGATGGCCCACGCGGTCGGATACGAGCGGGCCATCTTCGGCACCAGCCCGGACGGCGGCAACAGCCACGCCGCGGCGAACCGGCAGGGGATCCCCGCGATCCTCGTCGAGACCGGCCAACTCGGCGACCGCGACCCCGCCACCGTGCGCAGGCTCCTCGACGCCCTGTACCGGATCCTGCACCACCTCGGTGCCATCGAGGCGTCGGAGCGCGTCAAGCAGCCGACCGTGCAGCCACGGGACTGGATCTGGACGGGCGACGTCGAGTCTCCGGCCGCAGGCCTCTGGTACCCGGACGCGGTTACCGGTGACGAGGTGACCGAGGGGCAGACCATCGGCCGCATCATCGACCCGGTCGACGGCGCCGAGCGCAAGATCACCGCCATCGCCACCGGAAAGATCATCTACAACATGAACGGACTCTCCGTCCGCCCCGGCACGCATCTCGCCGCCATCGCCACCCCGCACCACTGACGGGCCGCATGCCCGCCCACTGATTCCACCCCCTACCCCACCGCTCTGGCCCCCATTGCGCTACTTCTAGGAGATTTGTCATGAGTGATCCGCGGATCGGCCGGAGAGCGCTTCTGCGCTGAGCAGGCGGCCTGGCTGCCCTCGCCGCTCTTCCCTCCCTCGCCGCCTGCGGCACCGGCACGAGCAGTGTGTCGTCCGGCGGCGGTAAGGGCGGCGGCAAGACGGTGATCGTCCGCGACAGCGGCGGTTCCTGCGGCGAGGCCCTGCAGAGCCGGAAGATCGCTGCCCGTTCTCGCCTACGGAACCAGCCGAGCGAGCGAGCCCCTGCCACCCACTGCTGAACGGATCGAATGTCATGGCCGACACCCCCGTACGCTCTGCGCCGCCGCCCGTCGCATCCGCGGCCGCCGGGCCCCTTGGGGGTCCGGCGAGGGATCGGCTGACCGGGGTCGGCCTCGTCGTCTGCGGCATGTTCTCCCTACAGTTCGGGGCGGCCGTGGCGGCGCTGCTCTTTCCGCGGGCAGGCGTCCTGGGCGTGGTGTCGCTGCGGCTGGGCATCTCGGCCCTGGTTCTGCTGGCCGTGTGCCGACCGGCCGTGCGCGGTCACGGGCGCGAGGGCTGGGCGGTCATAGTCGGCTTCGGGGTGGCACTGGCCGGCATGAACGTCCTGATCTACCAGGCCATCGCACGGATCTCGCTGGGAACCGCGGTCACCCTGGAGGTGCTGGGCCCCCTGGTCCTGTCGGTGGTCGCCGGCCGCCGGGCGAGCAGGTGGCTGTGGGCCGGAATGGCGCTGGGGGGTGTGGCGCTGCTGGGCCGGGGCGGATTCGACGACCTGAACCTCGCGGGTATCGCGTTTGCTCTGGGCGCGGCTGCGTCGTGGGCGGCGTACATCCTGCTGTCCGTCCGCGCGGGCAGCCTGTTCCCCCGGGTCGACGGGCTGGCCTTGGCCATGGCGGTGGGCGCCCTGTTCATCCTGCCGCTGGGCGTCGCGGAGACGGGCGGTGCCCTGCTGGAACCGGTGACGCTGGCGTTGGGGGCGGCGGTCGCCCTGCTGTCCTCCGTGCTGCCCTACAGCCTGGAGCTGCTGTCCCTGCGCCGACTGCCGCCGACGGCGTTCGCGGTGCTGATGAGTCTGGCGCCGGCGGTCGCCGCCCTCGCCGGGTACCTGGTCCTGGGCCAGCGTCTGGGGGTCGCGGAGGTGGTGGCCGTCGCGCTTGTCGTGATCGCCGGCGCGGGAGCGGTGCGTGCGTCGGCGGACCCGTCCCGCCGCTCTGGGCAGCGCGGTACCGGCCGGGAGCGGTGATGCGTACGCACGCGGCCACCAGGAGCCAGGATGCCCTGTGGACCTCGGGCCCGGCGAACGCCCTGCCCAGGCGGGGCAGTGCTACCGGCAAACATGGAGCTTCGCAAGCCCGAGGTCACGTACTGGTCGGTCATGGACGGTGACGCCGTGGTGGGCTGCGGTGCGATCAAGAGGCTGGACGCGGGGCACCCGGAGTTGAAGTCGATGCGCACCACGCCGACGCACAAGCGAAGCGGGATCGCATCCCTGCTGCTGGAGCACATCATCACCGAGGCCAAGGGCATGGGATTCACGCGGCTGCGTCTGGAGACCGGCGCAGCCGAGTTCTTTCTGCCCGCCAGGAAGCTGTATTGGAGGCCGCCTACGGCTGGTACTGGGCGGCCGATGTCCTGCAGCTGGCGGGGCGCGTGTCCACCTGGCCCACCCGCTGGGCGTGAAGGGGTTCGCCTACCGACGGGTGAAGAACGACCTCCGCGACGCCGCAGACCTGGCGGACCGCTGCGGATGGGGCGGCTGCCGGAAGCCTGGATCGCCCCACCGCAGGTCCGTGAGCTGCGGGAACTGGTGCGCTACCGGGCCAAGCTCGTCGCGTTGCGCTCCGGGCTGAAGGCCCAGGTGCACGCCGTGCTCGCCAAAGCCGGGGTGCTGACCGGCGTCCGACCTGTTCGGTATCGACGGCCGGGCCTGGCTGGAGCAGACCCGGCCGGCCGGCCCTATGCCCAGCGCGTCGGGTCGTTACTGAAGCTGATCGATGAACTGAACGCCGGGGAACCCCTGTTCAACGACCGTATCGCGGAACGGCTTCGCGGCCACGCCGGCTATCGCGCCCTCCAGCAGCTGCCCGGCATCGGTACCACCCTGGCGGCGGTGCTGGTCGCGGAGATCGGCGATGTGCACCGGTTCGCTTCCGCCGGGTCGGCTTGCTCCTGGGCCGGCCTGACCCCGCGGCACTACGAATCCGACACCGTCCTCCGCCGTGGCCACGTCACCAAACAGGGCAGCAAGCTGGTGCGCTGGGCCGTGGTGGAGGCGATCCAGCGCAAGACCACCTCCAAGATCACCGAGGACCGGGCCCGGATCGAGGCCCGCCGCGGCAGAAACATCGCCGAGATTCGCCGCGGCCCGCAAGCTGCTCACGCTGGTCTACTACGGGCTCCGTGACGGAGAGATCTGCGCCCTGGCCCGCCAGCCCGCGTGAGCACCTCGGACGCGGCAGGCGCGCGGTCGGGCAATAGTCTGACCCCCACACGGCGCGGTCGCGGTTTTGATTGACCCCGCCTGCCGCACGTCGCACCGCTCCATGCGGCCCCACGCCGTGCTGCTCCTCGACGAGCCGACGAACAACCTCGACCTCGTCAGCACGGGACAGCTGACTCCTGCCAGGGAGCCTTCGTCGTCATCAGCCACGACGAGCGGTTCCTCCAGGAGAGCGGTGTGAACCGGTGGCTGGGATGGCCGCCGGCGAACTGACTGAGACCGGGGCACCGCAGCAGTGAGCCGCAGGCCGAGAGGCTGTTTTCCGAACTCCTGGCAGGTCTAAGCTCGGCGGATGACCTTGGAATGGGAGCAGGTAATCATTGACTCGGTAGATCCGGTGGCCTTGGGGCAGTGGTGGGCCGAGGCTCTTGGTTGGGTTGTGGTGGACTCCTCCGCTGAAGAGTTCGAGATTCGCCCGGAGCCGGAGCGCCTGCCCGGGCTGCTCTTCGGCCGAGTTGAGGAGAACAAGACGGTGAAGAACCGACTGCACCTCGACTTGAGGCCTGATGACCAGCAGGCCGAGGTGGCGCGCCTTGTGGCTCTTGGCGCACGGCGTGTCGACATCGGTCAGGGTGACCAGTCGTGGGTTGTCCTGGCAGACCCCGAAGGCAACGAGTTCTGCGTCCTTGCCCGGCGGCGTCAGTAACTGATCGTTTCAGAATGCCGTCCTGCGGAAACGCTGGCGGCCCCATGGAACAATCCCTTCAGCCACGGGCTCAGGGGGGATGACGCCATATGGAACGGATTGGGGCTGCACGGGACCTCGTGCTCGGTTACGTCCACGCTCTGAACGCGATTGACGAGGCCATGAGGGTGGCGATCCCCTTGCTTGAGCGACTGGCAGATGTCCTCGGCCTGGCCCGTTCGCGCCGGATCAACCGGAGTGGGCAGGTCGGCACCTACTCCTATGCGGTTCATGGGGCAGGGTGCCGCTTCGTGTGCGACAACGGCTCTGAGGTCGATGTGGACTTCGCAGCCGACGGGAGCGAAGTCTTCGACCTCTGGCGGCTGCGCTGGTATGGTAGCCAACTGATCGCTTCAGGATGAGGTTCGCAGGCGGCGCAGGCATATGAGGCTGCAGGCCAGTTCCAGCAGGCCCTGGTGGAGATCGGCGCGTCGTTCGTAGCGGGTGCGGAGCCGTTTGAACTGGTGCAGCCAGGCGACGGCACGCTCGACGACCCAACGCACCTTGCCCAGTCCAGAACCGTGGGCGACGCCGCGTCGCGCGATCAACGGCTTGATGCCCCGCTTCCCCAGCAGGTGGCGGTACTTGTCAAAGTCGTAGCCCCGGTCGGCATACAGGCGCCCGGGCTTGCGGCGGGGACGTCCCCGCCGGCCCCGGATCGACGGGACGGCGTCGAGTAGCGGCAGGAGCTGGGTGACGTCGTGCCGGTTGCCGCCGGTGAGGGTGACGGCGAGCGGAGTTCCGTGACGGTCGACAATCAGGTGGTGCTTGGAGCCGGGGCGGGCGCGGTCGACGGGTGAGGGGCCGACGTGATCCCCCCTTTGAGGGCCCGGACGTGCGACCCATCCACGGACCAGTCGTCCAGATCCAACAAACCGGCGCGGCGCAGCTCGGTCAGCAGGGCTGCATGCAGGCGCGGCCACACGCCGGCCTCGGTCCAGTCTCGCAGCCGACGCCAGGCCGTCACACCGGAGCAGCCCACCGTCTCCGCGGGAACATCACGCCACGCGGCACCCGTCCGCAGCACATACATGACGCCGGCGTGTGCCGCTCGGTCAGGAACGCGCAGCCGCCCGGGATAGCGGCGGCGCCGCTCAGGAGCGGGCGGCAGCAGCGGGGCCACCCGCTCCCACAGGTCGTCAGGAACAAGATCAGCGCGCACCCCGGACACCCTGCCGACCAAGATCGTCGAGCACAAGAACCGCAGCCCAACTCATTCTGAAACGATCAGTAAGTGGGCTGTTTTGAGCGCGAACAAGCGTGAGCGGTCCGATGAACGCCCGCCACCTCCATACCGCTCCGCAGCAGCCCGCCGCCGACTGACAGGTCCGCCATCTGTCGCATGCGCGACCCGGCGCAGTTCTCCGTGGTCCCGGGTGCCCACCTCAAGCCCGTGGGGAGCACACAATGAGCCGGGGCCGCGGGCGAGTTGCACGACTCGCCCACGGCCCCGGATACATGCGTCCGGCTTCAGGGACTGCCCTGGCGTCCGCCGCCCGGGCCGAGCCGCTCCCTTTCCTCTCCGATCGTGGTGTCGTCGCCGTGGCCGGTGTGCACGACCGTGTCGTCCGGCAGCGCGAACAGCCGCGCACGGATCGACTGCTTGATGAGGTCCTCGTCGCTGTACGACCGTCCCGTCGCCCCTGGACCGCCCTGGAAGAGCGTGTCGCCGGTGAAGACGCATCCGAGGTCCGGCGCGTGGAAGCAGACCGCGCCGGGCGCATGGCCCGGCGTATGGAGCACCCGCAGCGTTGTGTCGCCCACGCGGATCTCCGCTCCGTCGGACAGGTCGACGTCCCAGGTCCGGTGGGGGTGCGTCAGCGCCCACAGCGGCTTGTCGTCCGGGTGCAGCATGATCGGTGCGCCGACCCGCTCGCGCAGTGCGGGCGCGACCCGGACGTGGTCGTCGTGCGCGTGGGTGCACAGGATGGCCCTGACCTCGCGGTCGCCCACGACGGCCATGATGTCCGCGACGCTGTGCGGGGCGTCGATGACGACGCACTCGGTGTCGTCGCCGACGACCCAGATGTTGTTGTCCACGTCGAAGGTCTGGCCGTCGAGGCTGAAGGTGCCGCGGGAGACGGCGTGGCCGATCCGTGTCACGGGAACAGCACCACCGATCGCAGGACGTCGCCGTGGTGCATCCGTTCGAACGCCGCCTCGACGTCCCGCATCCCGATCTCCTCGGTGACGAAGGCGTCGAGGTCGAGGCGGCCCTGCTGGTAGAGGTCGACGAGCATCGGGAAGTCGCGCTCCGGCAGGCAGTCGCCGTACCAGCTCGACTTGAGCGAGCCGCCGCGGCCGAAGATGTCGATGAGCGGGATGTCGGGCACCTTCATGTCCGGTGTCGGCACGCCGACCAGCACCACGGTGCCCGCGAGGTCGCGGGCGTAGAACGCCTGCTTCCAGGTCTCCGGGCGGCCGACGGCGTCGATGACGACGTCGGCGCCGAAGCCGCCGGTGAGCTCCTGGATCGCCGCGACGGGGTCGGTGCCGGACGCGTCGACGGTGTGGGTCGCGCCCAGCCTCTTCGCGGCTTCGAGCTTCTTGGGGTCGATGTCGACCGCGATGATCCGGCCGGCACCTGCCAGCGCGGAGCCCGTGACGGCCGCCGTACCGACTCCGCCGCAGCCGATGACCGCGACGGACTTGCCGCGGGTGACCCCGCCGGTGTTGATGGCGGCCCCGAGGCCGGCCATCACGCCGCAGCCGAGCAGTCCGACCGCGGCGGGCCGGGCCGACGGGTCGACCTTCGTGCACTGCCCGGCCGCGACCAGGGTCTTCTCGGCGAACGCCCCGATGCCGAGCGCCGGCGTCAGCTCGGTCCCGTCCTCCAGCGTCATCTTCTGCGTGGCGTTCTTGGTAGCGAAGCAGTACTGCGCCTCGCCCCGGCGGCACGCCCGGCAGTCGCCGCAGACCGCGCGCCAGTTGAGGATCACGAAGTCCCCCGGTGCGACACCGGTGACGTCGTCGCCGACGGCCTCGACGACGCCGGCCGCCTCGTGTCCCAGCAGGAAGGGGAACTCGTCGTTGATGCCACCCTCGCGATAGTGCAGGTCGGTGTGGCAGACGCCGCACGCCTGCACCTTCACGAGTGCTTCGCCCGGGCCCGGGTCGGGCACGTTGATCGTCTCCACGGAGACCGGCTGCCCTTTGCCTCCGGCGACCACGGCCTTCACTTGCTGCATGGGGATGATTCCTTACTGCAGTTCGGAGTTACGGAGTCTAGTTCGCGCAACGTGAAGCGCGGGTGCGCCGTGCCGCCCTGCACCAGGGCCACGAGGAGCGACCCGATGGGGTGAGCGAACATTCCTCCGTGCCCGGGGCACGGTGAGGCGACGACCACGGAGTCCAGGCGGACGATGACGAAGTCCTCGTCGGCCGTCAATGGTGGAGAGGCAGCTCTGCTCGGCGACCGGCTCGGGTCCAGGCCGCTCAGCCGGCGGCTCACCCAGGACGTGACTCGTGCCGGGCGCCCTTCTTCGCGGGAGCGGGGCCTCCGGCCGCCCCCGACGGCAGGCACGCCGCGCCCAGGGACGCGGCGACGTCGACACCGCCCGGACCGTACGGTCCGCGTCGAGGTGGCCGGCGTCCGGGTGGAACATGGCAGGGCCGGTGAACAGCGTTCCTGGCGACACGGCCGCCGAGCCCAGCGGGCCGGGCAGGCCGACACCGCCGCGTAGGCTCCCACCGCCAGGCGCTGCCAACGTAGTTGCATCGGCGGCGGCGCCGTACGCCGCGGCACCAGCCCGGGCCCACCGAGGCTCCGGCGTGACGCTGCGCGCCGAGCCGTGGGCCACCCGGCACCCACTTCCCACATCGTCCACCTACGGACGCGGCGCCGATCGGCGAGCGTGCCCGGCCTCGGGCGGTGGGGGAGAGGCCCCTACGGTGGTGAGCGGCGTGCGAGGGGAGGAGAAAACCGAGGTCGACTCGCCCGCCGCCGCAGTCCGCACCGACCAGGCCGGGACCTCCGACAACACCGACGCCGCCGACCGGATTGCCATCCACCACGGCTGCGACGAGATCTACCGGGACGTACCACACCCGGCCGGGTCACCGACGTACCCAGCCAACTCACCTGCCGCAACGTGCCGCGCTCCTCGTCGAACTGCCCGACACGCCTGACCCGCCCCGAGGAGGCCCGCGCCTCCGAGGCCGGGCGTGGCTCCCGGCCGGGCGCGGGAACCGATGGTCCATCGGTCCCGCGTCCCGGTGTGGTCGGCGGAGGCTTCCCGCGCCGGCGGGCTCAGGCCGTGCCGAGCCCCGCGGAGGACGCCGCCCGTACCGCTTGACGGGCGTCCGCCGCCTCCGTTGCCGCGAGGGCGATCGCTGCGAGGCGGCGGCAGTCGTCGAGGCTGTGGGCCGCCAGGGCGGCCCGGATGTCGCCCAGGCAGCCGGGGGCGGCCGACAGGCTGGTGACGCCCAGACCGACCAGGACCAGCGCCAGCAACGGATCCGATGCCGCCTCCCCGCACACCCCAACGGGACGGCCGTGCTCGGCACCCGCCTGGGCGGTGGCGCGCACCAGGTCGAGCAGCGCGGGCTGCCACGGGTCGAGGAGATCGGCCAGGTCACCGAGCATGCGGTCGGCGGCGAACGCGTACTGGGCCAGGTCGTTGGTGCCGATGCTGAAGAAGTCGCAGCTGCGCGCGAGGGTCCCGGCCCGTAGCGCTGCCGCCGGGACCTCCACCATTGCGCCGGCCGTGCGCAGCCCGTGGGACCTCACCAGTTCGGTGAATTCAGCCGCTTCGGTCGGCAGCGACACCATGGGCGCCATCACCCACACCTCGGCCGTGCTGCCCTCGGCCGCGGCGGCGATGGCAGCCAGCTGCGTCCTCAGCAGCTGCGGATCGCGGCGTGCGGTGCGCAGTCCGCGTACGCCCAGCGCCGGGTTGGGCTCGTCCGGTGCGGTGGCGAACGGCAGTGGCTTGTCGGCTCCGGCGTCCAGCGTGCGTACGACGACACGTCGTCCGGCGAACGCCTCGAAGACCTTGCGGTAGGCGGTGGTCTGTTCGTCGACGGTGGGTGCCTGGGCGCGGTCGAGGTAGAGGAACTCGGTACGGAAGAGCCCCACCCCCTCGCTGTCGGCTGCCGCGGCCGCCGGAAGTTCGTGCAGCGCACCCAGGTTCACCAGCAGCTTCACCGCATGGCCGTCGGCCGTACGGCCCGGGCCGCTGACGAGTGCCGCGTCGCTCCGCCGGCGTTCCTCGCGTGCGGCGGCCTCAGCGACGGCGACCGGCTCCGGATCGGCCACGACCGTACCGGCGTCTCCGTCCACCAGCACCTGCCGTCCGTCCGTGAGCGCGGCGGCATCGGCGCAGCCGACGACGGCGGGCAGCCCCAGGATCTTCGCCAGGATGGCCGTGTGGCTGGTCGGCCCGCCGCGCTCGGTCACCAGGGCGAGAACCTGCGCCGGGTCCAGGAGAGCGGTGTCTGCGGGCGCGAGGTCGTCGGCGACCAGGACGTGGGGACGGCCGGGGTCGGGCAGGCCGGGCATCGGCAGGCCCAGGACCCGTGCCACGGATCGGTCGCGGAGGTCGTCGAGGTCGGCGACGCGTTCGGCGAAGTAGCCGCCGGCCGCCAGCAGCGAGGAGCGGAACGCGCCGAACGCGGCGTCCAGCGCGTGCGCCGCGTCTCTGCCGTCGTGCGCGAGCGACTCCGCCCGGTCGGCGAGGGCAGGATCGGCGGCCATCATCGCCTGTGCCGACAGGACCTCGGCCGCCTCACCGCCGACGGCTGCCGCGCGCTGCTCGAGGTCGGCCGCGACGTCGGCCAGCGCTGCGCGGGCCGCGGCGGCCTCCGCAGGGGCGTCTGCCGCGTCGACGAGGCGCGGCGTGGGCAGGGCGGGCGGGGGCGCCATGCGGGCGACCGGGCCGGCGGCGCTGCCGCCGCCGACACGGATGCCGCGCATCAGCACGGGCGCCACGGCGGTCCTTCGGGTCACGCCTGCTCCTTGGCGTCGAGGTCGGCGGCGACGAGCGCGGCCAGTTCCTCGATCGCGGCGTCGGCGCCGTCACCTTCGGCGGCCAGTACGAGCGGCTCACCGTGCTGGGCTCCGAGGGCGAGCACGGACAGCAGGCTGCGCGCGTCGACCGGGGGCTGTCCGTCACGGGCCACGGTCACCTTGACCGGCTGACGGGCCGCGGCCTGGACGAACAGGGAGGCCGGCCGGGCGTGCAGTCCGGAGCGCGAACCGATGACGACTGTGCGCTGAGGCATGGGGAGGCCCTCCTACAAGGGGTGCGGGGACGAGGTGTACGTCGGGTCAGCGGGAGGGCACGGCGCTGTGCCCCGGCGGACGGGTCCGAGCAGGAGACGGCGTCGAGCGGTACTCCGCCCGGAGCGTGCCCGCATCGCGAGGGGCATGTGGTTTTGCATCCGTTTCCATGACCGAACCTGTGGTTTTCACGGATGTTACGCCTGCCCTGGAGGGAAGTAAACAGATTCGGGCATGAAGCGGGAGGGAAACCGGTACGGAGCGCTGTCCCGGCGGACACCATCGGGCATTCAGGTGGACGACAAGCGGGCCCGCCCGGACCAGGCCGCACGACTGCCATCCGCATGACCGCGGTCAGGATGAGCCGGGCAGAACGCGCGCGACGGCCTCGGTCGCGCTCCCGCGCCCAGCCATCGGCCGGATGATCTCGGACTGGAAGTCGTCGTCGTGCGGGCCGGCGGACATCGTCCGGACGGCGAGGAAGACGAACGAAGCCGCCGACAGCATGCGGATTCCCGACGAATCCGGGTCCGCACGGCCAGTAGCGGGCGGCGACGGCGGAACCCGCCGCGGGCTCCGGGCGTTGCGTCGTGCGTCGTATGCCGAAGGAAATGGAAGGTGATCGGCGATCAAGAGGGGCTCTGACGAGTGGTCAATTTCCTTCCCAGCCCTTGCTATAGTTGCCCATATGAGCAGGAAGTATCGCATCTCCGAGTTTGCCCAGCGCATCGGACGGTCCGCGTCGACCGTCCGGCGCTGGGAGTCCGAGGGGCGTATCACGCCGAAGCGGACTCCGACCGGTCAGCGGTACTTCACCGAGGGCGACGTACGTGCTGCTCTCGGGATCGCCGCTCATGCGCACCGTGTCACGGTGGTGTACTGCCGTGTGTCTTCGCCTGGGCAGAAAGACGACCTTGCCTCGCAGGTTGCGGCGATGGAGACGTTCTGTCTGGGTGCGGGTATCGCGGTGGACGAATGGGTGCAGGAGATCGGCGGCGGGATGAACCTGCGCCGGAAGAAGTTCCTCGCTCTGATGGACCGCATCGAGGCCGGTGAGATCACCCGGCTGGTGATCGCGCACAAGGACCGGCTCGCCCGGTTCGGGTTCGACTTCATCGAGCATGTAGCCGAGCGCCATGGGTGCGAGATCGTCATCGCGAACGCCGAGTCGCTGTCTCCTCAGCAGGAGCTCGTGGACGACCTGTTGGCGATCGTGCACACCTTCTCCTGCCGCCTGTACGGCCTGCGCCGCTACGAGAAGACGCTGAAGGACGAGCTCGGTGGTGGCCGGTGAAGGTCACCCGCATCGCCTACAGCCGTGGCCTCAACGCCGGGAAGTACGCCCAGCTCGACGAGCAGGCGCGTCGTCTCGGCCGGGTGCGGGCCATGGTGTGGGCGCGGTACGGCTCCCCTGTCCGTGATGGCGTCAAGGACCGCACGATCCGCGATCAGTGGATGCAGGATGGCACCGCCGAGACCTTCGGCGTGCTCGCCAACGCGTGGAAGGAGACCGTCCGCGACGCGGTGGCCGACATCGCCGCCCACCGCGAAGCCGGGAAGGTGAAGGTCCGCAAGGCCGTCCACCGCCGCTACAAGGACGAGTCGAAACGCAAGAAGGCGTACGCCGACCTGAAGTACGGCCGGTGGCAGGACGACAGCTTCCTCGCCCGGCAGATGCGCCGGCACGTGCGTCACGGCGTCAGCCGGACGGCGAATCAGATCGTGGTCCGCTCCGACCAGTACAACGTCTGGCGGATGGCCGACGGCAATGTGTGGATCGACATCCCCGGCCTGGGGCGCAGGCAGAAGATCGCGATCCCGCTGAACACCACCGTCGCACCCACGGGAACGCTGCGACTGATCCTGCGCGGTGGCCGGCTCGAGGTGCATTACGCCATCGACGCCCCCGATCTGCGTGAAACCCGGCCCTGCGGCGCCGCGAAGGTCGGCGTGGACAAGGGCTACACCGAGGTTCTGGCCGACTCCGACGGCGACCACCACGGCACCGAACTGGGCGTCCTGCTGCGGGAAGAGTCCGACTCCCTCAAGACCAAGAACGCCCGCCGTGCCAAGATCCGCTCCGTTGCCGAGAAGGCCCGCAAGGCCGGTGACCACGCGAAAGCCGACCGCATCCAGGCCAGCAACCTCGGCACGATCAAGCGCAACCGCCGTCGCAGCCGTTTCGAGTCCCGCGTGCGCACGGTCACCTTCACCGCCGTCCACGCGGTCATCGACAAAGCCGCCCACCTGGTGGCCGAAGACCTCACCCGCAGCTTCGTCTCCCGGAAGAAGCTGGGCAAGAACACCAACCGCCGCCTCGCCGCCTGGACCAAGGGCGTCACAGCCGAGGCACTTAACAGCGTGTCAGAGCGCAGAGGTTCTACGCTGACGCTGGTCAACGCGGCTTACACCTCACAAGTCGTCCCCTGCTGCCGAATCCTCGGCAAGCGCCACGGGGACCGGCTTCACTGCACCCGGTCAGGGTGCGGGGTGGTGTGGCAGGCAGACCACGCGGGAGCGATCAACGTCCTGGAACGAGACGGAGACCCTGACATCTCCCTGCACACCCCGCACACGCGAGTGAAGCAGATCATCCAGGGACGAGCCGATCGCCACCGGACCAGACTGCCGGTCCAGGACTCCAGCACCCCGTGCGGAGAGCGAACCATCCGATCCGAGCAGCAATGCTCAACGAATAGGAAGCAGGCTGACAGATCATCATCGGGGTGGTTACGATGCCGGCGATGAAGAACTTCTCCTCGTACGGATTGGGGGAATCGTTCGTGCAAGGTGAGTGCTGATGGCACATCACCTCGCGAACAGGATTCCGACCCGCCTGTTGATGTGGCAGCGCGTGCGCGAGTACGCCGTGCCACCGTCCATGATCGAGACCGCGACCGCACGGCGTGCGGTCGGTGACTGGGCGGGGGCTTGCGCCGCCGCCCGGATCGACGTCGACTTCGATCTGCGCGCCGTGCGCGACCGCCACGGCACCGATCTCGTCACCCGCCTCCGTGCAGATCTGCGTCGGCTGGCGCCGGATCTTCTCCGCTGGCACATGCCCCGGATCGCCCCCGACGGGCGGCTCCGGCCCGGCCTCACCATCTCTCTGGCGCATTACCGGAGTTCGGGTGCTGCGCCGCTGCAGCTGGTGGTGCGGACGCCGCCGGCCTGGGCGGACGCCGGGCAGCGGATGTCCCTGGCATTGTGGGAGGGGCCCGGAAACGGCGCCCCCTCGCACCATCCGCATCCGCATCCGCATCCACACCCGCATCCCGACCGGCGTTTCCGGCTCGACCTGCACCGGCATCTCTGGGACTCCGGGCGGATCGGCGAACTGGCGCGGCGGTGCGGTGCGGGCGAGGCACCGTCCACGGCGCCCCCCGAGCGGTCCCACGCACCCGGCCGGCCAGTACTGCCGGACCCGCCAGGTCTGCCGGATCGACCCGGACGACCCGCCGACCACGATTCCCCGTGGGCGGTGGCATGTTGGGCCGCCGAGGCGGAATTGCTGTTGCGGGCAGAGGCGCGCCCTCACGGGGCCTTCACCGTGCGGCTCGGCGCGCGGAGCCGCGCCGTGCTCGAACTCGTCGCTCCCGACGACAGTCATGCCCCGACGTTCCGGCCGCTGCAGGAGGCGTCGCTGCCGCCCCAGGTTGTCGCGGCGCTTCCGGTGCTGCCGGAGGCGGCGGCCCGGGTCCTTCCGGATCTGGAGCTGCTGCGGGCCGGACTGGTCGCGGCCGAGCGGCTGCATCCGCTCGTCGCCGCAGCACTGGCGGCGTACGGCTCGGCACCCGTGGCCGGCCCCGCCTCCGAGCCCGGCGATCCGCACCGGGTGGAGTGCCGGGGCGAGGTCCACCGGATCGCGCTGCGGGACGGGGTGCTGACGGCGATCGATCACGACCCGGCCCAACTGCGCCGGGAAGAACTGCTGGTAGCGCTCGGCGGTCCGGCGCTGCCCTGCCTGCGGGCGATCGACGCGGTGCACCGAAACCCGGAGGCACTGCCCGCGGTACGTGAGCGGCTCGGCCACGGTGACGTCGCCGGGGCGCTGGCCGTGGTCGAGGCGCTGCTCGGTCCCGGTGCGGTCCTGCGCGACGGTCCGCTCCGGGAGGAACTGGAGTCGGCCACGACTCGCCGGATCGAGCACGGGCTGTTCCGCTCGGGGCTGGTCGCCGTGCACCCCGCTGCCGGTGCGCGAGGGGCCGGAAACGCCTCGGACGTGGGGCATGCGGAGGCGGGCCACCGTCCCCGGCTCGACCGCCGTATGCCTCCCGTCATGCGCCGCAAGCGGATCAGCCGGACCCGGCCCCGCACCGGCCTGGCCTGCTGACCTGCTGCCCCACCGAAGCCCGTTTCCGCACTGCGCATCCGACGCCGCACCCCACGACATCCGGGACGGGTCGTTCCGTTCCCCTACCCCACCCCAGGTGATGCCCATGACTTCCAGCACGCTCCTGCCCGCCCCCGTCACCCCGACCGCCGGCACGCACGCACCCACCCCCGCCGACGCATCCGTCACCGGCACCCACATCGCCCTCGCCGACGACCTCCTCACCCTCCTGCGGACGACCACCACCGAGCCGCGCCCCGACGAGCAGCTCGAAGCGCTCACCCTGGCCGTCGCGGCCGACCTGCCCGTACTGCTCTGGGGCGAGCCCGGCATCGGCAAGACCGCTGCCCTGACGCAGCTCGCCACCTCCCTCGACCTGCCACTGACGACCGTGATCGCCAGCGTCCACGAGCCGTCCGACTTCTCCGGGCTGCCCATCGTGGGCGACGACCCGGCGGTGCAGGGGGTGCCGATGGCGCCGCCGCAGTGGGCCGTGGAGCTCGTGCGGGCCGGGCGGGGGCTGCTCTTCCTGGACGAACTCTCCACCGCCACCCCGGCCGTCCAGGCCGCACTGCTCCGGGTCGTCCTGGAGCGGAAGGTCGGTGCGCTCCAACTGCCCCCAGGTGTACGGATCGTGGCCGCCGCCAATCCGCGCGCGTCGGCGGCGGACGGGTGGGAGCTGAGCCCGCCGCTGGCCAACCGGTTCGTGCATCTGTACTGGGTGCACGATCGGGAGGTGGTGGTGCGCGGGCTGGGCGGGGTCTGGCCCCGGGCGGAGCTGCCCCGGCTGGTGCCGGAGCGGCTCCCGGAGGCGGTGGCTTTCGCCCGGCGCGCCGTCTGCGGCTTCCTGCGAGCCCGGCCGACGCTGATCCACCGGCTGCCGAGCACCGAGACGCGGCGCGGCGGTGCCTGGCCCTCGCCCCGGAGCTGGGACGCCGCGCTGACCCTGCTGGCCTTCGGCACGGCGGCCTCCGTCTCACGGGAGGTGCTCGCGCTGCTGGTGCGGGGCGCGGTGGGGGACGGGCCGGGGCTCGAACTCCTCGCCCACCTGGACCGGATGGAGCTGCCGGACCCGGAGTCACTGCTGGCCGATCCGGCCTCCGCCGTGCTGCCCGAGCGGGGCGATCTGCGTCAGGCGGCGCTGGAGGCGGTGGTCGCCGCCGTCGGGGCTCGGCCGAAGCGGGAGCGGTGGGAGGCCGGGTGGGCCGTACTGGTCCGGGCGCTGGAGACGGGAGCCCCCGACCTGCTGGTCGCCCCGGCGACGGCGCTGGCCGCGCTGCGGCGCGACGACTGGGAGGTGCCGGAGGCGGTGGAGCGGCTGGCCGGGGTGATCGGTCTCGCCCGGCGGGCGGACCGCTCGGTGGGGCGCGTCGCGGCGGCGGCGGACGCCCGGCGGGCGACGGGGGCGCGCCGATGACGGGGGCCGCGAAGCGTCCGGGGCCGCGCCCGCTTCCGCGCCCGATGTCCCCGCCCGCGCCGCCGCGCCCCGTGCGGGCCACCGTGCCGAAGTCGCCGGCCGGCTCCGACGGGCGGGCCGACCGGCCCGGACTCCCGCTGGACATGGAGAAGTTGATGGCCGCCCGGCTGCACGCGGTGAAGGTCCGGCCCTACCTGGCCGGCGCGCTCTTCGCGCTGCACGTCGTGGAGGACCGGTCGGTGCCGACGATGGCGGTGGACGCACACTGGCGCTGCTACGTCTCGCCCGGCTTCGTGGCGCGCACCCCGGTGGAGGAGCTGGCGGGCGTCTGGGTGCACGAGGTCTCCCATCTGATCCGGGACCACCATGGGCGGGGCGAGCGGTATGCGCGGGAGCACGAGGAGTACGGGCCGGGCGAGAGGCTGCGGCGGAACATCGCCGCCGACTTCGAGATCAACGACGACATCTACGGGGACGGTCTGCCCCTGCCCACCGGGGCTGTGCGGCCGTCGCTGCTGCGGCTGCCCGACGGGCTGCTGATGGAGGAGTACCTGCGTACGGCGTCGATGTCCGGGATCGCCGCGGACCTGGCCTGGCTGGACTGTGGCAGTGGCGCCGACGGGCAGGACCGGCCGTGGGAGCTGGGGCCCGACGGGGCACACGGGCTGACCAGGCAGCAGCAGGACGCGGTCCGCTTCCGGGTCGCGGAGGGAATCAAGGGCCAACCGGGCGACGCGCCGGAAGGGTGGCGCCGATGGGCGGACGAGGCATTCCATCCACCCCAGCCATGGCGGCAGTTGCTGGGCGCGGCGGTCCGCTCGGCGGCGGGCGCGCCGGGGGTGGGCGAGGACCACAGCTACCGGCGTCCGTCCCGGCGCTCGGCCGGTGTCCCCGGTGTGCTGCTGCCGAGCCTTCGCCGCAAGCCGCCCCGGGTCTGCGTCGTGATCGACACCTCCGGGTCGGTGAGCGACGCCGAGCTGGGCAGCGCGCTGCTGGAGGTGGCGGCGATCTCACGGGCGGTGGGCGGGCGGCGCGACCTGGTCTCCGTGATCTCCTGCGACGCGGCGGCCGGCGTCGCCGTCCCGCTCTGCCGCGCCGAGAGCATCGAACTGCTCGGCGGCGGGGGAACGGATCTGCGCTCCGGTTTCACCCGGGCGCTCCGCTCCCGGCCACGCCCGGACGTGATCGTCGCCCTGACGGACGGCCAGACACCGTGGCCCTCCGCGCAGCCGCCCTGCCGCACCGTCGTCGGCCTGTTCCCTCGCCACGCCCGCGCCCTGAACGAGGAGAACCCCGACTACGTCCCGGACGACACCGCACCGCCGTGGGCGCGGGTCGTCACCATCGGCTGAGAAAGCGCAGTGGCGCGCGGCACCCGGTCTGCAGGGACTTGCCATGGAGCCCGTCCCTGGAAGACTGTGCCCTCGCTGGGCAATCGAAGAGACAGCAAGTCAGCGAGACGCCCGAGATCGTTCGCGGGGCAAACCTTGGACTCTGCAGCTCTGCGCTGCCGGCTGTCGACGGCGTGGACCACGGGAGGGAGGGATGGCGTTGCACACCGTGCCCTGGCTGCACGTAATTCCGGAGCAAGGCGCCCTGCCTGTCGATCTACTGCTTCCCTTGAGCGGCAGGACGTACGTAGCGCGTCTCGACGGCCGCAGGATGCCCGACACGGATGCTGTCTTCCAGCAGTTCTACGACCGGCTCGGGCTGCCTGACTATTTCGGGTGGAATTGGGATGCCCTCTCCGACTGTCTGCGCGATCTGAAGTGGCTTTCTGCCGACCAATACGTATTGATCGTCGAGGCTGCGGATGAGGTGCTGTCGCGCGATGCCGCCGGACGGCGGCTCCTCCTCACGACCCTGCTGCGGGCAGGTCAGCGCTGGTCCTTCACACAACGCGCCGAAGGCATCGAACTCAGCAGGCTCGTGGTTGTCATGTCTTGCGATGCAACCACCCTCCCGGCCCTTCGGGAACAGCTGCGATCATGCCTGGAGGGGACGTCTTCGCCATAGCGTCGGCCATGTCCCGCCCGACCCGGCGGGCGGGACATGGCCGTTCAAAATCGACGGGGCCTTCCAGCAGCGCCGTGAGTTGCCGGATTCGCGGTGCGCTGGACCGTCCCCGGCGATCCGCACGGAGCGATCGGGGGTGGCCCGCTTCTGCTGGTCGCCGGCCTGCGATCGCCACTCGGATCGTCACGCTGGGTTGCCGCCGAGCTGACCTGTGCTGCACTGCGCACACTGGAAGCATGCACAGGATGGCGGTCGGCGAGACGGCGGAGCGTGAGGATCTGCTCGCTGCAGCCGTCGTCGAAGCCGTCGAAAGAACCGGCGCCTACGCAGGGAGTGTCTTTCTGCGCTCCCGCGACCGCCGTTCGATCGTGCTCGCCGCGACGTGCGGCGTGCCACCCTCCCTGCTCGGTGGCTGGCGGCTCATTTCGGTGAGCAGTCCCATCCCGGTCGCCACGGCGTACAGGACCGGGCGCACGGTCCATCTGGCCAACGCAGAGGAGACGATGCGCCGGCATCCCCAGCTCGCGGTGGCCGTGCCGTACGCGTTCGGCTCCTGCTCCGTGCCCGTGGGCGCAGGCGGAGAGACCTTCGGATCGCTGGCGACCGTCTGGGCGGCATCCCCAGGCAGCGAGGGGCTGTCCAAGGCCCAGCGCCGCCACCTGCGCAGTGTCGCGAACCGGCTCGGTGACTCCCTGGCCGCACTCCGCGACCGTACCGGCGATCCTGTGGAATGCGAGCAGGGAACGGCCCCCGTCGAGATCCCGACTCCCTCGGGAGCTGCCGTACGGGTCGGCTTGTTCCAGTGGGACCTCGTCACCGGCATCTTCACCGTGGACGACGAGCTGTGTGCGATCTTCGGTCTCGACCCTCGTGCTTTCGACGGACGGGCCGAAACGCTTACTTCGTGCCTTCACCCCGGCGATCTTGCTGCTTTCCGAGCCTGGGCCCGAGAAGCCAAGGACGGCCGGACCACCAGCAGGCGCCTACGGTTGCGAGATCACCAGTACGGGAGCGAGGGGTACCGCACGGTCGAGTTGTGGGGCCGCGTGCCGGACGCCGACGACACGCGGGCAGGCACCCCCCTGGTCGGCGCGGTCGTCGATGCCCGGGCCGGACACACGGCCCTGGCAGCGGTCGAACGGCTGCGGGAGGGAGTGTTCTCCCTCGCTCCGGGCGGACGTGTCACCTACGCCAACCACAGTGCCCTGCGACTGCTGGGCGCGTCCGGCGACGAGTTGCTGGGCCAGTTCCTCTGGGATGTGCTGCCGTGGCTCTCCGATCCCGACGTCGAGCACCGGCACCGGTTCGCGATGATCTCGCAGGAGCCGTCCTCCTTCCTCGCCTGCCGTCCGCCCGACCGATGGCTGTCCTTCTCGCTCCATCCGGAGGCGGACGGAGTGACCGGCCGGATCGTGCCCGTCCGTCGGCCACCCCCGGAATCGACGCGTCCCGCCTCCTCGGCAGCCGCAGCACCCGCCACCGCGCCGGCGCGCCTGGGCGTCATGTACCACGTCCTGCAGCTGGGGAGCGCACTGACAGAGGCCGTCACGGCCCGTGAAGTCTGTGAGGTCGTCTCCGACCAGCTCCTCCCGGCCTTCGGAGGCCAGCAACTGGCGATCTATGTGGTCCGCGACGGAACGATGCACCGGCTCTTTCACACCGGCCACCACGAGGACTTCCTGGACTGGCTGGAGGGCGTACCGCTGCACGCCCGCCTGCCCGGCACGGAGACCCTGACGTCCGGCGCTCCGCTCTTCATCGAGTCACAGAAGGAACTTTCCCGGGGCTACCCGGGCATCCCCATGGGCCAGGTGAGCTCGTGGGCGTATCTGCCGCTGATCGCCTCCAGCCGCCCTGTCGGCACCTGCGTCCTCGGTTTCGACGAGATCCATCAGTTCACGGAGAGGGACCGCGGTGTCCTGACCGCACTCGCCGGGCTGATCGCCCAGGCTCTGGAACGAGCGCGGCTCTACGACTCGGAGTTCGCTCTCGCGCGCGGCCTGCAGCAGGCGCTCCTGCCGCACCGGCTGCCGGTAGTCCCGGGCATCCGCAGCGTCGTGCGCTATCTGCCCGGCACCAGGGGAATGGACATCGGAGGCGACTGGTACGACGTCATCCCCACCGACAGCGGGGTCTGTCTCGTGATCGGGGACGTGGAAGGACACAGCATCGCCGCCGCTGCCACCATGGCCCAGTTGCGCAGTGCGGTGCGGGCCTTCGCGGCCGTAGGGCTCATGCCCGGCGAGGTGATGACAGGCGTCAATCGAACCCTCATCGACCTCGGCACCGGGCTGCTGGCCAGCTGCTGCTGCATACACCTCGACCCCCAAGGCCACCACGCCTACGCAGTGACCGCCGGCCACCCCCCACCCTTGCTCCGCCGCCCCGATGGGACGACCGATGTTCTCGACCTCGAGGTCGGCCCCATGCTCGGTGTCGAGCGCGCGAGCGCCTATCCCGGAACCCGAATCACCCTGCCGCCCGGATCCGTCCTCGCCCTCTACACCGACGGACTGGTCGAGGAACCCGGAACGGATATCGACGTGGGGATCGACCGCCTGCGAGCATCCCTGGCCCACGCCCGTGCGGACTCGCTGGACGAACTCGCCGACCGGCTTCTGCACAACGCGCGCGGCTCCTCGTACCGAGCCGACGACATCGCTCTACTGCTCACCGAGTTCCGGTCACCGCGCCCTGGAGGACACCGGGCAGACCTCGGGGTGGACGGTCACGACGACGCCGCAGCAGGCCGCCGAGCGGCACGGTGAAGCGCTACGGCGCAGAAGCCGGCCCGGCCCCGGGGGGCGTTGCCCAGCGCGATGGCCGGGACCGGTGACCGCAGCTGCCGGCCACAGGCCGGCCGTGGAATTCTTCGTCGAAGTGTCCGGATCGGTGTCCGTCGATCGCCACCAGGGTGCCGATGGAGAAAGAGCGCAAGGAGGTCTGGCGATGAAGTACCTGATGTTCGTCTGCACGGACACCCAGCCCGACACGGACACCGGCGACTGGCCCGACATCGATACGTGGGTGGAGGAGAACGACGCCGCGGGCCGGCGCCTGCAGGGCATGGCAGTGGTGCCCGAGACGGCGGCGACGACGGTACGGGTACGGAACAAGGAACTGCTGGTCTCGGACGGTCCGTTCGGCGAGACCAAGGAGATCATCGTGGGATTCGATCTGCTGGAGTGCGCGGACCTGGACGAGGCGAACGCCGTCGAGCGCGACGCCCTCGCGGGCGAGGACGAAGACGAGGGCGAGGAACGCGGAGCGGGCGTTGCCGTCGTCGAAGGGGTGGAAGAAGCACACGTCCAGGTAGGCGCGTGCGGCGCCGGCGCTCAGGGGAGCGGCGCGCCGTGCTCCTTGGCGCTCTCGGCCAGGCAGGCGTCGAGGTCGGCCCGGATGTCCGGGGCGATGCCGTAGCGCTCGCGGCCGCCCTTGGCGAAGGCGGGCAGGGGTGCGGAACGCGGGCGGTTGCGGTGTGTCCCGGACGTGTTGCTGCCATGCTGGAGCAGCGTGAAGTTCAGCCGGGTGCCGCGTGCCGCGCTGCGGAAACGTGTCCTGCTGTCGTGCTGATGTCGAGACTCGTCGGTCGACGGTGGAGGCTCTCTGACACCGCTGTGCTCAACAGTCGGATGTCGTATTCGGTCCAGCAGTCGGAGATCTCGATGCCGACCTCTCTATTGCAGCGGCCACACAGCAAGTTCGGTCCGTTGAGCCCGTCCAGTCTGCAGCACCCGTAACGTCGAGACGGGTCCGTATGGGGCCGCAGCAGTACGCCGTCCAGCGGGTTGATCACCCAGGTGGCAGTCGAACCAGCGGGACCGTATGGATCCGGGTCATCGGAGAAGGACCCCACCCGCACTGTCGATGGGCCGTAGGTGTAGTGCTCCCTGCCCCTCACGGGCGGCAGGGGCTTCCACTCACATTGCTCCAGCGGGTTCGACAAGGGAGCACTGCACGACCGACATCTGAAAACGATCAGCACCCTCGATACTTCTCCCGTTCGAAGCCCATCCAACTGCTGCCATCCAACACCCAAGCCTGGCGAGAGACCATAGCCAGCTCCACGCGTAAGTCACGCACTGGTGCGAACCGAAGCTGCCGCACACAACTTGAGCCAGAACCCGAGAAGTGACGGCAATGCGTGTCACCGAGACGGGACGCGTCGGACGACACCCGCCTGCGGCAGAACGTCGCCCGAGCCGACGTGGCCCGACCAGCGACCACCCGAACGACCAGTCCTCAGCCCGCTGTCGTGGCTTTGATGAGCGGCGCGTCCCGTGTGAACTCCCGGAACCCGACGCTGTAGTACAGCCCGCGCGCCTCGGGATGCCCCGGCGCACCCAGGCAGGCGACCGTCACATGAGTGGCCCCGGCCGCCCGCGCCAGATGCATCCCGTGCAGAAGCATCGCCCTTCCCAGCCCCAGACGCCGGTAGTCCGGATGCGTCCCGACCGGTTCGAACTCAGCGGTCCTGTTCGCTTCGTCGAGCCACATGATCGTCGAGGATGCCATCGTTCCGTCCGGCGCCTCCACCAGGAGGTGCAAGTCGCCGCGATACGCCGCCGTCTGCCGGACGCCCTGGTAGCTCTCGGCCGTGTACGTCGAGGGAGCCCAGGCGTCCACATGGGCCTGGACCGCGGCCTTCGGTCCGGCCTCGTCAGCAGTGCGGAACCGGAATCCGTCCGGCAGTACCGGCTGTTCCACGACGGTGAGGTCCCGCTCGTTGAGCTGGGTCCAGGACCCGGCGTCGCCGAGCGAGGCAGGGTCGGTCTCATAGCCGTGCGCCGTCCATCGTTTCAGGGCGAACTCGTCGGAGGCGCTCGGCATCACCGTACGCTCGATGTGCCCCGCCGTACCGTCGTACCAGTCGATCACCTCGTCAACCAGCCCGGCGTGGTCGGGATGGACCTGATACGCCAGATAGGCGCCGGTGACATCCTTCACCGACCCGTCGCTCCGCCTCACCTGGTGCGGAAGATGGGCCCAGCTCCACGCCACCAGATCCGCGCCGGAGAACCACAGCCGCCGCCGCCAGCTTGCGCCGTCGCTGGCGTGCCCCTTGCCCCAGTTCCAGGCCAGCTCGCCGAACGACGCGTCGCTGTTCACGAGTTCCGGGCGAATGGCGGTGACACGCTGCGCCAGCCCCTGCATGAGCTGCACGTCCGCGTGGGTCACAAGCTCGACGTTCGTCACAGTGCGCCACTGTGTCAGGACTCCGGACAGCCGTCGAACCGTTTTCCGGGGCCGCCGACCGTGGCAGTCAACAGCACTACGAGCGCAGCGCATCGTCGTGGCGGCGGAACCGACGGCAGGTCGGGCAGCCATGTCCTTCGTACGCCGGAAGGCCGTGTACCGGGCGGGGATTTGAAAATGAGGGGTGTTGGATTCAGGCGGTGGATGCGGTCGGGTCCCTTTGGGACGATGTGTCGACGCTTGGAGGAAGGGGCAGGTAGTGGCGGACATGGTTTCGCCGACCACACGCCGCACACGGCAACTTCCGCGCCTGGGCCCAGCTGACGGCCACACCCGCACCGCCCTGACCTGCGCCCGGCGCCTGCACGCTGGGCTACGCTTGGTTGCGTGATCTGGCCGTACATCGTCGGCGCCACCACGCTGACCACCGTTGCCGTTGTGGCCGTATTGGTCTGCTCGGAGTTCTGTCGTGCGGTCCGTGAAAGGGCACGTACGCGCTCTGGCACCACCAGCGAGCGGTAGCCGCCCCAGGGTTGTGGATCGCCGCATGTGTGTGCCGAGCCGGCCCTCGGCGCTGCGTTCGCGGTGGCCGTCACCGTCGTGGGCATCCTGGACAGGATCGCCGCCGGCGGAGATGTCGCCTGGACGGAGATGAGCAGGGGACCGTCCGTCGACGTGCGACTCACCGGCGAGCGTGACTGCCTCCTAGTCCCGGCGTCCCGGTTCGGGGAAGCGGTGCGGTGCTGTGGCCCCGCGGCTCGCTCGGGTGGCGTGGATCGCTGTGACGGAACGATCGCGGTGCGCCCGATGCGCGTGGTCACCGGACCTCTCGGGGGCGCAGGTCAGTCCTCGGTTGTTGTCTCCGTTCGATCCTGGGGGTGCTCCTGGTACTTCGTGTGGGACCGGTGGCTGCTGTGTAGCCGTCGAGGGGGCGGCGGCGGCGTGCGTAGCGGCCCGTTCTTGCGGTGCAGATCGCGTCATGCGCTGTGAGCAGCGTGACTGTCGCACCGGCAGCATGTAGGGAGCGGGCCCCCTTGGTCCTCATCGCCCCTTGGGAATGAAGCGGGTGCAGTGATGCGGCGCGGCCGGCACGATCCGGAGGCCGCCGACTGCCGGGACAGCCGGCACTCGAGCGCCGAAGGTGAGGTGCCAGGCAGGCGTTCAGCTGGACGGCCTGCGGGATTCGGGGCCTGTCCCAGTGGAAGACGTCCCGGTTCAGGTCCTTTCCGGCCTGCCGCGCGTCCTGCTCGAACAACGTGACCGTGTGGCCCCGCCGACCAAGCATGAGCGCCGTCCCCAGCCCGCTGATACCCCCACCGATCACCGCAACCCGCGCCACCGAGCTCCCCTTTGCGTCGTGGTGCGGAAGGAGCCTACTGGTTGGCGATCTCCGTTCGAGACCCGACGCCGTCCGTCGCGGTGCGCGGGCGGGGCACGGCAGCGGCCGGTGCCAGGTCGAGCCGCTGGCCCATGTCCACGCGGAGGGTGCCGTACGGATTGACGTCGGACCTTGAACCTCGGACCAGAACAGGGCGGCCAGGCCGCGCCGACCTCGCCCGAAAGTGGGTCGTTCGGCGGTGGTGAACCCCTGTCGGCTGGTTGTGTGCGGGCGGATTTCCCGGGTGTCCGGGGACTTCTTGACATGAGGGTGGGCCGACCCCAGACTGACGTTGCGCTTTGCGCATTCAGTTTCGTATTACGCGCCGAGGTGGTCGTGATGATTCCTGTGTGCCGTCTCGCCGATCTGCCGCCTGGCGAGGCTTTCCGGCTCGAGTCGGATCCGCCTGTCGCGGTGTTCCATACCGAGGACGGCGAGGTCTACGCGATCGACGACACGTGCACCCACCAGGACGCCTCGCTCGCCGACGGCTGGCTGGAGGGGTGTGAGGTCGAGTGCCCGTTGCATGCCTCGAAGTTCGATCTGCGCACCGGGGGTGTGGATGCGCCTCCGGCCCGGCTCCCCGTGCGCACCCACCGTGTTGTGGTCGAGGACGGCATGATCTGCGTCGAGTTGTCCGACGCCCCGCCCAACCTTCCGCCGACCTGCGCTGTGGCACGGCTCGGCGGCGCGCGTGTGGGAGGCGTTGCGTGAAGAGTGTGGCGGTGGCCGGTGCCTCGCCGGCGGGGCTGTGGGCCGCCCGTGCGCTGCGCGCGCAGGGCTACGACGGGCGGCTCGTCGTCGGTGAGGAGACCCACCGCCTACGACCGGCCCTCGTTGTCGGAGGAGTTCCTCGCCGGTCGGGTGAGGGAGTGCGATGTGTGCGCATCCAGTTCGCCGGTTACGCGGCCGGGGCCGACAGTGTGAGTATCGAGGAGGGGGCCGCGGACGAGGGCAGCCTCCTCGCTCTCTACCGGAGGGCGGGCCGACCGGTCGCCGTCCGCGGTACGAACCGGACCCGCCCGTCCATGCGCCCGGGCCGCCGCCTGGCCACGGCCGCGGCACGGAAGGCCGGATCCCCGTGAGCGCCACCACCCACGCCGACGCCACCGCCGTCGTCCCGGCCGGCCCGGGAGTGCCGCAGCTCCACCCGCAGGGGCTTCCGCGGCCCGGCCGGACGCTGGTGATGGGCGTGGTGAACGTGACGCCGGACTCGTTCTCCGACGGCGGGCAGTCGTTCGCCCCGAAGGCGGCCGTGGCGCACGGGTGCGCGCTGCTGGAGCAGGGAGCCGACATCGTGGACGTGGGCGGCGAGTCGACCCGCCCCGGCGCGGTACGTCCGCCTCTCGAGGAGGAACTGCGGCGTGTCCTGCCGGTCGTGAGGGAACTGGCCGCGGCAGGAGGGCTCGTCAGCGTCGACACCATGCGGGCCGAGGTCGCCGCCCGTGCTCTGGAGGCGGGTGCACGGCTGGTCAACGACGTCTCCGGCGGGCTTGCCGACCCGGCGATGCTGCCGCTGATGGCGCGGGCCGACACGCCGTACGTGGCGATGCACTGGCGCGGACACGCCGCACGTATGCAGGCGAACGCAGCCTATGGCCACGTCGTCACCGACGTGGTCGACGAGCTGCGCCTGCGTATCGAGGCCGCGCTGCGGGCGGGGATCAGGCCCGGCCGTCTGATCGTCGACCCCGGACTCGGCTTCGCCAAGGAGCCCGAGCACAACTGGGAGTTGCTGGCCCGTCTGGGGGAGGTCGGCGCGCTGGGTCATCCCGTCCTGGTGGGCGCGTCACGCAAGTCGTTCCTGGGGCGTCTGCTGGCTGACCCGGTGACCGGGCAACCGCGCCCGGCGCGGATGCGGGATGCCGCGACCGCGGCTGTGTCGGTTCTGGCTGCGGTGCAGGGTGTGTGGTGTGTGCGGGTGCATGATGTGGTCTCGGCGCTGGATGCGGTGCGGGTGACTGCCCGTTGGGGCGCGGAAACAGCGGCCCCGGCGCAGGCGTTTTTGGGCTGACGGCCCGCTCCCCGGCCCCAACGACCGCAACGGAACCGCTGGCTGCCTTGTTCTTGTGGGTTGTTGGTGGGTTCAGCCGAGGTGGCCCATGCGGTGGCTGATTTCTTGGGCGCCTTTGAGGAGTGTGGGGGCGATTTCGTGGAGGCGGTGTTCGGTGAAGCGGTAGGCGGGTCCGGATGCGCTGAGGGCGGCGATGACGTCGCCGTCGCGGTTGTGGATAGGGGCGGCTATGGCGTGGAGTCCGAGTTCGAATTCTTCGAGGGTGATGGCGTAGCCGCGTGTCCGTGCTTGGGAGAGGTTTTTTTCGAGTGCGGTTTTGGTGGTGATGGTGTGGGGGGTGAGTTTTTGCATGGCGGAGGCGGCGAGGGCTGTGGTGCGTTGTTTCGGGGGGAGGTGGGCGAGGAGGATTTTGCCGCTGGAGGTGGCGTGGAGGGGGGTGAGTTGTCCGACCCAGTTGTGTGAGGCGACGGCGCCGGGTCCGCGGACCTGGTAGAGGTTGACGGCGTAGTGTTCTTGGAGGAGGGCGATGTTGACGGTTTCGCCGATTTCTTCGGCGAGGCGTTCGCAGACGGGCCGGCCTTGCTGGGTGATGTCGAGGCGGCCGGTGACGGCGCCGGCGAGGCGGACGATGCCGAAGCCGAGCCGGTATCTGCCCCGTTCGCCGGCCTGTTCGACCAGGCCGCGTGCTTCCAGGGCCACGAGGAGGCGGAACGCGGTCGACTTGTGGACGTCGATCTCGGCGGCGACTTCGCTGACGCCGGCCTCGCCGCGCTGGGCGAGGATCTCCATGACGCTGATGGCACGGTCGACGGACTGCACCCCGTTCACCGCGGGACCTGCCGGTTCGCCGGTGTAGTTGCTCATGGCGCAACTATACGCACGAGTAGGTGGGGCTCCGGGGGTGGAAATGGGGCGGTGGTGAACGGTCGTTTGCAGTGATACCGGCCCGTCCGGGGCCGGCGTACCGGTGCATACCGGTGCATCACGGGCCCGTGGGCGGGCCCGGTGTCCTGTCGTATTCCCTCGTGGGGGCGGGTGTGGGCGGATGGGCGCGACGTGCTGGTCACGGAGGGTGAGCGGGGCGGTGGGCGGTGCGGGTGACCGGTGTGCGCCGAGAGGTGCGGTCGCGGCCGGTGAGAAAGGACACGGTGCCCGACCCTGCCACCGGCACGGCCCCGCCACCGGAACGGCCCCCCGGGTCACGGCCCCGCCGCCGGCACGGCCCGGCGTTGCGGGCCGCCTTGTTGCCTGGTCTCGGCCCCGGCCGCGGACGGCCGCGCCGTCGGCTAGTGCTGTGACCGGGAAGGTTTGCCGGGTTGGGGCCGTCAGGCTGCGGTCGGTGGCGTTCTGCGGCCCCAGCGGACACCTCGTTCGCTGCGGATGCGTGCTTGTTCGCGTCGTTGGGCGGCGAGGACGTCGGGGTGGCGGGCGTTGTTGTTCCGCCGGCGCAGGTAGGCGTGCAGGGTCCGGGTCTGGACGGTGTGGTTCGGATGTTGAGTTGGCCAGGGTGATCTGTCGCAGAGGGCCGAAGTGGGCCTCGATCGGGTTGGCACAGGACGCGTAGGTGGGTGTGAAGCACAGCTCGACCTTGTTCTTTGCCGCCCACCTGCGGATTCTCCAGTTCGGATGGGCGGAGAGGTTGTCGAGGATCACGTAGATCGGGGTGCCGTCGGGCCTGGCGGCGCGGATCGATCGCAGGGCGGCCCAAGTGTGGCCGATGCCCTTGCGGCGCCGGTTGATCCCCCAGAGCTGGTCGTGTCCGACCGAATAGCAGCCGTGGAAGTAGGTGATGCCGTGGGTGCGGCGGTCAGCGGTCGCCAGAGGACGGCGAACCAAGATCAGCACCTGGGTGACGCTGGAAACGGATGGCCACGTCGCCGTGCTCATCGTCTGGAGCAGCGGTGAAGCGGAACTTGAGTGCTGGGACGTGGCAACAGGTCGGTTCGTCGGCAGCGTCGTGATCTCCGCACCTTCGAGGAGCTTCTCGACGCCATCGAGACCATCGGCGAGTGGATCCAGACGACGGGCGGTGATGGCCTTCACCTCCGCGACGTCCTCAGAGCCGCTGTCGGAGTGCGCGTGGGCGAGGGCATGGCCGACGAGTTGGGCCAGGGCCGGCCCGGCATGCGGGCCGGTGACGGGCTCGTCGGGGGTGTTCATCGTGGGTCCTCGGGGTCGTCTGCGCCCGGCTGTCGGGCGTGGTGGCGGCGGACAAATTCGGTGAGTTGGGCTCGGCGCTGCTGTTCGCGGGCCGCGATGGGGGAGGGGTCGAGTCCGGCTTCGGCGGCGGCGTCGATCCGAGCGACCTCGCCCCGCAGCATGGTGATCTGGCTGTCCGTGCGGCTGATGTTCGCGCACGCCGGATGGCAACGGGAGTGGTCCGGGGTGCTCCGGCCGCCGTCGTGCGCCCGGCCGCGGTCTGGGTCGCACAGCGTCCACGCCCACACCGTCACGCCGTGCCGGTCCGCCAGGCGATGGCCGCGCCGCACGGTCGGACGCGAAACGGAACGGATGGTTCCGTGACATCCGTCACAGCCGTTTCCGCACACCATGTACGCCGATAGTAGATGGCCCCTTGGCGACATAAGGATATTTGTCCATCTCGCTACGGACATACCCCGCACGGCACTCGGTGGCCCTCTGTCCTCTCGGCGCTTGTGCCCGCCTTCGAGTGCGGGGAGCTTTTTGACGGTCAGTCAAGCGGATTGCAGCATTCCGCATGTGTGCCAGCACGCCCGTAATCCCATGGCAAGGGTGCTTCAGCGCTACTACCCAAGCTAGTAGAAGAGCGCGTTGCCCTTCGCGTGCGGCGGTCCTAAGAATGGCTGCCCGCAAAGGCGTCTCCGCAGGTCACACACAGATTAGGCCGGGCCAACCGCTCTCGGTGGCGCTCCGCGATGACGAGTGAGGTCACAGATGAGCAAGCACCGCAAGAAGACGCACTACCGGAAGACAGCCATCGCGGCCGTCGCCCTGGCGGCCGTGGGTGTGCCCTCTGTCGCCGTGGCCTGTATGGACCCGCAGTGGGGCCAGGACGACCGCTCCTACAGCCACTGGAAGAATGCACATTCCGACCAGGCGTGGCAGGGGGACGAGTCCGACCGCCGATGGGACCGGGTCGAGTGGGACGGGGACAAGTGGGACCGGAAGCCGCGCGAGTCGCAGGCCCCCACCACGACACCGAGCACCCCCAAGCCCACTGCGACGAAGCCGGCGGCGCCCAAGCCCACCGCGACGAAGCCAGCCGCGCCGTCCACTGCGCCACCGGCGTCCGGCGATGTCGCCCGCGTCGTGCAACTCGTCAACAGTGAGCGCAGCAAGGCCGGATGCTCCCCGGTGACCCTGAACGCCAAGCTGAGCAAGGCCGCCCAGGATCACAGCGAGGACATGGCGGCCCACCGGAACATGTCCCACACGGGTTCCGACGGGTCGGAAGCGGGCGACCGGATCACGCGCGCCGGTTACAACTGGAGCACATACGGCGAGAACGTCGCCTACGGTTACGAGACCCCCGAGAGCGTCATGGCGGGCTGGATGTCCAGCCCCGGCCACAAGGAGAACATCCTCAACTGCGAGTTCAAGGAGATCGGCGTCGGCCTCGCGCAGCCCGACGATTACTGGACGCAGGACTTCGGCACGGCCCGATAGGCGGGGCTTCGAAGCCGTAGCGACAGCGGAGGCCCCTGCCGTGATCAGACGGCGGGGCCTCGTCGCCTGTACGGGCGGCCCACAGCCGGTCCGGGCTTCCCCGCTACCGTCGGCTGTTCCGGCGGACGGTACGGGCCTCGGATCCCGACCCTGGGGGCAGGAGTTCGTCGTACGAGGCTCATTGCGGGCTCCGTCGCCGGCGGCCGAGGTGTTGCAGGCCGGTGATGGCTACGGCTCCAGGCGCTCGGCGCCCGTCAGGCCTGCCGGGCACGCCGACCACCAGGGTTGAGGCAGCGACGAACGACATCCCCGTAACTACCTGGCGTTTCTCGGCCTCGCCGCCGCCGCCGTCTGCTGCTACAAGCGACTCGTCCGCCTCACCACATAGGACACGGTCTAACAGGTCCTAACACAGGCGTTGGACGTGCCGGTGGGTGATGAGGCAGGTGGCGAGGCCGAAGGAGGCTTCGTGTATGTCGTCTCGTTGTTCCCAGCGGATGCGTAGTCGGCGGAAGCCGTGGAGCCAGGCGATGGTCCGCTCGACGACCCACCGGTGGACGCCGAGCCCGGACCCGTGCGGGGCACCACGACGGGCGATCACCGGCTTGATGCCTTGTGCCCAGACGAGTCGGCGGTACTTGTCGTGGCCGTACCCACGGTCGGCGAGAAGAGTGCCGGGCCGCCGTCGCGGTCGGCCGACCAGCCCTGGAACGGACGGGATCTTCGCGAGGAGCGGTATCAGTTGCGTGACGTCGTTGCGGTTGCCTCCGGTCGGTGACCGCGAGCGGGATCCCTTGCCCGTCGACGAGGACGTGGTGCTTGCTGCCCGGACGCGCGCGGTCGACCGGGCTCGGTCCGCTTTTGGGCCTCGAGCGGCCCGCACGTGGCTGGCGATCACCGCCCGGGACCAGTCGAGCTGCTTGGCCGCCCGCAGCTTCGTCAGCAGGACACCGTGGAGCTGGTCCCACGCGCCGGCCTCGTTCCACGCCGCCAGGCGCCGCCAGCAGGTCATCCCCGAGCCGAAGCCCAGCTCCTGGGGCAGGCACTCCCATGGATCCCGGTGTGCAGCACAAAAAGGATCCCGCAGAGTGCCTGACGGTCAGGCACCCGCGGCCGCCCCGCGACCAACTTCGGCCCCGGCTGCGGGAGCAACGGCTCAATCAGAAACCACAGTTCATCCGACACGATCCACGGTCGCGTCTCCCTCTTCCCCACGGACAGACCAACGAGCAGCCAACCCGACAGTCACACATCACCGGCTTCTGTTAGGACCTCTAAGCGGTGCGCCGAGCTCTGCGCGCAGTACAACGCGCCAGGCCCGGTCCCGCCCGAGCGCCGCGACGCCTCTTGCTCGTACGGCTCGCCGGCGGCGACGTCGACACGGCGGCCGCTGCGATCCGGGAGTCACTTGCCCGGCCACTGTCGGTGCCGTTGGAGGAGCTGCCCGCGCCGCCGAGCCGCGGCGGGTTCCGCTGCAGGACGTGCCGGTCAGAATCGCCATTGCCCGTGGCGACCTGGAGAGGCGCGGGCCGCGGCCCGCGAGCTACAGGACGTCGGCACTCTGATCGGCACGTATCAGTGCTGATCGTAGCCATGGGCGCCGTACAGCCGGACGAAGTAGGCCGACGTGACCGTCGCGCGGTGCACGAGGCCGTGGGCCCGCCGCTGGTACAGCTCGACCCGTTCATGTCCGCCCGGGCCGATGGGCTGGACGAGCCGGCCACCGCTCCGCAGCTGTGCGACCAGCGGTTCCGGGACCTCAGGGAAGGCCGCGCAGACGATGACGGCGTCGTACGGAGCACGGGCCGGCAGACCGAGGGTTCCGTCGCCGAGGACGATCGCGGTGTTGTCGTGGCCCTGCCCGGCGAGCCGGCGGCGGGCCTCCTCGACCAGTTCCGGCCAGCGCTCGACGCTGACCACGTACGCGGCGAGATGGGCCAACAGCGCGGTCTGCCAGCCGTAGCCGGTGCCGACTTCGAGGACGCGTTCGCCTCCGGTGAGGCCGAGCGCGGAGACCATCATGGCGACCAGCGAGGGCTGGGTGGTCACCTGGCCGTGGGGGAGCGGTACTGGCGTGTCCCGGTACGCGGACGCCATGTGCTCGGCGGGGACGAACTCTGCCCGCGGGGTGACCCGAACGGCCTCCAGCAGCCGCTCGTCCGTCACCCCCACGGCCCGGCGCCGCACGGACCAGATCCTCGGCGGACGGCTCAAACCCCATGGGTCATCGGTGTCCCAAGGTCGGTGTACCGCAGCAGGTCGCCCATGCCCTCGTACAGCCCCAGCTCGCTCTCCGGTACGAGGACCAGTTCGGCACCCGTGCCCACCAGGATCCGCACCAGCGCCTCGTCGGCGCGCTCCTCGCGCGGGGCCCGCACGCCGAAGGCGACCAGCTCCGCCTCGGTCAGGGCCACCTGGGTGGACTGCGGGCCCACCCAGAGCCGCAGGGAGGGCGCGGGCGGGTGGTTGAGCAGCAGTGCCGAGACCTGGCCGCGCTGGAGAGCGGCCACGGTGGGGGACAGTCCCTCGGTAACGGCCCCCTTCAGGGCCCGCCGGCCGATGAAGACGTTCACGAGCTCTCGGTCGTGCGCGGACATGCGGCCGCGGAAAACGCTGTTCAGCTGTGGCTCCAGGAGGGCTCGCCCGGTATCCGTCGCCGTGGCGCCCCCGACACGTACGACCCTCGCCTGTAGGCCATGCGGCAGGCGGCGCACCAGTACGTTGCACGCCCAGTCGTCCCCGCCCACGACGACGGCGTCGGCGTGGGCGGACCGGGCCCATTCGTCCAGCCGGTGACCCAGCCGGACGGCCGTGTGGTGCCAGGTCGCCACCGCGACCCTGAGGTGCAGCCGCTCACCCGGGCTGGCATTGGACGTCGGCCAGGCCCCGCTCTCCGCGTCGAGCGTCACCCAGCCGTGGGTCTCGGCGGTCGGCAGCCCGCTGTAGTGCACGGTCACGGCCAGGTAGGGGATCTCCGGGACGTGCTGGGTGACCAGGGGCATCGCGTCCGGCAGGGTGCTGTAGCGAGCCGAGTCGCGCGCGGGTGGCGTGGGCAGCTCCTGGTCCATGACGAGAGCTCCGTGCGCTGCGAAGACGGCCTGCCCGTGGGTCCCCGGCACGTCCGCGTCGGCACCGACCACCTCTTCCATCACGTCCAGAAGCGCCCGGTCCGCGCCCTGGCGGGTCAGATTGTTGCGCAGCCGCTGCCAGCGCAGCGCGATCGCCCTCCCGGGATGCTCGACGTCACGGGAGGTGTCCAGGTACACGGAGGCGAACGGGCCCGGCTCCGCGTAAAGGGTCTCCAGGAACGACAGCCTCATCGCCACTCCTCCCCAGTGGTCTCCCTACCATCGATGATGCGCGCCTGAACACGAGAGATTTGATCGCAGCCATGCACCGTTGATCCGGCTCGCCAGAGGTCGTCCGGCGCCCGGCCGATCCCCCCGAATGAGCGGATGCGCCGTGACCGCCAGGCGGATCCGATGGCGTCGCTCCGGGCATGGGTCACCAGGCGGCGGTGATGGCGGAGCAGCCCAAACACCCCCGGCCGCGGCGCCGCCGTGGGTTGAACCACCACCCACTGCCCCCGGCCCTCAGCCCGAGACGGCCTTTGCCCAGCCGCGGTTGACGGTCCCTCTCGCCTTCTCCGTCTGTGCCTCCGTCGGAAACGTCGGCGTGCCCTCGACCGTCGGCAGTTTCTCCGCGGCGGCCTCATCGAGGGTGCCGTCCTTCTCCATGGCGTCCATGAGGACGGGGCGTGCATAGGCGCCGAGCCGGATGTTCTGGCCTTCCGGGCTGAAGACGTACTCCTGCCACAGACGTGCCGCCGCGGGGTGCGGGGCGTCTTTGTTCACCCCGTTCGCGTAGTACTGGGCGAAGCTGCCGTCGAAGGGGATGGCGGTCCGCCAGTCGACGTCCGTGTCCTTCTTGCGGAATTCGTCGGCGTATCCGAGGTTGAGGAAGTCCCAGTCGATGCTGATCGGCGTCCGGCCCTCGGCGATCGTGGCCGGGGTGGATTCGACCGGGTTGAAGTTGCCGTTCCTGCTGAGCTCGGCGAAGAAGTCGATGCCGGGCTGGATGTCGTCGAAGGAACCCCCGTTCGCCAGGGCCGCCGCGTACACCCCGGCGAAGGCGGAGCCGGACCTGGTGGGGTTGCCGTTGAGCGCGACCTTGCCCTTGTACTCGGGCTTGCGCAGATCAGCGAAGGTCGCGGGGCAGATCTTGACGCGGTTGGCGTCACAGCCGATCGAGATGTAGCCGCCGTAGTTGTTGTACCAGCGGGCCCGCGGGTCCTTCTGTTCCTTGGGGATCTTGTCGTACGCGGCGACCTCGTACCGAGCGAGCAGGCCCTGCTGGGCCGCGGACTGTGCGAACGAGCCCCCCATGTCGACCACGTCGGGGGCGCGGCCGTTGGCCCTGTGCTCCTTCAGGGCGTTGATCTCGTCCTGGCTGGTGCCCTCCGGGTTCTCCACCGTGACCTTGATCCCGTACTTCCTCTCGAAGCCGTCGATCAGTGCGCCGTAGTTGGCCCAGTCGCTCGGGAGCGCGATCGCGTTGAGTGCGCCCTCCTTCTTCGCCGCTGCGGTCAGTGCCGCCATGCCGCCGGCGTCCGCGGCGGAGGTGGCCACCGAGGGTGTTCTGGGTGCGGGGGTGGGCTTGTCTCCGCAGGCGCCGAGGGGCGCCGCCACAAGGGCCAGGCAGACGGCGACGGAGGCCTTCTGGAGGCGGGTTGCGCACACAAAGGCTCCATAACGGGCGGTCGCGTACTGATCGAGGCCAGCCTACGTTCGGCGGCCTCGGCAACGCAGTCCCAGCCGGTGGTGCCGCTCTCTTCCTTGGCTGCCGCGCCGGCGCCGCTCTCAGAACGCCTCGTCGTCCCACGCGGCCAGGAGCGCTTCCCCCGAATCCGTCCCGGGCGGGGCGGCACCGTCGTGGAGAACCTGCTCGCTCCAGATGATCTTGCCGCGAGCGGTGTAGCGGGTGCCCCAGCGCTCGGCGAACTGCGCGACGAGGAACAGGCCGCGGCCGCCCTCGTCGGTGGCCTCGGCCCGGCGCAGGTGCGGGGAGGTGCTGGACCCGTCGGAGACCTCGCAGGTCAGGCTGCGGTCGTACAGCAGCCTCACCCGGATGGGCTCGGTGCCGTAGCGGATGGCGTTGGTCATCAGTTCGCTGAGGATGAGTTCCGTGGTGAAGGCGATCTCCTCCAGGCCCCAGTCCGCCAGTCGGCGGGTGCAGGCTTTGCGCACTGGGGACACCGCCGCAGGGTCGGAGGGCACATCCCACTCGGCGATGCGCGTGGGGTCCAGTCGGCGGGTGCGGGCCACCAGCAGCGCGACGTCGTCGCTGGGCCTGGTGGGCAGCATCGCGTCGATCACCGCGGTGCAGGTTTCCTCCGGGGTGCGGAGGGGCCCGGCCAGGGCGGCGCGCAGCGCTGCCAGGCCCGCGTCCGGGTCGCGGTCGCGGCTCTCGATCAGCCCGTCGGTGAAGAGCGCCAGCCGGGAGCCCTCGGGCAGGGTCAGCTCCGCAGTCTCCATGGGCAGACCCGCGCCCAGGCCCAGCGGCGGGGAGACCGGCACCTCGGGGAAGGACACGGTGCCGTCAGGGTGAACCAGAGCGGGGCCCGGATGACCGGCGGTGGCGGCCGTCACCTGCCCCGAGACGGGATCGTAGATGGCGCACAGGCAGGTGGCTCCGGTGATCCCCTGCCACTCCTGCTCGTCGGCGTCGATGTGGGCGACCAGCTCGTCCAGGTGGCTCAGGAGCTCGTCCGGGGGCAGGTCGAGGGTGGAGAAGTTGTGGACGGCGGTGCGCAGGCGGCCCATGGTGGCGGCCGCGTGCAGGCCGTGGCCGACGACGTCGCCGACCACCAGGGCGACCCGGGTGCCGGGCAGCGGGATGACATCGAACCAGTCACCGCCCACCCCGGCCTGGGCGGGCAGATAGCGGTGCGCGACCTCGACGGCGGACTGCTCCGGTACGCCCCGGGGCAGCAGGCTGCGCTGCAGGGTGACGGCCATGGTGTGCTCGCGGGTGTAGCGGCGGGCATTGTCGACGGACAGTGCCGCCCGGGCGGTCAGCTCCTCGGCGACGGACACGTCCTCCTCGTCGAACGGCGGGGAGTCCTGCCCCCGCCAGTAGCCGGCCATCCCCAGCACCACCCCCCGGGCCCGCAGGGGCACGGCGATCAGGGAGTGGATGCCGCGGTCCAGGATCAGCCGGGCGTTGGCCGGGTCCTGGGTCCGCCAGCCGTGGGTGGCGCGCAGGTCCCCCTCCAGGACCGCATGGCCGCCGGCCAGCCCGGCGGCCATGGGACTGGCGGGACCGAACCGGATCAGCTCGCCGACGGGGCAGAGCGGGTGGTCGCCCTGAGGCCCGACGGCGGCGGTGCGGCGCATCTCGGTGCTCGCTTCGGGCGGCTCCTCGCCGCGCAGCACCGGGTCCAGCAGGTCGACCGTGACTACGTCGGCGAACCGTGGGGCCGCCACCTCCGCCAGTTCCTCTGCGGTGCGCTCCACGTTCAGCGTCGTTCCGACCTGCACCCCCGCGTCGTAGAGCAACTTCAGCCGCTCGCGGGCCACCTCGGCCCTGCCGGAGAGTGCCCGCAGCTCGGTGGTGTCCCGCAGCGTGACGACGGTTCCGGCCTTCCCGTAGGGGGCGGTGGGCCGGATGTTCACCGCCAGCAGCCGATCGGCTGCCATGTGCAGCTCGTCGGTCGCGGAACGGCCCGATGCGATCGGATCGGCGATCCCCTTCTCCAGACCCAGGTCCGTGACGGGGAGTCCTTCCGCGTCCGCCGGCAGATCCAGCAGCCGCCGCGCCTCGTCATTGGCGAGCAGCAGCCGTCCGCCGCCGCCGACGATCAGCACGCCCTCTCGCACCGCGTGCAGCACCGCGTCGTGGTGCTCGTACATCCTCGTCATCTCGGCCGGTCCCAGGCCATGGGTCCGGCGCAGCAGCCGGCCGCTCACCAGAGCGGTTCCGCCCGCGGACAGGGCGAGCACCAAGGCTGCGCTGCCGAGGACGACCGGCAGCTGCCGGTTCACCATGCTCTGGACGTTCTGGACCGTGACCGGGGTGGAGACGATGGCGACAACGCGGCCTGCGGGGTCCTTGACGGGGACCACCGAGACCACGGACCGCCCCAAGGACCCTTCGAACGTCTCGGTGAAGGACTTGCCGGCCGCCGCATCGGCGAAGGGGCCGACGACGTGCTTCCCGATCTGCTTCGGGTCGCTGTGGGTGAGGGTGACCCCGTCGAGTGTGTACACGTTGATGCCGTCGACCCCGGCGATCTTCCGGGCCGCCTCCGCGCGCGGCTGCAGCACCGCGCTCGGATGGGGGTTGCGCAGGGCCGCGACGATTCCCGGAGATTCCGCGAACGTGCCGGCGGCAGCGAACGTACGGTGCCGGGCCTCCAGCATGGCGGCGCTCCGGGCCTGCACCACGAGCGCCACCACCGCGGCGGCGACGAGAAGCACCACGACGGCCAGCTGTAGGAGGAATACCTCGCCCGCCACGCTGCGCACACTCAGAAGGGAGGACAGACGCCGCGCCCTTCCCTCGGGCGGCAGGGCTTGCTCCTGATGTTCCTGGTGGTGTCCTGAGCGGGGACGCCGAGGGGGAGAGGAGGAACTCGTGGTCGAGCCGAGCAACCGACGCCGAAAATGTTCCACGAAGTCGCGCATAGTCCATTTTCTAACCTCGATGGGCCGTCGGCAGCGGGGAGCGGCGGTCTTGCCGCTGGTCCGCGTACCCGTCGGCGGCGGCCTTCAGTACCTTCAGGGCGTCCGCGCGCTGGATGCCCTCCCAGGTGGCAGCCGTGCGGGCCGCGGTACGCAGATGCTGGTAGGCGGCCAGTGAGAGGCGGGTCCGCAGCAGGTTCCGGCGGACCGCGACCACATCGGCCGGGCGGCCGGCCCGCGCGTGGCGTTCGCAGACGAAGGTGACCAGCTCGTCGTCCGGGCCCCGGTCGTGAAGGATTCACCGGTCGCCAGTTCCTCGACAAGGTACTCGGCGGCAAGGCGGGTAAGTCCTCACACGTCGGCCGGTTCGGCCCGCGGTGCGTCGAGCGCCGGCACCGTCCCGAAGTCACGGCCCTGATCGACCGGCACCTGGCCGACATCGACCGGCACCTGACCGAGTTGTGCGCCACCCAGCAGGTACTGCGCGGCCTGGCGCAGCGGGCCGCGGGCACGGACCTGGCCGAGTGCGCCGACACCGACATCTGCCGCATCCTCACCTGGGGTGAACCGTGAGCGCCGTCAACGGAACCGCCGCACCGGCCGCGCGTAGCGTCAGCCCCACCTGGGAAGGCCGTCTCCGCGCACGTGGAGGAGCACGATCATGTTGCGGGCCGGATGGAACGGCACGGTGATCGCGGAGGCCCCGCGCACCGTGGTCATGGAGAGCAATCACTACTTCCCGCCCGAGGCGCTGCACCGCGAGTACTTCGGCGAGAGCCGGTCCAGGTCGCTGTGCTTCTGGAAGGGGCTCGCCACGCGGGCGATGCGGGAGAAGGTGAACGTACTGGAGCGGGGCAGTGAGATGGTGCTCGCCGCCCACTACACGGCGCTGGGCGGCCGGTGGAAGGCCGTGACGGTGGAGACGGTGCGGCTCACCCGACCCGAGCGCGTCGACTTCCGCCTGGTGCGCGGCGCCGTGCCGTACGTGGTCGAGTCCTTCACCCTCACCGAGCAAGAGGCAGGCATCCGGCTGCTGTACGAGGGGGAGCTGGGCACCGACCTGTGGCGCACCGGCCAGTGGTGGGGCAGAAGGTAGCCGCGCGGTGGGAGTCGACGGTCTCGGCCTCGCTCGCCTCGGTGCAGCAGGAAGCCGAACGGCGCACCGCTCGCCGCTGGCCCCGTCCCGACGGGGATGTCAGCGGCGGACAGCCGGGCCGAGCACGGTTCGTTCCGGTGCTCGCGCCGGTCAGGTGGCGGCTCGGTGAGCGCGCTTACAGTTCCCGCCCCGTGCCGCGGCCTACGGTCTGATCATGGTGCTCAGGATCGTGCTCGGGATGGTGTACACGGCGATGGCCGTCGGCCAGCTGGCCTCCTTCGGGCACATGCCGCGGATCCTGTCCGCGTACGGGCTGGTGACCGGCCCCGCGGCGAACGTGCCGGCCGTGGCGCTGATCGCGGGCGAGTTGGTGTGCGGGATCTGGTTCCTGGCCCGCCCGCGGTCGAAGGCCCTGGCCCCGGTGTGGGCGTACACGGGCGTGTCTGTGGTGTGGACGGTGCTGGCCGTGCAGGCGTACGCACGGGGCTTGGATGTGGACAACTGCGGCTGCTTCGGCATTCACCTCACGCAGCGGCTGAGCTGGTTCGTGCTGTTCCAGGACGGTCTGACGCTGCTGTACGCCGCCGTGCTGATCCGCGCCGCCCGCCGGGTGCCCGCCCCTTCGCGCACCGGCCAGGAGGAGGTGAGCCGCGGTGTCCGCGTCCCGTGAACGTTCCAGTCTCGGCGGCATGGCGGCGTTCGTGGGTGCCGGGCTGGTGATGGTGGTGTGCTGTGCGGGCCCGCTGCTCGTGGCCGGCGGGGCGCTCGGCGCCGTCGGCGGGGTCCTGGCCGACGCGTGGCTGATCACCGTCGGCGTGGTGGTGCTTGTCGCCGGCACCGGCTACGCCCTGCGATGCCGGGCCCGCCGCAGGCGCGGCGCAACGCCGGACGACTGCTGCCCGAACGTCCCGGCTCCGCCCACGCCACGCATGCCACATACCTCGGATGCCGCAGACCGCGACGCCCAGTGAATGCTCGAAGCCCCATGGAAACGGAGTCCGTCATGGCCCAGGCGCCAGCGCCCCGCCGCAAGCAGGATCGGGACGAGGTGTTCGTGGAGTTCACCAAGTCCATCTGCCCTCTGTGCAAGACGCCCGTCGACGCGCAGGTCAACATCCGCGCGGACAAGGTGTATCTGCGCAAACGTTGCCGCGAGCACGGCGAATTCGAGGCGCTGGTGTACGGGGATGCCGAGGAGTACCTGTCCTCGGCCCGTTTCAACAAGCCCGGCACGATCCCTCTCACCTTCCAGACCGAGGTCAAGGACGGCTGCCCGTCGGACTGCGGTCTGTGCCCGGAGCACAAACAGCACGCCTGCCTGGGCATCATCGAGGTCAACACCGGCTGCAACCTGGACTGCCCGATCTGCTTCGCCGACTCCGGCCACCAACTCGACGGCTACTCCATCACCCACGAGCAGTGCGCGACCATGCTCGACGCGTTCGTGGAGTCCGAGGGCGAGGCGGAGGTCGTGATGTTCTCCGGCGGTGAGCCCACCATCCACAAGCACATCCTCGACTTCATCGACCTCGCCCAGGACCGCCCGATCAAGAACGTCAACCTCAACACCAACGGCATCCGGCTGGCCACCGACAGGAACTTCGTCGCCGAGCTCGGCAAACGCAACCAGGTGCCGGGGAGGTCGGTGAACGTCTATCTCCAGTTCGACGGTTTCGACGAGCGCACCCACCTGGAGATCCGCGGCCGGGACCTGCGCACGTTCAAACAGCGGGCGCTGGACAACTGCGCCGAGGCCGGGCTGACCGTCACCCTCGTCGCGGCCGTCGAGCGTGGCCTGAACGAGCACGAGCTCGGCGCGATCATCGAGTACGGCATCGACCATCCCGCGGTCCGCTCGGTGGCGTTCCAGCCGGTCACCCACTCGGGCCGGCACGTGGAGTTCGACCCGCTGAACCGGCTCACCAACCCCGATGTCATCCGGCTGATCAACGAGCAGCGCCCGCAGTGGTTCCAGAAAGGCGACTTCTTCCCTGTACCGTGCTGCTTCCCGACCTGCCGCTCCATCACCTACCTGCTGGTGGACGGGGAGCCGGGAAACCGCACCGTCGTGCCGATCCCGCGGCTACTGAACGTGGAGGACTACCTCGACTACGTCACCAACCGCGTGATGCCGGATGCCGGGATCCGCGAGGCCCTGGAGAAGCTGTGGTCCGCCTCGGCGTTCATGGGCACCACCACGACCGAGGGAAACCTCTGGGCCACCGCCGAAACCCTGAACTGCACCGACAGCTGCGGCATCGAACTGCCCGAGGCCGTGAAGGAGTTGAACGACAGGGCGTTCATGATCGTGGTACAGGACTTCCAGGACCCCTACACCCTCAACGTCAAGCAGCTGATGAAGTGCTGCGTCGAGGAGATCACTCCCGACGGGCGGCTCATCCCGTTCTGCGCGTACAACTCCGTCGGCTACCGCGAACAGGTCCGCGCCGAGATGTCCGGCGTCCCCGTCGCCCCGGTCGCACCGAACGCGCTGCCCCTCGCAGGCCGGCTGACGACCACGCCCTACGGCTCGAAGACCACCCGTACCAGCAGCTAGGAGCGTCGGCCGTGACCCACGAGGAGATCAAGTCCTGCTGCGCGGACGCGTACTCGAAGGACATCGTCGCCCTGCTGCTCGGGGACTCCTACCACCCCGGCGGCACCGCCCTGACCCGGCGCCTCGCCGACCGTCTCGCGCTTGGCCCTGGCATGCGGGTCCTGGACGTGGCATCGGGCCGCGGCACCACCGCACTCTTGCTCGCCGACGCCTACGGGGTTCGGGCGGACGGCGTCGACTACGCGCCGGCCAACACCGCCCTCGCCCGGGGAGCCGCCGAGGCCACCGGACTGGCCGACCGGGCCGTCTTCACCACCGGCGACGCCGAGCACCTGCCCTACGACGACGGGGTCTTCGACGCCGTGGTGTGCGAGTGCGCGCTGTGCACCTTCCCCAACAAGGCCCAGGCCGCAGCCGAGTTCGCCCGCGTCCTGAAACCCAGCGGACGCCTCGGCATCACCGACGTCACCGCCGACATCGACCGCCTCCCGCCCGAGCTGCGCGGGCTGACCGCCCGCATCGCCTGCATCGCCGACGCCCGGCCCCTGGAGGTATACGCCGAGATCCTGGCGGCGGCCGGGCTGCGCACCCTCATGACAGAGCGGCACGACGAGGCGATGCTCCGCATGATCGACCAGATCCAGGCCCGGCTGAGCCTGCTGCGCATCACCGCCCCGGCCCGCCTTGCCGACGCCGGCGTGGACCTGGACGCCGCCCCGGCCGTACTGGACGCGGCCCGCGCCGCTGTCGCCGACGGCGTACTCGGCTACGCCTTGCTGACCGCGGTGCAGTCACCCGGACAGTCCGGCGATCTACCGCCGGGTACGTAAGCGCCCTCACATACCTGCATGGGCCCTGCGTCCTAGCGTCAGCAACGAGAACGGAAAGTCACCGCAAGAGGGAGGACGATCACTATGGCCACCATTGTGCAGGCATCCCCGAAGACGGCCGCTGTCCCGGTGTACGCGGTGTGGGGTGCCGCGGCCGGGCTGGTCGGCGGTATCGGGATGGGAATCTGGATGTCGGTGTCCCGGCCGATGATGGACACCGCCATGATCACCATGGTCGCCGGGCTCCTCGGCTCCACCAACGCCTTCGCCGGATGGCTTATCCACCTGGCCATCGCCACCTTCGCCGGCATCATTTTCGGCGTGGTGCTGGGGCAGTTCGCCCAGCGCATCGCCCCCGCCGTCGTCCTCGGCCTCGCCTACGGCGCGGTGTGGTGGACCGTCGGCGCACTGTGGATCATGCCGGCCAACATGGGCATGCCGGTCTTCGAGTGGAACGACGTCAGCGCCTCCAGCCTCGGCGCCCACCTCGTCTTCGGGCTGCTCGCCGGAGCAGCGTTCGCGTGCATCGCCCAGGCGATGGGCAGGCGCACCGGCCCGGCCCGATGAATCGTGAGGCTCCTGCGTCAACACCCGGCCCCACTGCCCCACCACCGGGCGCGGCACGGCGCCGCATAGGCCCGGCCGATGGCGCGGTGCCCTACTGTCTGGCCAGCAGCGCCGAGGCGCTGGCCAGTCCGGCGTGGGGAACCGCACCGCCACCGTGGGCCCCGGGACGACGCGAGGAGACGGACACCATGAACCACGCCGCATCAGATCGCCCTCACCCACGAACAGCTCGCCGCCCTCGCCGGCACCTCGCGCGAGACGTGCACCAAGGTGCTGCGCGACTACGCCGACCACGGTCTGCTGCGCCTGGCCCGCGGGCGGATCACCGTTCTCGACCCCGAACGGCTCAGGGACGCCGCGGGCTGACGTCACCAAACCGTAAGGCTCCGGCCTGCCGCCCGCCCGAGCCCTCAAAACTACCTTCGTCACCAGGACCGACCCACAGGAGCCTCCTTGCGTGCCCGCACCCTTCTCCCGGCCACCCTGGCCGCTGCCCTCCTCACCGTCACCGGATGCGGCTCCGATGAAGGGGCCGCGTCCGCCGGTGACGCGGGGGCCTCACCGGCAAAGGCGTCATCCCCCGCTCAGCCCGCTGCCTCGAACGGCAGCGCGGCGGAGGGGGCGAAGGTGCCCGAGGCGCTGAACTTCACCGCGACCACGGTGGACGGCAAGCCGTTCGACGCGAAGACGCTCGCGGGCAAGCCCACCGTGCTGTGGTTCTGGGCGCCGTGGTGCCCGACGTGCAAGGGCCAGGCCGCCGAGACCGCCAAGATCGCCGCCGGCAACGCAGGCAAGGTGAACGTCGTCGGCGTCGCGGGCCTGGACAAGAACGCCGCCATGCGCGACTTCGTCTCCGACACCGGCACCGGGTCCTTCCCCCACCTGTCCGACGAAAAGGGCGAGGTGTGGAAGCGGTTCGAAGTCACCCAGCAGAGCCACTACGTGATCCTCGACAAGACCGGAGAGACCGTCTACGAGGGCGTCCTCCCAGGCGGCGACGGGCTGGCGGAGAAGGTTGCCGGACTCACCGGCTGAACCCGCCATGGCCGACCTTCCCCTCGCCCTGGCGCTCGGCGCCGGGATGCTCGCCGCCGTCAACCCCTGCGGCTTCGCCCTGCTCCCCGCCTACCTCTCCCTGCTCGTCCTCGGCGACGACACACCCAGCCGCACCGTTGCCGTCGGCCGGGCGCTTGCCGCCACCGCCGCCATGACCGCCGGATTCGCCGCCCTCTTCGGCGTCTTCGGGCTTGCCATCCAGCCCGTCGCCGGGCAGGTCCAGCAGCACCTGCCCTGGTTCACCATCGCGTTCGGGCTGATCATGGCCGCCGCCGGAACCTGGCTCCTGACGGGCCGCCAACTGCCCACCCAGGCTCCGAAACTCCGGCGCGCTCCGAAGGTGACCCGCTCCCTGCCCTCGATGGCACTGTTCGGCGCGGCGTACGCCACCGCCTCCCTGGGCTGCACCATCGCCCCGTTCCTCGCCATCGTCGTCTCCGCCTTCCACGGCAGCTCCACCGGCGAGGGCATCGCCCTGTTCGCCGCCTACGCCGCAGGGATGGGACTGGTCGTCGGCGCGGCCTCCCTGACCGTCGCCCTCACCCGCACCACCGCCGTCACCCGCCTGCGCCGCCTCGGCGCGATCGCCACGCGCCTCGGCGGCGGCCTGCTCCTCCTCGCCGGCGCGTACGTCGCCTACTACGGCTGGTACGAGATCCGCGCTCAGGACGAACCCCCCACGGCGGACCCAGTCATCGATACCGCGGGCAGCGTCCAGCGCGCCGTTGCCGACGCCCTGGGCGCTGCCGGCCCGGTCGTGATCGCCGTTGTCTTCGCGGTCCTGCTCATCGCGGCCCTGCTGATCCGCCGGCGCAGATGCACCCGCCGTAAGCCCCGCACCGGCCTCGGCTCATCGTCCGCAGCGAAACGCCGGCTTGAACCGGAGCAGGACGGGCGGGCTCGGCTGAAGCAGCTGACCACTGGGCGGGCATGGCCGACGCCTCCCCGCACCGGTCACGAGATCACGCCTGCTGGGTGGGGCGTTGCGGCAGGGAGCGCAAGAGCGCGTCGCCGGCCTGCCGCTGAATGAACGCGCCGCCGCCCAGGAGCTGCCCTGCTCCTCACCGGACCGAGTGCCCGCAGTTCTCCCACGTCGATCAGCCTCGCCACCCGCGTCGTCTTCTCCGAGAGGGCACCGTCACCCTTCGCTGCATCGTCACCATGGACCAGCCGGCCGCGCCGGCGCCGCGGGCCGCGATCGGCGCCCTGACCGAGGGGGGAGCACAGTTTCGCGCATCGGCCACCGGTCGCCCGCCCAAGCTGGATGACGCCCAGGTCGAGACGGTCCGGACCGCGTTGGAGCAAGGCGCTCAGGCCCATGGTTTCGAGGCCGACCTGTGGACCTTGGAACGGGTCGGTGTGGTGGTCGAGCGTGTGACGGGAGTGTCGTTGTCGCGGGCGTCGGTCTGGCGTCTGCTGACCGGCCGGCTGGGGTGGAGTCTGCAGCGCCCGGAACGCCGGGCGGTTGAGCGGGACGAGTCCGAGATCGCTCGATGGATCGCTCATGAGTGGCCGCGCATCAAAAGGGGGCGGTGAACACACGTGCCTGGATCGTGTTCTTCGACGAGTCAGGAGTGTCGTTACTGCCTCAGGTCCGCCGCACCTACGCGCCCCGCGGCCGCACTCCGCTCCTGCGGCATCGGCTCAACTGGAAGCGCGCCTCGATGGCCGCGGCTCTCGGCTATCACGCCACCGACCCCGGCCGCGGGCCCCGTCTGTGTTTCCACCTCAAGCCCGGCAGCTACGACACCACCGCCCTCATCGAAGTTCTGGAGCAGGTCAAGGTGTTCTACGGCGGGAGCGGGTCGTGTTGGTGAGGGACGGTCTGTCCGCCAACTGGAGCCGGGCCATGCGGGCCTGGGTCGCCGACCAGGACTGGCTCACCCTGGAGCGATTACCCGCCTACGCACCCGAGCTCAACCCGGTGGAACTGCTGTGGTCGTCGCTCAAGAAACGCGAACTCGCCAACATTGCCGGCGACCACCTCGCCGATGTCGCCGACGCCACCGAACAAGGCATCCACCGCATCAACCAGAACCAGCAGCTGCCATGGTCCTTCCTCACCCACACGGGACTCACCATCCACCCACCGAACTTACGAAAAGATCAGTGGGTTCTGGCACACATTCCGGATGCTGTTGGTGATCTTAGGCGGGCAGGCTTCGGCAGAGTTGTTGGAAACGGCTCTTGGACCGGGGTCTGCGCGGTGGTGTGATGCCCGGTGAGAGGTGTTCGCTGAGCCGGATGATGTTCGTTCCGGCTGCCGTCTGCACGTGCTGAACATGGGTTCTGGCTATGCCGCGGTAGCGGCAGTTCCGCAGGCCGTGGGCATGAACGGTTTCGGAGGCAGTGGCCTCGCAGCCAGCGCGAATGGCCTACCGTCGGCGCCACACTCGGCTGTCGTCTGCTCGGCCCTGTTCCTCGTCTGGATCTCCTGGAGAGGCTGCGGCATCAGGAAGACGTGGCGGCCCTTGCCGTCAACGTTGCCGGTGTATTTGAGCCGGTCCGCGCATTCGTGGCAGGCTTTGCGCGGGAAGAGCACGGAAAGCCGGGGGTGGCCGTCGCCAAGTGTGGGTTTCCATGGCGGACTGGTCACGCCGTTCGGGCAGGTCAGGGTGCGGGCCTAACAGTCGATGCGGAAGTCCTGTTTGGCGAAGCCGGGCCGTTTGCCCGCCTGTGGATCGTCTCGGCCCGAAGAGCGCGATGCCCCAGTGCTCGGCGGCGTGGTGGATGCTGTCCGGTGAGATGTAGCCGCTGTCGACGACGTGTTCGGCGGGCTGGAATCCCTGCCGGGTCAGTCCCTGGTGGATTCGGTCGAGGGCGTCGATGTCCTGCTCAGGCGCCGGCCGGGTGGTCACCTGGACGATCACGTTCGGATGCGTCTCATCGCCGGTCTCGGTCTGGTGGTCGCGGTAGCCGATCCAGTCCTGCTGTCCGGCGGCGGTGACCTTCTGGCTGTATCGGGCCTCGGGATCGTGCGGGGTGACGATCTCCATGCCCGACCAGGGCACTCGCGCCGAGGCGGGATCGTGCCGTCCGTCCGCTGACGCGTTTCCCGTATTGCGTCGTTCTTTCGTCCTGCGGCTTGCCCGGTCCCGACTGGATTTCGTTCCCCGCCAGCGCAGTTGGCCGTCCTCGTCGATCCAGTACTGCTGGACCCAGACCTGCCGCAGGACCTCAACTGCGGGCAGTGCCCGCAGGCCGGTCGGGGCATCGGCGTCATGGACGGCTCGCAGGATATGCATGCCCTCCGCTCCGACCCGCAGGACGTAGGCGATCAGGGCGTCACCTCCCCGCGGCAGCCGGTCATAGCGGACCGGGCGGCCGTAGCGGTCAGCCCAGTTGGCAGTGACGAGCGAGGCCAGCCAATCCTCGCCGTGCACCACGAGCTCTTCCAGGGCCACCCGCAGGGTCTCGGCGACCAGTTCAGCCCGGTTGAGCCGACGTACTGCCGCAAGCACGCGGGAGGAGTCGGTGCGGACCCGGCCGCGGCGTTTGACCAGACCCGCGGCCACCAGACGCTCCACCATCACTGCCAGCAACCGGTCTGCCCGGTCCCCCTCGGCCAGCCGGTCACGGAACTCGCTCGGCACCGAGAAGTCGAAACCCGCGTCATCCAGCTCCAGGCCCAGGCAGTACTTCCAGTCCAGGCGGCAACGGACGGCCTCTGCCGCCTGCCGATCGGTCAGATTCTCCGCGTACTGCAACACCGACACCAGCGCCAGCCGGGCTGGCGACAGACCCCGGCCCCCGATACTGAGCTTGTAGACGTGGTGTCGTCAGGCTGAGTCCGGTTTCGGCGAGGCATCCGTCGATGACACTGCTGCGGTATTGGATCTGGCGGAGGCC
>NZ_JBIBVE010000008.1:0-378366 GCF_043080095.1 Streptomyces sp. NPDC015127
TTCCACACCACCACGTTGCCCATCAGCGCGGGCGCGGTCGGCAGGTTGCCGGCGATGGCCGTGAAGTTGAACGGCGTGATCGCGTAGACGAAGCCTTCGAGCGGACGGTGGTCGAGACGGTTCCACACACCCGGCGAGTTCGCCGGCGGCTGCTCGGCCAGCAGGTCACGCGCGTACTTGACGTTGAAGCGCCAGAAGTCGACCAGCTCGCAGGGGGTGTCGATCTCCGCCTGCTGCGCGGTCTTGGACTGACCCAGCATGGTCGAGGCGGCCAGCGTCTCGCGCCACGGGCCGGCCAGCAGCTCGGCGGCGCGCAGGATGATCGCGGCGCGGTCGTCGAACGACATCGCGCGCCAGGCCGGGGCGGCGGCGAGCGCCGCGTCGATCGCGTCCTGCGCGTCCTGCTGGGTGGCGTGCGCGCCGGTGCCGATCACAGCCTTGTGGTTGTGCGGCTGCACGACCTCGAAGCGCTCGCCGCCGCCGAGCCGCTTCACACCGCCGATGGTCATCGACAGCTCGATCGGGTTCTCGGCCAGCTCCTTGAGCTTGGCCTCGAGGCGGGCGCGCTCGGCGGAACCGGGGGCGTAGCCGTGCACCGGCTCGTTGACCGGCGCGGGGACCTGAGTGACAGCGTCCATGAGTTCCGTGACTCCTTTGCGAGGGTGGGGAGGGGCTCGGCCCTGGAATCGGTTCTGGGGTCAGTTCTTGGTGATCATCGAGCGCGCGAAGAACAGCAGGTTGGCCGGCTTCTCCGCGAGACGGCGCATGAAGTAGCCGTACCAGTCGGTTCCGTACGCGGTGTAGACACGCATCCGGTGTCCCTCGGCGGCGAGGCGGACATGCTCCTCGCTGCGGATTCCGTACAGCATCTGGAACTCGTACTCGTCCAGTTTGCGCCCTGCGCTGCGCGCGAGCTCCTGACCGATGGCGATCAGGCGCGGGTCGTGCGACCCGATCATCGGGTAGCCGTCGCCCTCCATGAGGATCCGCAGGATGCGGACGTACGCCTTGTCGATCTCGGCCTTGTTCTGGAGCGCGACGGAGGCGGGCTCCTTGTAGGCGCCCTTCACCAGCCGCACCCGGCTGCCGTTCGCGGCGAGGCGGCGGGCGTCGTCCTCGGTGCGGTAGAGGTACGCCTGGATGACGCAGCCGGTCTGCGGGAAGTCCTTCCGCAGCTCCTCGTGGATGGCGAACATCGAGTCGAGGGTGGTGTGGTCCTCGGCATCGAGCGTGACCGTGGTGCCGATCGCGGCGGCGGCCTCGACGACCGGACGGACGTTCGCGAGGGCCAGCTCGTGTCCGCCCTCCAGCGCCTGGCCGAACATCGACAGCTTGACGGACATCTCGGCACGGGGGCCGAGCTCCAGCGGCTTGAGGTGCTCGATGAGCTCGAGGTAGGCGTCGCGCGCGGCGGTCGCCTGCTCGGGGGTGGTGATGTCCTCGCCGACGACGTCGAGGGTGACCTCGAGGCCCTGGGCGGCGGCGTCCTTGACCACCGGGACGACCTGGTCGACGGTCTCACCGGCGATGAACCGGGCGACCACCTGCTTGGTCCCCGGGGCGGCCGACACGAAACGGCGCATCTTGTCGCTGCGCGACGCTGCGAGGATCACGGGACCCAGCACGGGGCACCTCCACGGAACAGGTGTTGAAGGGGACCGAGGCCGACCGTTTCGCGTACGTGTCGGGAACGGCACGAAGAACCACCGTGAAACTTAAGGATCGCTCCGATCCGGGGCCATCGACAGCTGTCACGCATCCGTGTCCCGGATCTCAGACATATGTCTGAAGAGGTGCGAGAATGGCGGGATGAAGGGCGATTACCAGGATCTGGTCGACGAGATCTCCGCACTGCTCGCCATGCCGGCGACGCTGGAGAACCGGGATTTCGGGCTGATCGCCTTCGGGGCCCACGACAGCGGCAGCGCCTTCGACGAGACCACGCTGGACCCGGTGCGCACCCGGTCGATCCTGACCCGGAAGTCGACGCCCGCGGTGCGTGCCTGGTTCGAGGGCTTCGGCATCGCCCGCGCGACGGGACCGGTCCGCATCCCCGCCGCCCCGGACGCGGGCGTCTTCCGTGACCGCATCTGCCTGCCGGTACGGCACCGGGGCATCGTCCTCGGCTACGTGTGGCTGCTCGACGCCGACCCGGGTCCGACCGCGGAGCAGCTCGCCGCGGCCATGGAGGTGACGGAGCGCATCGGCACGTTGATGGCGGACGAGGAGCGCGCCGGCGCCGACCTGTCGCGCGAGCTGCGGGCGGTGCTGGCCGCGGAGCGCGGCTGGCAGTACGACATGGCGGTGGCCGCCCTGCGCACGGCGCTGGGCGCGGACGCCGACGGGACGCACACCGTGGTGTGCGTGACGCCGTGGCCGGCGGACGACGCGCCGTCGGCCCGGGCGCTGCCGGGGGCGGCGGCGCTGTGCACGCTGCCGCTGGGGGCTGGTGCCGCCTCCGGCGCGACCGCGCAGGGGGCCGACAGGCCGGCGGCCGGGCGGGCCGTCGCCGCGCTGGTGCGGCTGCGTTCGGCGGACAACGCGGCCCCGGCGCTGACGGTCGCCTCCCGGCTGCGCGACGCGGCGGCGTCGGGGGCCGGGGGCGTCGTGGCCGGGGTGGCCGCGGCGCGGCGCGGGCTCGGCGAGCTCGACGGGGCGTGGCGGGAGGCCGTGTCCGGCGCCCGCGCGGTGCTGGCCGAGCCCCGGCTCGGACCGGTCGCGCGGTGGTCGGACCTCGGCCCGTACCGGATGCTGACGGCCCTGCCCGAGGGCGCGGCCGACGACCCGGCCGTACGGGAGCTGTTCACCCCGGCGCACGCCGAACTGGCCCGCACCGCCGAGGTGTTCCTCGACTGCGCGGGCCAGGCGGGGCGCACGGCGGCGGCCCTCGGCATCCACCGGCAGACGCTGTACTACCGCCTGTCGCGCGTCGAGGCGCTCACCGGGCTGGACCTGAACGAAGGCGAGCACCGGCTGCTGCTGCACATGGCGTTGAAGGGCACGCGGCTGTGAGCGCTCGGGGCGCGCGCCCGGCCCGGTCCGCCGAGAGGCCCTAGGACGTCCGGGACGCCGCGTCCATCACGCGCCGCAGGCCCTCGGTGAGTTCGTCGGCACGGGTGGCCGTCTGCGGGTCGAACGTCCACTGGGCGATGAGGCCCATCATCAGCGTCATGTAGAACTTGCCGACCGTGTCGACCTGTTCGTCGTCGACGTCGGGCTCCTCGCCGCCCATCAGCATCGGGATGATCCCCCGTGCGCCCTCACGCTGGGCCCGCGCCAGGTGGTCGCGCACCCCGGGGAGCTGGTCGCCCATGACCACGATCTCCATGCTGAGCCGCCACAGCGAGTCGGGCCCCTGCATGGTGCCGATGACGTTCGACCAGACCTCATGGAACCGCTCCAGCGAACCCGGCCGCGTCCCGGTCGTTGCGCGCTCCCCCGCGTCGAAGTCGTCCGAGACGCCCTCGACCAGAGCGATGTACGCCTGGGCGAGGAGCTCGTCCTTCGAACCGTAGTGATAGCCGATCGACGCCAGGTTCGTCCCGGACTCCTTGACGATGTCCCGCGCCGTGGTGCGCACGAAACCCTTGTCCAGCAGGCAGCGCTTGGCGCCTTCGAGCAGATCCTCTCGATGTCCCATGCCCGGCACCCTACCGCCGGTTCCATACAAACGTCCCATACGCACGTCTTGCACGCCCGTGCTACACAGTTGTCCTAGACAAGCGTTTAAGACGTGCGTACATTGCTCGGCATGACGCTTCCCGCCACCCCACCGGTCCGCGCCGGCCGCCGCGAATGGACCGCCTTCGTCGTCCTGCTGCTGCCGCTCCTCCTGGTCTCGATGGACGTCTCCGTCCTCTACTTCGCGATCCCCGCGATCAGCCGCGAACTCGACCCGAGCAGCACCCAGCAGCTGTGGATCTTCGACATCTACACCTTCGCCCTCGCCGGGCTGCTGATCACCATGGGCTCGCTCGGGGACCGCATCGGGCGACGCCGGCTCCTGCTGATGGGAGCGGCCGCGTTTGGCACCGCCTCGATCGGCGCGGCGTACGCGCAGAGCGCCGAGATGCTCATCGCCGCACGCGCGCTGCTCGGCGTTGGCGGCGCGACGCTGATGCCGTCCACGATGGCGCTGGTGCGCAACATGTTCCGCGAAGACGCCCAGCGCACCAAGGCGATCGGCATCTGGTCCGGTGCGATGGCCGGCGGCATCGCGCTCGGCTCGGTGCTCGGCGGCGTCCTGCTGGACCACTTCTGGTGGGGCTCGGTGTTCCTGATCAACGTGCCCGCGATGCTGCTCCTGCTGGTCCTGGTGCCGGTGCTGGTGCCGGAGTTCAAGGACCCGGCGCCCGGGCGGTTCGACCTGCTGAGCGTGCCCCTGTCGATGGGCGCGGTCCTGCCCGTGGTCTACGGGCTCAAGGAGATCGCCGCCGAGGGCTACCGCCCCCTGCCTGCCCTGTGCATCACGGTCGGCCTCGCCGTCGGCTACGTCTTCGTACGGCGTCAGCGCAGCCGGGACGACGCCATGATCAGCCGGACCCTGTTCCAGAAGCGCGGCTTCGGATCCGGGATCGTCCTCAACACGGTCGCCATGTTCGCCGTGATGGGCTCGGCGTACTTCACCACGCAGTACCTGCAGTCGGTCCTCGGCATGGGCCCCATGGAGGCGGCGCTGTGGAGCGTGGTGCCGTCGCTCGCCGTCGGTGTCGCCGCCCCGGCCGCGGGCGCCGCCGTCCAGCGCGCCGGGCGCGGCCCGGTCGTCGTCGCCGGGTTCCTGATCGGCGCGGCGGGCTACGCGATCCTGTCGCTGACCGGCACCGACTCCCTGGCGGTCCTGCTGACCGCCGCGGCCGTCATGGGCTGCGGCACCGTCACGGTGATGGCAGTCGTCTCCGACATGGCACTGGCCGCGGCACCCCCGGAGAAGGCGGGCTCGGCGGCGTCGTTGCTGGAAACCGGGCAGGAGTTCGGCGGGGCGCTGGGCATGGCGTTCCTCGGCAGCCTGGGAACGGCGGTCTACCGCCGGGACATCGCCGACACGGCCCCGTCGGGCGTGTCGGGCGACGCGCTGACGACGGCCCGCGAAACCCTGGGCGGCGCCGGCGTGGTCGCGGACCGACTGCCCGCAGGCGCCGGCCAGTCACTCCTGGAGGCGGCCCGGGAGGCGTTCGTCCACGGGATGCAGATCGCCGCGGTGGCGGGCGGCGCGCTGCTGATCGCCGCGGCGCTGCTGGCGACGGTGCTGCTGCGCGGGCGCGCGTGCGCTGGCCCGGCCGAGCGCCCGGCCCCGCGGACCCCGGCCGACGCGGTGCGGCGGTAGCCGCGGGGCCGCGCTACTGCGCAGGCGCGCATGTACGTCCGCCCCGACGAGCCGACCGCGCCGGCCGATGCGGTACGGCGGCAGCCGCGGGCCTGCGCCCCTACCCGGCGGCCGATGGGGCCCCCGGGTGGCCACGTCCGCAGGGCGCACCCCCGCCCCGAAACCGGCAAGCCGGCGGGACCCCGAACCGCCGTCCGACCGGTGGCCGGACACCCCCTACGGCCCAGCGGCCGCGGGCAGGGCCCCGGCCAAGCCAGAGGATGTCCCCACCCCACAACCAACCTGGGCAAACGCAGGACGCCGTGAGCCCCGCAGCGGGGCTGCATACGCGGCGTCGGCGAGTCGGGCGCGAGGGCCGGTCGGCGGGTCCCACGCCCAATAGGGCCCGCCTGGGGCCACCTCCCACGGCCGCCAGGCCGTACGGAGGAAGGCCGCGGGCCGGTGGCCATGCCCGCAGAGCAGAGGTGAGGGTCCGGGGCGGAGCCCCGGTCGGGAAGGATCCGGGACGGAGCCCACGGTCCGGGGGCCGGGTATGCGAAAGGGCCCGGTCCACCGGGCCCTTTCGGGTGCGTGCAGGGCGCAGACCGTCAGTCCGTGAGGTTCACGGAGCGGGACGACGTCGCGCCGATCTCCGCCGCGATCTCCGAGAGCACCGCCTGCGGCACGGTGTCGTCCACCGTCAGGACGACGAGCGCCTCGCCGCCCTCCTCCGCGCGCGAGACCTGCATGCCCGCGATGTTGAGGCCCGCCTCGCCGAGGATGCGGCCGACCGTGCCGACGACGCCGGGACGGTCCTCGTACCGCAGGACGACCATGTGGTCCGCGAGCGCGAGGTCCACGTCGTAGTCGCCGACGGCGACGATCTTCTGGAGGTGCTTGGGGCCGGCCAGCGTGCCGGAGACCGCGACCTCCTCGCCGCCCGAGAGGGTGCCGCGCACGGTGACGACGTTGCGGTGGTCCGGGGACTCCGAGCTCGTCGTCAGCCGGACCTCGACACCGCGCTCCTGGGCGAACAGCGGGGCGTTGACGTACGACACGGTCTCGTCGACGACGTCCTCGAACACGCCCTTCAGCGCGGACAGTTCGAGCACCTTGACGTCGTGCTGGGTGATCTCGCCGTAGACCTCGACGTCGAGACGGACCGCGACCTCGCCCGCGAGCGCGGTGAAGATGCGGCCGAGCTTCTCGGCGAGCGGCAGGCCCGGGCGCACGTCCTCGGCGATGACGCCGCCCTGGACGTTGACCGCGTCCGGGACGAGCTCACCGGCGAGCGCGAGACGCACGCTGCGGGCGACGGCGATACCGGCCTTCTCCTGCGCCTCGTCCGTGGACGCGCCGAGGTGCGGGGTGCAGACGACCTGGTCGAGCTCGAACAGCGGGGAGTCCGTGCAGGGCTCCTTCGCGTACACGTCGAGGCCGGCGCCGGCGACCCGGCCCTCCTTGACGGCGGAGAACAGCGCGGCCTCGTCGACGATCCCGCCGCGCGCGGCGTTGACGATCCGGACCGTCGGCTTGACCTTGTGCAGCGCCTCGTCGCCGATGAGACCGAGGGTCTCGGGCGTCTTGGGGAGGTGGACGGTGATGAAGTCGGAGACCTCGAGCAGCTCGTCGAGCGTCAGGAGCTTGACGCCCATCTGCGCGGCACGCGCGGGCTGCACGTAGGGGTCGTACGCGACGATCTTCATGCCGAAGGCGGACATGCGCTGGGCGACCAGCACGCCGATGCGGCCGAGGCCCACGACGCCGAGGACCTTCTCGCTGAGCTCGACACCCGTGTACTTCGAGCGCTTCCACTCGCCGTTCTTCAGGGCGGTGTTGGCCTGGGGGATGTTGCGCGCGGTGGCGACGATCAGACCGCAGGCGAGCTCGGCGGCGGTGACGATGTTGGACGTCGGCGCGTTGACGACCATGACGCCGGCCTTGGTGGCGGCCGAGACGTCCACGTTGTCCAGGCCGACGCCGGCGCGGGCGACGACACGCAGCTTGCGGGCGGCGGCGATGGCCTCGGCGTCGACCTTGGTGGCCGAGCGGACCAGGATCGCGTCGACGTCGGCGATGGCGGGGACGAGCTCCGCGCGGTCGGCGCCGTTGCAGTGCCGGATCTCGAAGTCCGGACCGAGTGCGTCGACGGTCGCGGGCGACAGCTCTTCAGCAATGAGTACGACAGGTTTCGAGCTCACGTGAGTCCTCACATGTCCGGTGCAGACGGCCGTCCCGACGGCCGCAGCGGTGGAGGGGGCTAGCCGCGTGGAAGACGCACGACACTGTGGGCCTGACGCGTATGTAGTAACGAGTGTAGTGGTGCACCAGGGTGCGCCTTACGCCTCGGTGGAAGGATCACCCGTCCGTGGCTGGACGAAGTGGCGGAGGCGAGGGGGCCGGACACCGGCCCCCTCGCCCACAGGGTCACGCCTCGTCGTTGTCGACCCAGCTCATGAGCTTGCGCAGCTCCTTGCCGGTGGTCTCCAGCAGGTGGTTCTCGTCCTGCGTCTTGTACTCGTTGTACTTCTTCAGGCCGCCGTGGTACTCGTCCATCCAGTTCTTGGCGAACGTGCCGTCCTGGATCTCGGCGAGGACCTTCTTCATCTCGGCCTTGGTGGCGTCCGTGATGATGCGCGGGCCCGTGACGTAGTCGCCCCACTCGGCGGTCTCGGAGACCGACCAGCGCATCTTCTCCAGGCCGCCCTCGTACATGAGGTCCACGATGAGCTTCAGCTCGTGCAGGCACTCGAAGTAGGCGATCTCCGGCTGGTAGCCGGCCTCGGTCAGGGTCTCGAAGCCCGCCTTGACCAGCGCCGCGGTACCACCGCAGAGCACGGCCTGCTCACCGAACAGGTCGGTCTCGGTCTCTTCCTTGAAGGTCGTCTTGATGACGCCCGCGCGGGTGCCGCCGATGCCCTTGGCGTACGACAGCGCCAGGTCGAAGGCCTTGCCGGTGGCGTCCTGCTCGACGGCGGCGATGCAGGGAACGCCGCGGCCCTCCTCGTACTGGCGGCGGACCAGGTGGCCCGGGCCCTTGGGGGCGACCATGGCGACGTCGACACCGGCCGGCGGCTTGATGAAGCCGTAGCGGACGTTGAGGCCGTGGCCGAAGAACAGGGCGTCGCCGTCCTTCAGGTTGGGAGCGATGGACTCCTCGTAGACCTGGGCCTGGATCGGGTCCGGGACCAGGATCATGATGACGTCGGCCTCGGCGGCGGCCTCGGCGGGCGTCACGACGCGCAGGCCCTGCTCCTCGGCCTTGGCCTTGGACTTGGAGCCCTCGTGCAGACCGACGCGGACGTCGACACCCGAGTCACGCAGCGACAGCGCGTGGGCGTGGCCCTGGCTGCCGTAGCCGATCACCGCGACCTTGCGGTTCTGGATGATGGACAGGTCGGCGTCGTCGTCGTAGAACAGCTCGGCCACTGGGATTCTCCTTGGAGTGCTGGTGTTGCGTCCCACCGTACGGCGGGAGTGGATGGGGAAGTCTCGGGGTCTCGCCAGGCGAGAAGGGTGCGTCAGGCAGAACGGTCCAGGGCCCGCAGCGAGCGGTCCGTGATGGACCGGGCGCCACGCCCTATGGCGATCGTGCCGGACTGGACGAGCTCCTTGATGCCGAACTGCTCCAGCATCTTGAGCATCGCCTCCAGCTTGTCACTCGAACCGGTGGCCTCGATCGTGACGGCATCGGGCGAGACGTCGACGGTCTTGGCGCGGAACAGCTGGACGATCTCGACGATCTGGGAGCGGGTCTCGTTGTCCGCGCGGACCTTCACCAGGACGAGCTCGCGCTGGATGGCGCCGCCGGGCTCGAGCTCGACGATCTTCAGGACGTTGACCAGCTTGTTGAGCTGCTTGGTCACCTGCTCCAGCGGCAGGTCCTCGACATTGACCACGATCGTGATGCGGGAGATGTCGGGGTGCTCGGTGACGCCGACGGCGAGCGAGTCGATGTTGAAGCCGCGGCGGGAGAACAGGGCGGCGATCCTGGCCAGGATGCCGGGGGTGTTCTCCACCAGGACGGAGAGCGTGTGCTTGGACATGTGCGTCGTACCTCTTCCTACGGCTCTCAGTCGTCTTCGTTGTCGCCGAAGTCGGGGCGCACGCCACGGGCGGCCATGACCTCGTCGTTGGAGGTGCCTGCGGCGACCATCGGCCACACCTGGGCGTCCTCGTGGACGATGAAGTCGACGACGACCGGGCGGTCGTTGATCGCGTTCGCCTCGGCGATGACCTTGTCCAGGTCGGCCGGGGACTCGCAGCGGATCGCGTAGCAGCCCATGGCCTCGGACAGCTTGACGAAGTCCGGGACGCGGGTGCCGGCGCTCTTCTCCAGGCCGCTGGCCTCGGGGCCGGAGTGGAGCACGGTGTTGGAGTAGCGCTGGTTGTAGAACAGGGTCTGCCACTGGCGGACCATCCCGAGGGCGCCGTTGTTGATGATGGCGACCTTGATCGGGATGTTGTTCAGGGCGCAGGTGGTGAGCTCCTGGTTGGTCATCTGGAAGCAGCCGTCGCCGTCGATCGCCCAGACCGTGCGGTCCGGCTGTCCGGCCTTGGCGCCCATCGCGGCCGGGACCGCGTAGCCCATCGTCCCGGCGCCGCCCGAGTTGAGCCAGGTGGCGGGCTGCTCGTAGTCGATGAAGTGGGCGGCCCACATCTGGTGCTGGCCGACGCCCGCGGCGAAGATCGTGCCCTCGGGCGCGAGTTCACCGATGCGCTGGATGACCTGCTGGGGGGCGAGGCTGCCGTCGTCGGGCTGCTCGTAGCCCAGCGGGTAGGTCTCGCGCCAGCGGTTGAGGTCCTTCCACCAGGCCGCGTAGTCGCCGGTGTTGCCTTCGCTGTGCTCGGCCTGGACGGCCTGGACCAGGTCGGCGATGACCTCGCGGGCGTCGCCGACGATCGGGACGTCGGCGGTTCGGTTCTTGCCGATCTCGGCCGGGTCGATGTCGGCGTGGACGACCTTGGCGTACGGTGCGAAGCTGTCCAGCTTGCCGGTGACGCGGTCGTCGAAACGGGCTCCGAGGGCGACGATCAGGTCGGCCTTCTGCAGCGCGGTGACGGCGGTGACCGCACCGTGCATGCCCGGCATTCCCACGTGCAGGGGGTGGCTGTCGGGGAACGCGCCCAGCGCCATCAGGGTGGTGGTGACGGGGGCTCCGGTGAGCTCGGCGAGGACCTTCAGCTCGGCGGTCGCGCCGGCCTTGATGACGCCGCCGCCGACGTACAGCACCGGGCGCTTGGCGCCGGTGATGAGCTTGGCGGCCTCGCGGATCTGCTTGGCGTGCGGCTTGGTGACCGGCCGGTAGCCGGGCAGGTCGGTCTGCGGCGGCCAGCTGAAGGTGGTGCGCGCCTGGAGGGCGTCCTTGGCGATGTCGACCAGGACGGGGCCCGGGCGGCCGGTGGCGGCGATGTGGAACGCCTCGGCGATGGTGCGCGGGATGTCCTGGGCCTTGGTGACCAGGAAGTTGTGCTTGGTGATCGGCATGGTGATGCCGCAGATGTCCGCCTCCTGGAAGGCGTCCGTGCCGATCGCCTTGGAGGAGACCTGGCCGGTGATCGCGACCAGCGGCACGGAGTCCATGTGCGCGTCGGCGATCGGGGTGACCAGGTTGGTGGCGCCGGGGCCCGAGGTGGCCATGCAGACGCCCACCTTGCCGGTGGCCTGCGCGTACCCGGTGGCCGCGTGGCCGGCGCCCTGCTCGTGGCGGACCAGGACGTGGCGGACCTTGGTCGAGTCCATCATCGGGTCGTACGCCGGGAGGATGGCCCCGCCGGGGATGCCGAAGACCGTGTCGGCCCCTACTTCCTCAAGAGAGCGGATGAGGGACTGCGCACCCGTGACGTGTTCGACGGTGGCGGAGTGCTGTCCGCCGTTACGGGCCCGCGGCTGAGGATGGTGGGCCCCGGTGGCCTGCTCGGTCATCGGCTTCTCTTCTCGATGCTGAGGGTTTTTGCGAGGGTTTGGTACGGCTTCGGTACGTGCCGGTGCAACAAAAAACCCCTCGTGCCGTGAGGCAAGCGAGGGGAGCGCGTCGGGAGGTGTCCGCAGAGCCTGATCATGCGGCTCTGCTCAGCCGACGCGCTTTCCAAGTACGAGAATTCGGGTGCGCATGGCACTGACCCTCTCCCCGTCGCACCATTACTGTCAAGTGGGTGGGACGCGCGTCTCAGCATTTGAGCCATTTCGCGTGGGGGGAACGCCCCCGGTGAGCACCGGCAGAGCCATCCCCGCGGGAACCGGGAACTCGTCCCTGACCAGGGCGCGTCGCAGCCGGTACTCGTCCAGCGGCCCCGAGAAGGCCATGCCCTGCCCATGGGTGCAGCCCATGGCCCGCAGCGCGAGAACCTGCTCCGGGACGTCCACGCCGTCCGCCACGGAGTACATGCCGAGGTCGCGGGCGATGCGGAGCAGTCCACTGGTGATCTTGTGCAGCCGCGCGGACTCGACGACGCCCTCGACCAGACCCCGGTCGAGCTTGAGCACGTCCACGGGCAGCCGGCGCAGGGCGTTGATGGCCGCGTAGCCGCTGCCGAAGCCGTCCAGGGCGATCCGTACGCCGAGTCTGCGCAGCGCGACGAGCCGCTGCTCCAGCTCGTCGAAGGAGATCCGGGGGTCGCTGTCCGCGAGCTCGATGATCAGCGCTCCGGACGGCAGCTGGTGGCGGGTGAGCAGCGCCTCGATGGAGCCGAGCGGCAGGGATCTGTCGAGCAGGAGCCGGGCCGAGAGCCGGACCGAGACCGGGGTCGGATGGCCGAGCCTGCCGCGCTCGGCGGCCTGCTCCACGGCCTCTTCGAGGAGCCAGCGACCGAGCTCGGCGGTGCGGTTCCCGTCGTCGGCGACCCGCAGGAATTCGGCCGGGGTGAACAGGATGCCCTGCGCGGAGCGCCACCGGGCCTGGGCGGACACGGCGGCGATCCGGCCGGTGGTCAGGCTCACCACGGGCTGGTGCAGGAGGGCGAACTCGCCGTCGTGCAGGGCGCTGCGCAGGCGGGCGGCCAGCTCGGTGCGGCGCACCACGTCGGCCTGCATCTGGGGCGCGTACAGCTCGACGCGGTCCTTGCCGGCCGCCTTGGCGCGGTACATGGCGAGGTCGGCGTTGCGCATGAGGTCGGTGGGGCTGAGGGCCGGTTCGGCGAAGGCCACGCCGATGGAGGCGGCCACCCGCACCTCGGTGCCGTCGATGCGGTACGGCTGGGAGAGCATGAGCCGCAGCCTGTCCGCGATCTCGTGGACCTGGAGCTCGCGGGCGGTCCGGTCGAGGGTGCCGTCGCCGATGATGAGGGCCGCGAACTCGTCGCCGCCGAGACGGGCGGCGGTGTCCCCCGCCCGGACGGAATCGGCCAGCCGGCGGGCCGCCTGGATCAGCAGTTCGTCGCCGGCCTGATGGCCGAGACGGTCGTTGACGCCCTTGAAGCCGTCGAGGTCGATGAAGAGCACGGCGGTGCCCGGATCGCCCGCCCTGCGGCCGCCGAGAGCGCGGCGGACCCGTTCGGTGAACAGGGCGCGGTTGGGCAGGTCCGTCAGCGGGTCGTGTTCGGCGTTGTGCTGGAGCTGGGCCTGCAGCCGCACCCGCTCGGTGACGTCCCGGCTGTTGAAGATCAGCCCGCCCTGGTGGCGGCTGACCGTGGACTCCACGTTGAGCCAGTCGCCGGCGCCGGACCTGAAGCGGCACTCGATACGGGTCGTCGGTTCGTCGCCGGGCGGCGCGGCGAGGAACCGGCGCACCTCGTGGACGACACGGCCGAGATCCTCGGGGTGGATCAGCGAGGCCAGCTCGGAGCCGACGAGCTCCTCGGCGTCGCGCCCGTAGACCTTGGTGGCGGCGGGCGAGACGTAGCGCAGGACGCCGGTGGGAGCGGCGATCATGATGACGTCGCTGGAGCCCTGGACCAGGGAGCGGAAGTGGTTCTCCTTCTGAGCCAGTTCGTGGGTGAGCGCGATGTTGTCCAGGAGCATGATGCCCTGGCGCACGACGAGGGCCAGCACGACGGTGCAGCCGGTGATCACGACGACGCGGTCGACCCGGCGGTCCTCGGTGACGCTGTACAGGATCCCCAGTGTGCACACCGCCGCGGCGAGATACGGCGTGAGCGCGGCCAGGGAGCTCGCCAACGGCCGGCCGGTCTGCCGGGGGCCGCGCGGCGGGCCGCCGGTCTCCGCCGAGCGGCGCGCGCCCCAGGGCGCGTACGCCAGCAGGAGCGAGCCGGCGAACCAGCCCGCGTCGAGCAGCTGACCCGACCGGTAGCTCTCCCGCAGCAGCGGCGAGGTGAACAGGGCGTCGCACAGCACGGTCAGGGCGAGGCCCGCGATGGCCGTGTTGACGGCGGAGCGGTTGGCGGGCGAGCGCCGGAAGTGGAGCGCGAGCACCATGCTGACCAGCACGATGTCCAGCAGCGGGTAGGCGAGGGACAGCGCGGCCGGCGCCACGCTCTCGCCCTGGGCGTGCGCGGTGTGGGCGAGGGCGAGGCTCCACGACAGGGTGAGCAGCGAGCCCCCGATCAGCCAGGCGTCGAGCCCGAGGCAGACCCAGCCCGCCCTGGTCACCGGGCGCTTGGCGAGCACCAGGAGTCCGACGATGGCCGGGGGCGCGAAGCAGAGGAAGAACAGGTCGGCGACGGACGGGCTCGGCACCTCGCGCCCGAGCACCACCTCGTACCAGCCCCAGACAGCGTTGCCGGCCGACGCCATCAGGGACGAGATCGCGAAGAGCAGCCAGGCGGGGCGGAAGCGGCAGTCGGGTGTGCGCGCGTAGAACAGGCACGAGACGGCGGCGACGAGCGCGGCGGCGCTGAGCCCGAAGTCGCCCATGATCAATGCCAGTTCCTGCGACCCCCAGCCGAGGGCCGCACCCACGCCGTAGGCCGCGCACACGACGGCCAGGACCAGTTGCGGAAGCAGCGCGGCGGCGCCGCCCGGGACGGTGTCCCGCGCCATCAGCGCCCCTGGGGCGCTCACCGGGCCACCCTCAGGTGCCTGGTCGGCGGCTGGGGCCGCGCCGGGTGGGTGAGCGGCGGATGCGCCGAGCGCGGTCGGCACATCGGCGTGCACTGCCGACCGGGCCTGCCCGCCGGAGCGCACAGCGGCCGGCGGCGGCGGCCCCGCCGCGTCGGATCGTGGGTCCATCGGCCCTGCATCGCCCGTCGCCCCCCTCGGATCTGATCTGCACTCAGCTCGCGTCGCAGCACCGCTCCCTCGCGTCCGGTGCAGCCCCCAGGTCGGGACGATACACCAATATCGTCACTCAGGGACATAGCCCCTCTACTCTCCGTGACGACCTGCGACGATGAAGGCACGCGGCGCATTCGAGTGACTTCAGAGCGTGATCAAACGATCGACACTCCTGCTGTCAGGTGCCGGTGGTCGCGACCACGTTGCGCAGAGGCTCCCCGGCGGCGAACCGGGTGAGCTGGTCGGCGAGCAGCCGCTTGGCGCGTGGCATGAACGCCGAGGTCGAGCCGCCGACATGGGGGCTGATCAGTACGCCCGGCGCGTGCCACAGCGGATGGCCCGCGGGCAGCGGCTCCGGGTCGGTGACATCGAGCGCCGCGGTGATCCGTCCGCTCTCCACCTCCGCGAGCAGGGCCTTTGTGTCGACGACCGGTCCGCGCGCGACGTTCACCAGCAGCGCGCCGTCCTTCATCCGGCTCAGGAAGTCGGCCCCCACCAGGCCCTTCGTCCGCTCGGTGAGAGGCGTGGAGACGATCACGACATCGGCGTCGGGCAGCAGTTCCGGCAGATCGGCGAGTGCGCGCACTTCGCCGCGCTCCGTTGCCCGGGCGGAGCGCGCGACGCGCGCCACCCGCGCGCACTCGAAGGGCGCGAGCCGGTCCTCGATGGCCGCGCCGATGGAGCCGTACCCGACGATGAGCACCGACCTGTCGGCGAGCGCCGGATAGAAGCCGTCCCGCCACTCCTCCGCGTCCTGCCCGCGCACGAAACCGGGGATGCCGCGGAGCGAGGCGAGGATCAGGGCGAGGGTGAGCTCGGCGGTCGACGCCTCGTGAACGCCCCGGGCGTTGCACAGGCGTACGCCCTCGGGCAGTGCGGAGAGCCCCGGCTCCACGTGATCGATTCCGGCGGACAGGGTCTGCACCACGCGCACGGACCGCATCGCGGCCAGGGGGCGTATGGCGACCTCCATGCCCTTCATGTACGGGACGACGTAGTAGACGCAGTCGGCGGGGTCGGCGGGAAAGTCCGGTCCGCCGTCCCAGAAGCGGTAGGTGAGTCCCGACTCGGCGGGCGCGGGCAGGCCGTCGATCTCGTCGGCGGGGATGGGCAGCCACACATCAGCAGTCATGGTCAGGAGGCTATGCGAAGGGCGCTGCGGGCCATTGGTTAGTTTTGACGACGGCCAGGGGGCCCGACGGGAAGGTACGGGGAGTTGGAGCGCAGGACAATCGGTGCGGCGGCCCTCGAAGTGGGCGCCGTCGGGCTCGGCTGCATGCCGATGAACTGGGCCTACACCGGCTCCGAACAACGCGGGGAGCGCTCGCTGCGCGCCGTCCACGCCGCGCTGGACGCCGGTACGACCCTGCTCGACACGGCTGACATGTACGGGCCGTTCACCAACGAACTGCTGCTCGGCAGGGCACTGAGGGAGCGGCGGGCGGAGGCGTTCGTGTCGACCAAGGCGGGTCTGCTGGTGGGAGACCAGCACATCGTCGCCAACGGGCGCCCCGGCTACGTGAAGCGGGCCTGCGACGCGTCGCTGCGCCGCCTGCAGACCGAGGTGATCGACCTCTACCAGCTGCACCGGGCCGACCCCGAGGTGCCCGTCGAGGAGACCTGGGGCGCGATGGCCGAACTGGTGTCGGCGGGAAAGGTGCGGGCGCTCGGGCTCTGCGCCGTGGGGGCCCGCGCCGCGCGGCGCTCCGGCGCGGACGTGCATGAGCAAACGATCCGGCAGCTGGAGCGGGTCCAGCAGGTCTTCCCGGTGAGCGCGGTGGAGGCGGAGCTCTCGGTGTGGTCGCCGGAGGCGCTGGAGCGGCTTGTGCCGTGGTGCGAGGCGCGCGGGATCGGTTTCCTGGCCGCTATGCCGCTGGGGAGCGGGTTCCTCACGGGGACGCTGACGCCGGGGCAGGGCTTCGAGGCGGACGACGTGCGGGCACGCCATCCCCGGTTCACGGCGGAGATGATGGCCGCCAACCAGCCGGTGGTGGCGGGGCTGCGGCGCATCGCGGAGCGGCACGGGCCGGGGACGACGCCGGCGCGGGTGGCGCTGGCGTGGGTGCTCGGGCAGGGGCGGCACGTGGTGCCGGTGCCCGGGACGAAGCGGCCGCGCTGGGCGGCGGAGAACGCGGGCGCCGCGGATCTGGAGCTGACGCCGCGGGACCTGGCCGAGATCGCGGCGCTCCCCCCGGCGCGGGGGTCCTGGGACTGAGTCCCCGCACGTGCCGCCGAAGGCACCGCCGAACGCACCGGCGAAGGTTCTGGCGAAGATCGGGAACCTCGGGGCGGGCTGCGGTGTAAGAACAGTAGTCAGGCAGTTCACCCGGCACGCCGGGCAGCGCAAGCAGCCGTCGAAGGGATCACCACCGTGCATCGTCCTGCATTGACGGCCGTCGTGGCCGCCGCGCTCTTCCTTACGGCCGGGTGCTCCTCCGGCGACGGACAACACCCGGCGGGCAGTTCCGGGCCCTCGGCGGACGCGGCCGCATCCCCCACCGGCGGCTCCCCCACCACCTCCCCCTCCGCCCCCGCCGGTCCTCCGGCGAGGGGCTCCGTGAAGGTCGTCTCGACCCTGACGGACGAGCTGGACTCCCCCTGGGGCGTGGCGGCCCTGCCCGGCGGGGACCTGCTGGTGGCCTCGCGCGACGAGGGCACGATCACCCGCGTGTCGGCCGACGACGGCAGGAAGACCGAGATCGGATCCGTACCGGGCGTCGCCCCCGGCGGTGAGGGCGGGCTGCTGGGCCTGGCTGTCTCCCCCTCGTTCGCCTCCGACCAGCAGGTCTACGCGTACTTCACCACCGCATCGGACAACCGCATCGCCCGCATGCTGTACGACGAGCGGAAGCCCGCCGGCCAGCAGCTGGGCGCACCGGACACGGTGCTCCGCGGCATCCCCAAGGGGGTCATCCACAACGGCGGGCGGATCGCCTTCGGCCCGGACAAGATGCTCTACGCGGGCACGGGCGAGACGGGTGACACGGGGCTCGCGCAGGACAAGGACTCGCTGGGCGGCAAGATCCTGCGGATGACCCCGGACGGTCAGCCGGTCCACGGCAATCCGGAGGCCGACTCGCTGGTGTACTCGTACGGGCACCGCAATGTGCAGGGCCTCGCCTGGGACTCCGAGAAGCGGCTGTGGGCGGCCGAGTTCGGGCAGAACACGTGGGACGAGCTCAATCTCGTCGAGCCGGGGAAGAACTACGGCTGGCCCGAGGCGGAGGGCAAGGCGGGCAAGGCGGGCTTCGTCGACCCGGTGGCGCAGTGGCGGACGGCGGACGCCTCGCCGAGCGGTATCGCCTACGCCCAGGGGTCGATCTGGATGGCGGGGCTGCGGGGCGAGCGGCTCTGGCGGATTCCCCTGTCCGGCGCGGAACCATCCGCCGAGCCCCAGCCGTTCCTCGAAGAGGAGTACGGCCGTCTGCGCACCGTGCTGTCGGCGGGCGGCGACCAGGTCTGGCTCGTCACCAGCGAGACGGACACCCGGGGCACGCCAGGGCCGGGTGACGACAGGATCCTCCGGCTGGAGGTGAGGTAGGAGGTGGCCGGTCGGTGTTCCAGAGCTTCGACGAGTTCTTCGCCCCGGGCCGCAGGCATACCGACGAGGAGCGGCACCGCCTGGCGCTGACCCGGGTCGACGTCGGGGACGGTGACTCGGGCCGCGGCCCGATAGACCTCGCGTCGGGCAGGGTCACGATCCGGGTTCCGCAGGAACCGACGTCCCCTGCGGATGAGGCCCTTCCCCCTCCAGAAGATCGGTGAACAGCCGCAGGCGGTGCGCCATCGCCGCCGCCTCGCCCCGGCCCGAGACACCCAGTTTGGCCAGGATGTTGGAGACGTGGACGCTCGCCGTCTTCGGTGAGATGTAGAGCTCCTCGGCGATGCGGCGGTTGCTGTGCCCGACCGCGACCAGGCGCAGTACGTCCTGCTCGCGGGGTGTCAGGCCGAGCGCCGGGGGCGGTGGTGCGGCCTGCGGAGTGGCGGATGCGTCCGGGGCGGGGTCGGTGAGGGGGATGCGGGCGCGCCGGGCGAGCAGTTCGACGTCCTCGGCCAGCAGGCGCGCGCCGAGTTCGGCGGCGGTCGTGCCGGCCTGGCGCAGCAGGTCGGCCGCCCGGGCGCGGTGGTCGTCACCGGAGCCGGACCCCGCCGCGTGCAGCAGGGCCTCGGCCCAGCGGTGGCGGACGCGGGCCAGGTCGTAGGGGCGCTCGAGCGGTGCGAAGGCGCAGCCGGCCTCGGCCCAGTGCCCGGCGGTGTCCCGGCCCTCGGCGCGGAACAGCTCCGCGCGCACCCACCGTTCGTGGGCGGACCAGACGGGCACGGCGCTCGCCAGGGTGCGGGCGGCCTCACGGATGCGGCGGAGCGCCTCGTCGCGGCCCGCCTCCGCCGAGGGCAGGCCGCGGGCGTCCGCCTCGGCCGTGGCGGCGGCTCGCAGCAGCGGCCAGGCGTAGCGCTGCGTGCCGGGCGGGAACCCGCCGGCGGCGGCCCGTGCCAGCTCGGCCCTGGCATCCGCCAGCCGTCCCTGAGCCGCGGCGATCTCCAGCGCGGCCGTGGTGAGCGGCAAGGCCGTCTGGGGTACGGGGTCGTTCGTGCCGAAGTGGTCGTGGGCGACGCGGAGTTGCTCTGCCGCCCCGGTGGCGTCGCCGCGCCCCAGCGCGAGGAAGGCGAGGTGCAGCGAGGCCGATCCGCGGGGCTGGGGGCTGGTGGCGATCCGCAGCGTCTCCCGGGCGTGCTCGGCCGCCTCGTCCCAGCGTCCGAGCGACTGACAGGACTCGGCGAGGTTCTGGCGGATCCACGCCTCGCTGTCCAGCAGGCCGTAGCGCTGCGAGATGCCGATGCCCTCGACCAGGATCCCGACGGCCTCGCGGGAGCGGCCGACGCCCTCCAGCACCGAGGGCAGGTTCACATGGATGCGGCCGACGTGGGCGACGCCGAGGGCGGCGTCCCGGTCCTTGACGGCGTACAGCTCGGCGAGACCGCCCTCGACGTCGCCGGAGTCGACCAGGAGGCAGCCGAGGGTGAGCCGGGCGCGCAGCTCGATGTCCTCCTCACCGACCATGCGGGCGTAGGCCACGGCCCGCTCGGCCGTGGCGAGGCTGCCGGGCCCGGGGTCGTGGGTCATGCCCCAGCGGGCGGCCTCGGCGAGCACCTCGGCGTGGACGGCGGAGGGCGGCAGTCCGCGGACGAGTTCCTGGGCGGCACCGAGTTCGGCCCAGCCGTCGCCGCGGCCCAGGCCCGATATCAGCCGCGAGCGCTGCACGGAGAACCAGGCGGCCCGCAGCGGGTCGCCCTCGGCCTCCGCGAGGCGCTGCCCGCGTTTGGCGATCTTCAGGGCGCGTTCGCGTTCGCCGCACAGCCGGCCGGCGACCGATGCCTCCGCCATCAGGTCGAGGTAGCGCAGCGGGGTCGTGTCCGGGTCGCAGCCGCACGGCGGGTAGACCTCCACGTGGTCGACGGGCCGCAGCCGGTCGCGCACCTCCTCCGGTGCGTCGTCCCAGAGCTCCATGGCCCGCTCCAGCAGGCGCAGTTGCTCGGCGTAGGCGTGGCGCCTGCGGGCGGCGACGGAGGCGGCGAGTACGGCGGGCAGGGCCTTGGCCGCGTCGTTCGCGCGGTACCAGTAGGTGGCCAGGCGCGTGGCGCGCTCCTCCTCGCGGACGAGCGCGGGGTCGGCCTCCAGCGCCTCGGCGTAGCGGCGGTTGAGCCGGGAGCGTTCGCCGGGCAGCAGGTCGTCGCTCACGGCCTCGCGCGCCAGCGAGTGGCGGAAGCGATAGCCGTCGCCGTCCGGTGCGGCGAGGACGATGTTCGCGCCGACGGCGGCACGCAGCGCCCCGTCGAGGTCGTCGTCAGGCAGCCCGGCGACGGCGTGCAGGAGGCCGTGTTCGACCGTGGAGCCGCCCTCGGCGAGGATGCGGACGACGCGCTGGGTGTCCTCGGTCAGGGCCTCTATGCGGACGAGGAGGATGTCGCGCAGGGAGTCGGGCAGGCCGGAGCAGGAGTCGTCGCTCAGGCTGGCGGCGAGTTCCTCGACGAAGAAGGCGTTGCCGTCGGAGCGTTCGAAGACGCGGTCGACCAGGGCGGGGGCCGGTTCCTGGGCGAGGATGCCGGCCATCTGCCGGCCGACCTCGGCGCGGTTGAAGCGGGTGAGCTCGATGCGCTGGACGGTGCGGGCGCGGTCGAGTTCGGCGAGGAAGGGGCGCAGGGGGTGGCGCCGGTGGACGTCGTCCGAGCGGTAGGTGGCCATGAGCAGGAGGCGTCCTCGCCGCAGCGTGCGGAAGAGGTACCCGAGCAGGTGGCGGGTGGAGGCACCGGCCCAGTGCAGGTCCTCCAGGACCAGGACCACGGTGTGCTCGCGGGCGACGCGTTCCAGCAGGCGCGCGGTCAGTTCGAAGAGGCGGGCCATGCTCTCCTCGTCGTGGCGGCCCCCTTCGGTCCGTGCGGCGGTGCCGAGTTCGGGTACGAGCCGGGCCAGTTCGTCCTCCTGCCCGGCGGCGGCGTCGGCGAATTCGCGGGGGAGGCGCCGGTGCAGGGTGCGCAGGGCGGTGGAGAAGGCGGCGAACGGCAGCCCGTCCGCGCCGATCTCGACGCATCCGCCGACGGCGACGACCGCGCCCCTGCGGCACGCCTCGGTCAGCAGCTCCTCGACGAGCCGGGTCTTGCCGACACCCGCCTCGCCTCCGATGAGGAGCGCCTGCGGCTCTCCCCCGGGGCTCGTGCCCTCGGGGGAGTCGCCGCCTGCTGCGCGGGTGAGTGCGTCGGTGAGCAGTGCCAGTTCGCCGGCTCGGCCGACGAACACGGGGCTGACGGACCTGGTCTCCACGTCGCCGAGCATCGCACAGCCGTCCGGACCCGCGGGACGGTGCACCGCCGTGCTCCGCATCGGGGTCAGGCGGCGCGCGTGTAACGGCTGCTGTCGGCCGCGCCGGTCCGGTCCTCCTCCCAGTTCCTGGTGTGCCGCCGGGCGGCACGGCGGGCGGCACGGGCCTGCCGGACGAGGCGCTGCGCGTCGGCCTGGCGGATCAGTTCGGCGCGGTGCTGTTCCTGGATCGCGTAGTGCAGCACGGGGTGGCTCCTTCGGGACGTGTGCCGGGGTGCTTCACGGCGTGTGCCGTTGCCCCGACTCTCGTCTCCCAGGTGGCTGCCGCGCATCGGGCGACTGCCGCATGTTCCGGGGGCGGGGTGCCTTAGACGTACGCCGCGCTGCGGCAGGCGCGTCTGAGGTACCCCGCGCCGGCGGCGCGGTCCCGGTGCCCCGCGGGGCGGCGGGCAGGGTCCAGCCCCGCCCGCCCCCGGATCCGGTTCTGCGGCTCGTCCCCCGGGCGGCCCGGATCTCCGGGCCGTGTCCCGGTCTCAGCGCTTCCGCCGGACGGCCCGTCGCGGTCTCACGGCTTCCGCCGGACGTACGGATGGCGCGCCTGGGGCTTACCCGCGTACGGGCCCGGATCGCGATCCCAGGGCCTCCCCTCTTGCGCCGCCCCGGTCGCAGTACCGGGGCTTCCCCGCGTAGGGGCCCAAGTCGCGGTCCCGGGGTTCCTCCGCGTACACCACCCCGGTCGCGCCCCAGCGCCTCCCCACCTACACCGCCCGCATCGCAGCCCCAGCGCCTCCCCGCGTACACCGCCCGCATCGCAGCCCCAGCGCCTCCCCACCTACGCCGCCCGGATCGCGGGCCCAGCGCCTCCCCGCGTACACCACCCGGGTCGCGGGCCTACGGCTCGTACACGTACGGCGTCGTCGTCGCCAGGGCCGTGAAGCCGAGGCGTTCGAGGATGGGGCGGCTGTCGTCGGACGCGTCGACCTGGAGGTAGCGCACGCCCCGCCGCGCCGCGGTCTCGGCCCGGTGGGCGACCAGGGCGCGGTAGATGCCGCGGCCGCGCCAGTCGGGATGCGTCCCGCCGCCCCACAGGCCGGCGAAGTCGGTGCCGGGCGTGAACTCGATGCGGGCCGCGCACACCGGCAGGTCGCCCGCCATCGCGACGGTCATGAGGACCGTGTCCGGCGCCTGGTCGAGCTGGGCGAGGAGTTGCTGCCGCAGCCGGGTGCCGTCCGTGCCGAACGCCCGGTCGTGGACCCGCATCGTCAGCTCGACGCCCTCGGGGCCGGTCACCGGCTCCAGCCGTACGCCATCGGGCAGTTCGGGGACGGCGGGCAGACCGGCCGTCTCGGCGACGAGCACGGTCTCCTCGGGTTCGGGCCGAAAGCCGGCCCCGAGGAGCCGGTCGGCGAGGTCCCGTGGTGCGTCGTGGCTGTACAGCTTCCACTCGAAGGCGAGGCCGCGCCCCGCGAAGTACCGCACCTGTTCGGCGATCTCGGCGTCCGCCGTGTCCGCTGTCAGGTCCGACCAGAGGACACCGCTCCAGTCGCCGCCGGCACCGACCTGGCGGACGACGCGACCGGAGCGTTCGGTCAGCGGCCCGGTGGCCCCGGGTGTGGTGGTGCGGCGGCGCATCTGGCGGTCAAAGAGCGCGAGTACGGCTGTGTGATCCATGCGCGCAGTGGAGCACCCGCCCGTCCCCGTGGGCCAGTGCTTTTACGCCGCATCAGCCGCCACGGGCCCGGTGGCGCGGCGCGGCCGCTACGCGGCGGACTCCCGCCGCTTGCGCCACTCGGGCGCCAGGATCGACCAGCTCTCCATGTCGTGCCGGGCGCCGCGGTAGGCGTAGCTCTCGCGCAGCACACCCTCGTAGGTCATCCCCAGCCGCTGGGCGACGGCGATGCTGGGCTTGTTGGCGGAGGAGACCTGCCATTCGATCCGGTGCATGCCGCGCTGCTCGACCGCCCAGTCGATGATCACCCGCGCCGCGCGGGTGACGAGGCCCCGGCCCGCCGCCGACGGCTCCAGCCAGCAGCCCGCCTCGCAATTGCCCATGGCCGGGTCGAAGGTGCGGAAGAGGACGCCGCCGACGAGGGTGCCCTCCAGCCAGATGCCGTAGATGCGCCCGGCGTCGGCCGCGGCCTTGTCCGCGTAGGACTGGAGGAACGCGCGGGCGGAGTTCAGGTCAGCGGCGGCGGCGGCCAGCCCGACGTGGCGGCCGATGAACTCACGGCCCCGTTCTATGTGCGCGAAGAACTCCTCGGCCTGCCACGGCTCCAGGGGGCGCAGTTCGGCTCCGTCATCGCCCAGGCTTACGGCGAACACTGTGCTCCTCGTGGGTTAGGGCACGAGCTCCCCTTGATCGCCCGCGCGCTGCACGGGGATCTTCGCACGCGCCGCGCCGCGGCACTCGGGCTTTTCGATGCTGATGCGGGGCAGCCAGCGGTCCATCCAGCGGGGGAGCCACCAGTTCGCCCCGCCGAGCATGTGCATCAGGGCGGGGACGAGCAGGGTGCGCAGGACGAAGGCGTCCAGGGCGACGGCGGCGGCGAGTCCGATGCCGAACATCGCGATGACACGGTCGCCGCTGAGGACGAAGGCGAGGAAGACCGAGATCATGATCACGGCGGCGGAGTTGATGACGCGGCTGGTCTCGGCGAGGCCGACCCGTACGGCGCGCCGGTTGTCCCCGGTCTCCAGCCACTCCTCGTACATCCGGCTGACCAGGAACACCTGGTAGTCCATGGAGAGCCCGAAGAGCACCGAGACCATGATCACGGGCAGGAACGGCTCGATCGGTCCCGCGCTGCCGAGACCGAGCAGTTCGCTGCCCCAGCCCCACTGGAAGATCGCGACGACGACCCCGAAGGCGGAGGCGACGGCGGCGACGTTCATGGCGGCGGCCTTGAGCGGGATGCCCAGGGAGCGGAAGGCGAGCAGCAGGAGCAGGCAGCCGAGCGTGATGACGACGCCGACGAACAGCGGCAGCTTGCCGACGATGATCTCGGCGAAGTCGTCGTAGCTCGCGGTGACCCCGCCGACGTGGGCCGTCAGGGAGCTGCCCTGTTCGGCGGCGGGGAGGATGTCGTCGCGCAGCCGGTCGACGAGTTCGCTGGTCTCCCGGGACTGCGGCGAGGTGTCCGGCACGACGGTGAGGACCGCGGTGTCCCCGCTGCCGTTGTACGCGACGGGTCCGGCCGCGGCGATGCCGTCGGTGGTGCGCAGGGTCTGGGCCAGCCGGTCCATCGCGAGTTCGTCGTCGGCGCCGTCGAGGGAGGCGACGACGGTCAGGGGCCCGTTGACGCCCGGGCCGAAGCCGTCGGCCAGCAGGTCGTACGCCTGGCGGGTGGTGGCGGTCGCGGGTCCGTTGCCCTGGTCGGAGGTGCCGAGGTGGAGCGAGAGGGTCGGCAGGGCGAGGACGAGCATGACGACGGCGGCGACGGCACCGAGCAGTTTGGGGTGCCGTTCGACGAACGCCGACCAGCGGGCGGCGATGCCGGTGGGCACTTCGGGTCGCGGCCCGTGCTCGGCGAGCCTGCGCCGCTCGCGGCGGCTGAGGGCGCGCGGTCCGATCCAGGAGAGCAGGGCGGGAAGCAGGGTCACGGACGCGGCGACGGTGAGGACGACGGTCAGGGACGCGGCGATCGCTACACCGTTGAGGAAGCCGAGGCGCAGTATCAGCATGCCGAGCAGGGCGATGCAGACGGTGGCTCCGGCGAAGACGACGGCACGGCCGGTGGTGGCCACCGCCTCGCGGGCCGCCTCGGCGACGGGGAGCCCTCTTTTCAGGCCCTTGCGGTGTCTGGTGACGATGAACAGCGCGTAGTCGATGCCGACGCCGAGGCCGATGAGCATGCCGAGCATGGGCGCGAAGTCGGCCACCGACATCACATGGCCGAGGAGCACGATGCCCGCGTACGCGGTGCCGACCGAGACGAGCGCGGTGGCGATGGGCAGCAGGCTGGCGGCGAGGGAGCCGAAGGCGAGGAAGAGCACGACGGCGGCGACGGCCACGCCGACGATCTCGGCGGTGTGGCCTTCGGGCGCCTCGGTCAGGGCCACGGCGTTGCCGCCGAGTTCCACCCGCAGGTCGCCCTCCTGGACCGCCTTGGCGGTGTCGACGAGCGCGCGTGCCTGGGGCTCGGGGATGTCGTCGGCCTGCGCGTCGAAGGTGACGACGGCGTACGCCGTGCGCCCGTCGGCGCTGATCTGGGGGCCGCCCTGGCTGCCGTAGGGGCTGGTGACGGAGGCGATGCCGTCGAGGCCGGCGACGCGGTCGAGCATCGCGGACACGCGCTGCTCGACGGCCGGGGAGCGGACGCTGCCGTCCTGGGTGTGCCACACGACGGTGTCGGTGTCTCCGACACGGCCGTGGAAGCCCTCCTCCAGCAGGTCGGTGGCGCGGCCGGACTCCGTGCCCGGGACGTCGTAGTCGTTGGAGTACGCGGACCCGGCGATGCTCGCGCCCGCCGCGGTCCCGCCGAGGGCGAGGAGCCAGAGCATGACAACGACGAGACGGTGCCTGACACACCACCGGGCGATAGCTGCCAACGGACCTGCTCCCTGAGTGGTTCGTGGATCTTTGACCGGGAACCGCCCGCAAAGACTCATGACCTGCGGCGAATACTCTCGCAGTCAATGGTGATCCTTTGCCCGTTTCGTGGCGTTACTCACACAGGTGCGCGGAAGCAGGATGATCACTTGATTCCCGCTTCCGCACCACCGCGCATGTGCGTGCCCGCGCCGCTCAGCCGGAGACGCTGGCCCGCCCGTTCTCGATGTGGCCCATCAGCCGGCGGCGGAAGCCCTCGTCACCGTCGGCGGTCACCTCGATGTCGTACCAGCCGTGCGCGTCGGCGGCGGAGTGCACCACCGTGCGGCTGCGGCCCGCCTTGACCGTGACGCTGCGGGTCCAGGTGTGCAGGTCCGCCTCGTCCACATAGCCGAGCGGGCGGACGGTGAAGGTGACGGGCTCGCTGCCGCGGTTGCGGAGTGTGAGGTGCACATCGCGGTCGTGGTGGTCGATGTGCGAGGCGACCTCGGCGGCTCCCGCCGCGCGCCCGGCGAACTCGCGGCGGAAGCCGTTCGGGCCGGTGATCGTGAAGCGGTAGTGGTTACCGGTGAGGGGCACGCTCCACTGCGCCTCGCCCTTCACGTCCTTGTGCTGCGGGACGGCGAACTCACCGGCGTACGGGTAGAGCGCGAAGTGCGCGCTCGCGCGTCCCGTGTTGCGCAGCGTCACGGTGAACACCGTGCCGTCGGTCGTCCCGTGCGCGTCGGGCTGGTAGGGCAGGGGACGCGCCGGGCGGGTGCCCGGCTCCTGGACGGGCATGCGCTGCTCCGCCGGCGGCACCGGGCGCCAGCGTCCCGTGAACGGCGGGACGGGTCCGGGCCGCTCCACCTCGGGCTGCGGCCTGCCGCGCCCGAAGTCGAACGCCGAGGTGAGGTCGCCGGTCACCGTGCGCCGCCAGCGCGTGATGTTGGGCTCCTCGATGCCGGTCCACTTCTCCAGCAGCCTGATCACCGACGTGTGGTCGAAGACCTCGGAGCAGACGTAGCCGCCGACCGACCAGGGCGAGACGACGAGCATCGGCACCCGGATGCCGAGGCCGGTGGGCAGCCCCTGCCAGCGCTCAGCGTTGCCTGCGGGGTCGTCGGCCGGCGGCACGGGCGGCGGGACGTGGTCGAAGAAGCCGTCGTTCTCGTCGTAGTTGATCAGCAGGACGGTGTGCCGCCACACCTCCGGGTGCGAGGCGAGCGCGTCGAGCACCTTGTAGACGAGCGAGGCGGAGGCGATCGGCGAGGAGGAACCGGGGTGCTCGGAGTCGATCGCGGAGGGCACGAGGTAGGAGACCTCGGGCAGGGTGCCCGCGGCGATGTCGTCCCGGAAGGCGTCGGCGAGCCGGCCCGTCTCCACGCGGCGCAGCCCGCGCTCGAAGAGGGACCGCTCGGCGTCGGTGAGGGTCTTGACGCCCTCCTCGAGCGCGGCGAGCAGCTTGTCGCGCTCGGCGGCGTCCTCGGTCTCGCGCACCTTCGCGTAGAAGGCCTCCATGTATGTGAAGTCACCGGCCTTCTCCAGCGCCTTGCGCGCGATCTTCTTGAAGGTGGTGAAGAACTCGATGTTGTTGTCGGTGAAGTTCTCCCACTCCGTGTACGTCTTCCAGGTGCGACCCGCCTTCTCCAGGCGTTCGGCGTACGTCGGCCACGGGTAGCCGGGGTGGGTGCCCTCGGCGTACGCGGCGTTCGACACGGCCCGGCGGCCGTCGGCCTCGTAACCGGTCCAGCCGCTCCACAGGTGGTTGCGGTTGGGGCTCGTCGAGGTGTGGATGGAGGAGTGGTAGGCGTCGCAGACGGTGAAGGTGTCCGCGAGTTCGTAGTGCAGCGGCAGGTCGCGGCGGTCGTAGTACGCCATGGTGGCCGCGGTCTTGGCGGTGATCCAGCCGTCCGTCCAGCCGCCCCGCCAGGCCCGCGCCCCGCCGGTCCAGGAGTGGTCGAGGTCGCCGATGTACTGGAGGTCCTTCTTCTGGGCCTCGGCCGCGTCGCGGACGGGGAAGGGCAGGACGGTGCCATCGGGGCCCGGCTGCTCGAAGACCGGCTTGCCGGAGGGCAGTTCGACGGCATTGCGGTCACCGAAGCCGCGAACGCCGCGCAAGGTGCCGAAGTAGTGGTCGAACGAACGGTTCTCCTGCATCAGGATCACCACGTGCTTCACGGCACGCAGGCCGCCCGTGGGCGGGTCGGCGGCCAGGGCGGCCTGGAGGGACGGCGGCAGCAACGAGCCGACGGCGGCGGCGCCGACGGCCCCTCCCCCGAGCGCGAGCATCCTTCTGCGTGAGATTTCCGGTGACATGCCCGACCTCTTCGTCGACGACCAATGGTTCTGCTGCGATCCATTGAAGGCTTACGGCCGGGACGGTAGTGAGAAGGGATGTCGGCGAGAAGACCTGGTGACGACCCCGTGGTGAACGTCCAACAAGCCGCGCCGGCAGTCCAAGCGAGATCCGGCCAGCGGGAGCCTAGCCGAGGGGAACGGCCCAGGTGCCCGGTGACCCGCCTGCGGCGGAAATCGGCCTCGGTCGGCAAGACCGCCGGAACTGTCGGTCGCCCCTGGCACCATGGCCGACATGGAATACAGGGGGATCGATCAGACGGCACTGACGCCCGCGGACGCGGCGGAGTTCGCCCGTATGCTCCACGACGCGCCCGGCCCTCACCTGGGCCGCGCCCCCGTCCCGGTGCTCGTGCACGGACCCGGCGCCCCGCTCGCCGGGCGCCGCGAGGCGTTCCGCGGGGTGTACGAGGCGATCACGGCCCGGATAGGCCAGCCGACGCTCTACGGCGGGTCGTCGCTGGGGCCGGGCGTCCGCTGGCGGGACAGCCGCCGCACCGTGCTCCTCGCCGGGGACGACCGGCAGGTGGGTCTTTCGGTGCACGACACGGAGGCCCTGGAGGGCGAGGAGCACCGCGTCTTCGAGTGGGGCGGCGCCTGGTCCGGCGGCGAGCCGCACGGCGTCGACTTCCTGCCGTACGTATGGCAGTTGGACCGCAGCGGCCCGGGCGAGCGCCCCCTCGCGCGGCCCGGTGCCCGTCTCGCCCCGAGCCTCGAGCACTTCCGCACCGGGCTCGAACTGCTCCTCGCGGCCTGGGTGGAGCAGCTGCCGGTGCAGGTGGGCACCGATTGGGCGAGCTTCTGCGTGACCAGCTCCGCCGACCGCGGCCGCCGGATCCTCGTGTCGTACAGCATCGAGGACGGGCTGTACGCGTCGGTCGACGACCGCGACGGGGAGGACGGCGAGGAGCGGGCCCGGCTGATGCGCGAGCGCGGCTGGCAGTCCCGCGACCGGGGCTGGTGGCAGACGGAGTTCACCGAGCCGGAGCGGGTGCACACCGCCGCGCTCGCGCACCTGGTGGTGGCCGAGCTGCGGGCCCGCGGCACGACCGAGCCGGAGGAGCTGCGGGCCCGGGACGTCAGCTGCAAGGACCGCGGCGAGATGTGGCTGCCGGGACTCGGCATACGCCAGTGACGCGGCCCGCTCCGCTCAGGCGCTGAGCAGTCCGGTGACCGGGTCGAGCCGACCCGCCAGCGGCTGGAGGTCGTTCGGCACGCCGGCGAGCCGGTTCAGCCCGGCGAGCTGCTCGGAGGGGGCGGGCACCTGCCCGCGGTGCTCGGCGGGGATCGAGCCGGCGGAGAGGGAGTCGGGTTCGTCCATCACCGGGACGGACTGCGGGGCGTCGAGGGGAGCGGCGGTCGCGGCCGGTGCGGCGAGCGCGGTGGCGCCGGTGGCAAGGGCAAGTGCGGTGAGTACGCGGTGTGCGGTGGTCATGCCGTGAGCGACGCGACGGGAGATCACCGGTCGGGGACACCGTCCGCAGGGCGGTGCTGCGACCACCGGCGCGCAGGGCGCCTTCCGGGCCGCGGGCCGGACGGGGTGGCGCGGGCCCCGCCCCGGCCCGCCGCCCGGTCCACCGGGGCTCCGCGCCTCAAACGCCGGCGAGGCTGATTTCTCCCGCACGGGGCAGCGCGGACCCGACCCGGGGCCGGACGCACCGAAGGGCGGCACGTCGCGCGTGCCGCCCTCCGATCGGACAGGGGGCGTCAGCCCTCGACGCCCAGCTTCTGAAGGATCAGCTCCTTGACGCGCGCCGCGTCCGCCTGGCCGCGGGTCGTCTTCATGACCGCGCCCACCAGCGCGCCCACTGCCGCCACCTTGCCGCCGCGGATCTTGTCCGCGATCGCCGCGTTGCCCGCGATGGCCTCGTCGACGGCCGCGCCGAGCGCGCCCTCGTCCGAGACGACCTTCAGGCCGCGCTTCTCGACGACCTGGTCCGGGTCGCCCTCGCCGGCGAGCACGCCCTCGATGACCTGGCGGGCCAGCTTGTCGTTGAGGTCACCCGCCGCGACCAGCGCCGTCACACGGGCGACCTGCGCCGGGGTGATGGGGAGCGCGGACAGGTCCACGCCCTGCTCGTTGGCGTTGCGCGCCAGCTCGCCCATCCACCACTTGCGGGCCGCGGCCGCGTCGGCGCCCGCGTCGATCGTGGCGACGATCAGGTCGACTGCACCCGCGTTGAGCATCGACTGCATGTCGTGCTCGGAGATGCCCCACTCCTCGCGCAGCCGGTTGCGGCGCACGCGCGGCAGCTCGGGGAGTCCGGCGCGCAGCTTCTCGACCCACTCGCGGGACGGGGCCACCGGCACGAGGTCCGGCTCGGGGAAGTAGCGGTAGTCCTCCGCCTCCTCCTTGACCCGCCCCGATGTGGTGGAGCCGTCGTCCTCGTGGAAGTGGCGCGTCTCCTGGACGATCGTGCCGCCGGACGAGAGCACCGCGGCGTGCCGCTGGATCTCGAACCGGGCCGCGCGCTCGACGCTGCGCAGCGAGTTGACGTTCTTCGTCTCGGAGCGGGTGCCGAACTTCTCCGTACCGTTCGGCCGCAGCGACAGGTTCACGTCGCAGCGCATCTGGCCCATCTCCATGCGGGCCTCGGAGACGTCGAGCGCCCTGATGAGCTCACGCAGCTCGGCGACGTACGCCTTGGCGACCTCGGGGGCGCGCTCACCGGCGCCGACGATCGGCTTGGTGACGATCTCGATCAGCGGGATGCCGGCGCGGTTGTAGTCGAGCAGGGAGTGGGACGCACCGTGGATGCGGCCCGTGGCACCGCCGACGTGCGTCGACTTGCCGGTGTCCTCCTCCATGTGGGCGCGCTCGATCTCGACGCGGAAGACCTCGCCGTCCTCCAGCTGGACGTCCAGATAGCCGTTGAAGGCGATCGGCTCGTCGTACTGCGAGGTCTGGAAGTTCTTCGGCATGTCCGGATAGAAGTAGTTCTTCCGGGCGAAGCGGCACCACTCGGCGATCTCGCAGTTCAGCGCGAGGCCGATCTTGACGGCCGACTCGACGGCGATCGCGTTGACGACCGGGAGGGAGCCGGGCATGCCGAGGCAGGTGGGGCAGGTCTGCGAATTGGGCTCGGCGCCCAGCTCCGTGGAGCACCCGCAGAACATCTTGGTCTTGGTGCCGAGCTCGACATGGACCTCCAGGCCCATGACGGGGTCGTAGGACGCGAGGGCGTCCTCGTACGACACCAGTTCAGTGACGGTCACGATGAAACTTTCCCTCTCAGCCCAGCAGTACGTCGTCGTCGCCGAGCCGCTTCAGCTCGCGGTAGAGGATGGCCAGGCCGGTGACGATGGCGGCGGCGGACACCGCGGCGTCGACCAGTCGCAGGAAGTCACCGTCCTCGCGGGCCAGCTTGGCCTGCTTGGCGACGCTGATCGCACCGAAGGCGGTGGTGCCCAGCGACACGTACAGCCCGGTCTTGGACTTCTTGAAGTTCTTGGCCTTCTTTGCCATGGCACTCATAGCGACGGAGCCTCCTCAAGCAGCGGGTGACCCCAGCGTTCCACGAACGCGGCCTCGACGGCGGCACCGACCTTGTACAGCCGGTCGTCCTTCAAGGCGGGGGCGATGATCTGCAGGCCGACGGGCAGGCCGTCCTCGGGCGCGAGACCGCACGGCAGGGACATCGCCGCGTTGCCGGCCAGGTTGGTCGGAATGGTGCACAGGTCCGCGAGATACATCGCCATCGGGTCGTCGGCGCGCTCGCCGATCGGGAAGGCGGTGGTCGGCGTCGTCGGGGAGACGATGACGTCCACCTGCTCGAACGCCTTCTCGAAGTCGCGCGTGATGAGCGTGCGGACCTTCTGCGCCGAGCCGTAGTACGCGTCGTAGTAGCCGGAGCTGAGCGCGTAGGTGCCGAGCATGATGCGGCGCTTGACCTCCGGGCCGAAGCCGGCCTCGCGGGTGAGCGCGGTGACGTCCTCGGCGGACTTCGTGCCGTCGTCACCGACGCGCAGGCCGTAACGCATGGCGTCGAAACGGGCGAGGTTCGAGGATGCCTCGGACGGCGCGATCAGGTAGTACGCGGCGAGCGCCAGGTCGAAGGACGGGCAGTCCAGCTCGACGATCTCGGCGCCGAGCTCCCCCAGCAGCTCGACGGACTCGTCGAAGCGCTGCACGACACCGGCCTGGTAGCCCTCGCCGCGGAACTGCTTGACGACACCGACGCGCATGCCCTGGACGGAGCCGTTGCGGGCGGCCTCGACGACCGGCGGGACCGGCGCGTCGATGGACGTCGAGTCGAGCGGGTCGTGCCCGGCGATGACCTCGTGCAGCAGGGCCGCGTCCAGGACCGTACGGGCGCAGGGGCCGCCCTGGTCGAGGGAGGAGGAGAACGCCACCATGCCGTAGCGGGAGACGCCGCCGTAGGTCGGCTTGACGCCGACGGTCGCGGTGACGGCGGCGGGCTGGCGGATCGATCCGCCGGTGTCCGTGCCGATGGCGAGCGGGGCCTGGAAAGAGGCGAGCGCGGCGCTGGAGCCACCGCCGGAACCGCCGGGGATACGGGTCAGGTCCCAGGGATTGCCCGTGGGGCCGTACGCGCTGTTCTCGGTCGAGGACCCCATGGCGAACTCGTCCATGTTGGTCTTGCCGAGGATGACGACGTCGGCGGCCTTGAGCTTCTTGGTCAGGGTCGCGTCGTACGGCGGGATCCAGCCCTCGAGGATCTTGGACCCGACCGTGGTCGGGATGCCCTCGGTGGTGAAGATGTCCTTCAGCGCGAGCGGCACGCCGGCGAGTGGGCCGAGCTTCTCGCCGCGCGCACGCTTGTCGTCGACGGCGCGGGCCTGGGCGAGAGCGCCCTCGCGGTCGACGTACAGGAAGGCGTTGACCTTCTCGTCGACCGCGTCGATACGGGCCAGGTGGGCCTCGGTGACCTCGACGGCCGTGAGCTCGCCCGCGGCGATCTTCTCGGCGGTCTCGGCGGCGGTGAGCCTGATGATGTCCGTCATGTGATTAGTCCTCCCCCAGGATCTGCGGCACCTTGAAACGCTGCTGCTCCTGGGCCGGGGCGCCGGAGAGCGCCTGCTCGGGGGTGAGCGACGGACGGACCTCGTCCGCGCGCATGACGTTGGTCAGCGGCAGCGGGTGGGAGGTCGGGGGTACGTCTTGGTCGGCGACCTCGGAGACGCGGGCGACCGCGCCGATGATGTCGTCGAGCTGTCCGGCGAAGTGGTCGAGCTCTTCGTCCTTCAACTCGAGACGCGCCAGCCGGGCGAGGTGGGCGACCTCCTCGCGCGTGATGCCAGGCATGCAGCGATCCTCAGGGGTGAGTGTGATGGTTTTGGCCCAATCCTATGGGGCGGGGCGGGGTGACCGTGAAACGGTTTGCTCTCCCCCGCTCCGCGGCCGCCGACGCACCCCTTGCGCCCATGGGCGAGAGCCGCCACGGGAACCCACCCCGACGGGCCCCGGGCGCAGGCGGCGGCCCACGGGGCTACGGGACCGCGTGGCCCCCCGGGCACGGGCGGCAGCCCACGGGCCGGCGGCCCCCGGAGCTACAGGACCGCGTGGCCCGGGGCGCGGGCGGCAGCCCCCGCGGTTGGCGGCGCCCGGGGCTACGGGACCGCCTGGCCAGGGGCGCGGGGGGCGCCGTTCGGGGACGGTGGGCGTTCGCCCGCCGGGAGCGCCGGGCGGTGCCAGCCCCGCTCGCCGCGCGCCAGCAGCCACGCCGTCGTCTCCTGGGGCGGCATCGCCGCCGCCACCAGCCAGCCCTGCACCGCGTCGCAGCCCAGGTCCCGCAGCCGTTCCCACGTCTCGTCGTCCTCGACGCCCTCCGCGACGACGAGCAGGCCGAGCGAGTGGGCCAGGTCCACCGTGCAGCGGACGATCTCGGCGTCCTCGGCGTCCACGGCGAGGCGTGCCACGAAGGACCGGTCGATCTTCAGCTCGCTGACCGGGAGCCGGCGCAGGTGCACCAGCGAGGAGTAGCCCGTGCCGAAGTCGTCGAGGGACATCTTCACGCCGTGGTCGGCGAGCCCGGCCAGGGTGTCGGCGGCCCGCTGCGGGTCCTCCAGGAGCACGTGCTCCGTTATCTCCAGCTGGAGCGCGCCCGGCGGGACCCCGTGCCGGGCGAGCCGCGCGGCGACCGCGCCGGCGAAGCCGGGGGTGTGGACGTCCCGGGGCGAGACGTTGACGGCGACCGGGACCGTGAGCCCCTGCGCGCGCCACTGTGCGACCTGCGCGAGCGCCGTCTCCAGGACGTACTCCGTCAGGTGGGGCATCAGCCCCGATGACTCGGCGATGGCGATGAACTCGTCCGGGGGGACCCGCCCCCGCTCCGGGTGCACCCAGCGCACCAGGGCCTCCAGCCCCGAGACGTGTCCGTCGAAGCGGACCTTGGGCTGGTAGTGCAGCTCGACGTCGCCCGCGTCCAGCGCCCGGCGCAGATCGCCGAGGAGTCCGAGCCGGTCGGGGGTGTTGCTGTCTCGCTTGGACTCGTACACCTCGACGCCCGTGCGGTCCCGCTTCGCCTGGTACATCGCCACGTCCGCGCGGCGCAGCAGCCCCTCGGCGTCGAGGGCGTGGTCGGGGAAGACGGCGAGTCCGGCGCTCGCCTCCAGCACGAGGGTGAGTCCGTCCAGGTCGAGCGGCGAGGACAGCTCGGCGACAAGGTGACGGGCGACGCGCTGCGCGCTGGTCGTGGAGTCGGCCGTGGGCAGCAGGACGGCGAACTCGTCGCCGCCGAGCCGCGCCGCCTCGGCGCCGCGCGGCAGGGCGAGCCGCAGCCGCTCGGCGATCTGGAGCAGCAGCCGGTCCCCCGCGAGATGGCCGAGGGTGTCGTTGACGGCCCGGAAGCGGTCGAGGTCGATGAGGACCAGGGCGGAACGCGCCCCGGAGCTCTCCGCGTCCTCCAGCGCGGACCAGGTGCGCTCCAGCAGCCACTGACGGTTGGGCAGCCCGGTGAGCGGGTCCCGCAGCTGCTCCTCGGCGCGGGCCCTGGCGATCCACAGGGTGGAGTCGAGGGCGATCAGCGGCACGGCGAACAGCGGCAGCAGCACGGGCATGGCCACGGTGACGACGCTGATGAGCGGAGCGATGCCGACGAGGGCGAGGGCGACCAGGCCCTGCCGGAGCAGGGCGGTGCGGGCGACGGTGGGCAGTCCGCCGCCCTGCGGGGCGAGGACGTACCACAACAGCAGCCGGGTGACGGCGAGATAGGCGGTGGCGGCGAGGATGACCTCGGGCGCGGCCTCGACCTCCCAGCGCAGCGGATCCCACGGCCGCTCGACGGTCGGTACGACGCCGAACGCGGCGAGCGCGAGCGCCGCCGCGCCGATACCCAGGACGTCGACGGCGCCGTGCAGCAGCCCCTGGCGCCATCTGCCGCGGCACGCGGCGCCGACGAGGGCGACGACCGAGAGGCTGACGAGCCCGGCGGGCACCCAGCCGAACAGCAGGAGGACGGCCAGGGTGAGTGCGGCGCCCGAGCCGGTCCCGCCCCACCAGCGGTCGCGGCCGAGTGCGACGAGATGGCCGACGATGATCCCGGTGAGCAGCGCGAGGGACCAGCCCTCGGTGGAGCCGGGGAACAGGGCGTGCCCTTCGCGTACGGTGGTGACGGCTCCGGTCACGAGGACGAGTGCGGCGCCCGCGACGACGGCCGCGGGCAGGCCGGGGGTCCGGCCCACCAGTGCCGCGCGTGCACGCGGCCGTGGGACCGGGGCGGCGCTCTCGGTCGGTTTCATTCCCGTCCCTCTCACAGCCGGCGGTGCCGATGCGGCCCTGTCCTGTCGACCCTGCCGGGCCTGAGCGAACAGGACGGGGCCGTGCGATGGCTCCCGATTGTCATGCCACCACGACTGAAATCCCACCACGCAGCCGTGCACGACAGGCGCACGTCTCAACAGTAGGCGGCAGGAGGCTCGGACGGGCAGCGCTCTACAGCTCTTGCCCGAATGAGACCCGGCCATCCTTATCCATCTGGTATGCGCTGAACGGGTGACCTGTACTGGCCGTTCCACCGGCGCGCCGTACGTCGCTTTCCGGCCCCGCGCGCCCTTTTCGGGCTCCCGGTGCGCCCCCGGAGGAACCGACTCATTCCGCGCGGGTCACGCCCCTTCGGTAACAGCCGCCTCACGAGCCGCATCCGGTCCCTGCTCCAGGAGGACCGCGAAGCCCGCTTCGTCCAGCACGGGCACCTTCAGCTGCACAGCCTTGTCGTACTTCGACCCGGGGTTGTCACCGACCACCACGAAGCTGGTCTTCTTGGAAACGGAACCGGCCACTTTCGCACCGAGGCTCTGGAGCGCCTCTTTTGCGCCATCCCTCGTGTGGTGCTCCAGAGTGCCGGTGACGACGACCGTCAACCCCTCCAGCGGGCGCGGGCCTTCGTCCTCGCCGGTCTTCTCCGCCTCCAGCCGGACGCCCGCCGCACGCCACTTGCGCAGGATCTCGCGGTGCCAGTCCTCCTCGAACCACTGCTTGAGGGAGGCCGCGATGGTCGGGCCGACGCCCTCGACCGCCGCCAGCTCCTCCTCGCTCGCCTGCTCGATGCGGTCGATCGAGCGGAACTCGCGCGCCAGCGCCTCCGCCGCCACCGGGCCGACATGACGGATGGACAGGCCGGTGATGATCCGGGCGAGCGGCCGCTGCTTGGCCGCCGCGATGTTCTCCAGCATGGCCAGGGCGTTCTTGCGCGGCTCGCCCTGCTGGTTGGCGAAGACCGTGGCGATCTTCTCCTCGCCGGTCTTGGGATCACGCTTGGGCAAGCCGCTGTCCTGGTCCAGGACGTACGCCTTGATGGGCAGCAGCCGCTCGATCGTGAGGTCGAACAGATCGCCCTCGTCCACCAGCGGCGGTTCGGCCGGCTCCAGGGGCTTGGTCAGCGCGGCCGCCGCCACATAGCCGAAGTTCTCGATGTCGAGGCACTTGCGCCCGCCGAGGTAGAAGAGACGTTCACGCAGCTGCGCCGGGCACGTACGGCCGTTGGGGCAGCGCAGGTCGACGTCACCCTCCTTCATCGGCCGCAGCGGCGTCCCGCACTCGGGGCACTCGGCGGGCATCACGAACTCCCGCTCCGTACCGTCCCGCAGGTCCGCGACCGGCCCGAGGATCTCCGGGATGACGTCGCCGGCCTTGCGCAGCACGACCGTGTCCCCGATGAGGACGCCCTTGGCCTTGACCACGTCCTGGTTGTGCAGCGTGGCGAACTCGACCTCGGAGCCCGCGACGGTGACCGGCTCCACCTGCGCGTAGGGCGTCACCCGGCCCGTCCGGCCCACGCCCACGCGGATGTTGACCAGCTTGGTGTTGACCTCCTCCGGCGCGTACTTCCAGGCGATCGCCCAGCGCGGCGCCCGCGAGGTGGAGCCGAGCCGGCCCTGGAGCGGGATCTCGTCGAGCTTGACGACCACGCCGTCGATCTCGTGCTCCACCGAGTGCCGGTGGTCGCCGAAGTACGCGATGAACTCCCGTACGCCGTCGATGTCGTCGACCACTTTGTTGTGCCGGGCCGTCGGCAGGCCCCACTCGCGCAGCAGCCCGTACGCCTGCGACAGCCGGCTGATCTCCAGGCCCTCGCGCGCGCCGATGCCGTGCACCACCATGTGCAGCGGGCGGGTGGCAGTGATCTTCGGGTCCTTCTGGCGCAGCGAACCCGCCGCCGCGTTGCGCGGGTTGGCGAAGGGCTTGTCACCGGCTTCCACCAGGCGGGCGTTGAGCTCCTCGAACTTCTCCATCGGGAAGTAGACCTCGCCGCGGATCTCGACGAGGTCCGGGATGCGGTCGCCCTTCAGCCGGTCGGGCACGTCCGAGATGGTGCGGATGTTCGGCGTGATGTCCTCGCCCGTGCGGCCGTCGCCGCGTGTGGCCGCGCGTGTGAGGCGGCCCTTCTCGTACGTCAGGTTGACGGCGAGGCCGTCGACCTTGAGCTCGCACAGGAAGTGGTACGCCGAGGTGCCGACCTCCTTGGCGACGCGGTCCGCCCAGGCGGCCAGCTCCTCGTCGTCGAAGGCGTTGTCCAGCGACAGCATCCGCTCGCGGTGCTGGACGGCCGTGAACTCCGTCTCGTAGGCCCCCGCGACCTTCTGGGTCGGCGACTCGGGGGTGCGCAGTGCCGGGTACTCCTCCTCGATCGCCTCCAGCTCGCGCATGAGCCGGTCGAACTCCGCGTCGGAGACGATCGGGGCGTCCTTCACGTAGTACCGGAAGCGGTGCTCCTCGATCTGCTCGGCGAGCCCCGCGTGCTGCTCCCGTACATCGGCGGGCAGTGCCGTCTGCTGTTCGCCAGCCACCGTTTCGTCCTTCCGTCTGCCGTGCACCCGTTACTCAGGGTTGTCCGCGAGTGATCTCGCGGCGCGGACGCAGTGGGCGAGCGCCGCGCGTGCGTATGCGGGCGATGCGCCGGCGAGGCCGCAGGCAGGAGTGATCACGACCGACTCGGAGAGAGTCCCGGGATTCAGCCCCAACCTGCGCCACAGTGTCCGTACACCCTTGACGATATCGGCGCCCACCGACAATCCGGCCGACGCGGCGTCGGTGGAGGGCACGAGGCCCGCGAAGAGCCTGGTGCCGCCCTCGACGGCCTCGCCGATCGCCTCCTCCTCACGCTCGGTGATCAGCCCGAAATCGAACGAGATGCCCTGCGCGCCGGCGCGGCGCAGCAGCGCGAACGGCACGTCGGGGGCGCAGGAGTGCACGACGACCGGTCCGTCCGTGACGGCGACGACGTCGCGCAGCGCGCTCTCTACGATCTGGCGGTCCACCGCGCGGTGCGTGCGGTAGCCGCTGGCGGTGCGGATCTGCCCGCGCAGCACGGCGGTGAGGGACGGCTCGTCGAGCTGGAGCACGACCTGCGCGCCGGGCACGCGGCGGCGTACGTCGGCGAGGTGGCCGCGCAGCCCCTCCACGAGCGAGGCGGCGAGGTCCCGGCAGGCACCGGGGTCACCGAGCGCGGCCTCGCCGCCGCGGAGTTCGAGGGAGGCGGCGAGCGTCCAGGGGCCGACCGCCTGCACCTTGAGCGGGCCCTCGTACCCCTGCGTGAACTCCTCCAGCGCGTCCAGGTCCTCGCCGAGCCAGGAGTGGGCGCGGCGGGTGTCGCGGCCCGGCCGGTCGCTGACCCGCCAGCCGCTGGGCTCGACATGGGCGTACATCTCGACGAGCAGCCCGATGGTGCGCCCGATCATGTCGGCGCCGGGCCCGCGCGCGGGCAGCTCGGCGAGGTACGGGAAGTCCTCGACGGACCCGGTCACGGTCCTCGCGCTCTCGCGGGCGTCGCCGCCCGGCATGGATCCGACACCGGTCGCCGGTCCCCAGCTGAAGTCCTGTTTCTCGCTCACGCGGGAAGCGTACGTGGCGCGCACGGGCTCCGGCGCAGGTCGGGGCCCCTCAGCGTCCCGGCCGCACGGTCAGGTCGTTGATCTCGGCGTCGCGCGGCAGGTCGAGGGCCGTGAGGATCGTCGTGGCGACCGACTCGGGATCGATCCAGCGCTCCGGGTCGTACTCCTTGCCCTCCTGGGCGTGGACCTTGGCCTGCATCGGGCTCGCGGTCCGGCCCGGATACACCGACGTCACCCGCACCCCGGCCGCGTGCTCCTCGTGCCGCAGCGAGTCGGCCAGCGCCTTGAGGCCGTGCTTGGAGGCCGCGTAGGCGCCCCACTCGGCGTGGGCGTTCAGCCCGGCGCCGGAGTTGACGAAGAGCACATGGCCGCGGGCGACGCGCAGCTGGGGCAGGAAGAGCCGGGTCAGCTCGGCCGGGGCGATCAGGTTGACGTTCAGCTGGTTGCGCCAGGTCTTGGTGGTCAGCTCGCCGACCGGGCCGAGGTCGACGATGCCGGCGATGTGCAGCAGCGAGTCGATGCGCTCGGGCAGGGTCTGGTGGCCGAGCGCCCAGGAGATGCGGTCGGGCTCGGCCAGGTCCGCGACGAGGGTGCGGGCGCCGGAGTACCGTGCCGCGAATTCCTTGGCGCGGCCCGCGTCCCGTGCCACGAGGACCAGGTCGTCGCCCCGCTCGTGCAGCCTGCGGGCGACCGCCGCGCCGATGCCGGACCCTGCGCCGGTGATCACATGTGTAGCCATGCCCGCCATGCTCGCACTAGCGGATGCCCGCGCTCTCCTCCAGGTAGGCCATGGCGGCCACACCGTCCTCTGCGAAGAACACCAGGTCGGTCAGGGGCAGCGGCAGGAAGCCCTCGTCCTCCATCCGCCGGAACTGCTGCTTCAGACCGTCGTAGAAACCGGCCGCGTTGAGCAGGACCACGGGCTTTGTGTGGTGGCCGTGCTTCTTGAGCTCCAGGATCTCGGTGGCCTCGTCCAGCGTCCCGGTGCCGCCGACCATGACGACGACCGCGTCGGACTTGGCCAGAAGCAGCGCCTTGCGCTCGGCGAGGTCCTTGGCGACGACCATCTCGTCCGCGTCGGCCCGCGCCTTCCCCTGGAGGAACTCGACCGACACACCGACCAGCCGGCCGCCCGACTCCGCCACCCGGTCCGCGACGACCTTCATCAGCCCCACGTCGGAGCCGCCCCACACCAGGGTGTGGCCGCCCTTGCCGATGAGTTCGGCGAACTCGCGGGCGGGGCGGGTGTAGCGGTCGTCGAGGTCGGCGGCGGAGAGGAAGACGCAGATGTTCATGGGGCAACCGTACGGGCCGCGGCACGTTCTCAGAATTTTTTTCGTGGCCGCCGATGAGTTGGGCCCGGCGGACCGGTCTGCACTCTCATGGACAACTTGAGCAGGACGCTCAACAGGACCGAGTCGGCGGACGGTACGCGCATCGTCTACGAACAGCGCGGCGAGGGACCGGCGTTGGTGCTGGTGGGCGGGGCGCTGTGCACCGCCGCGTCGGACGCGCCGCTCGCCGAGCTGCTCGCGGACCGCTTCACCGTGCTCACGTACGACCGGCGCGGCCGGGGCGGCAGCGGTGACACCGCCCCGTACGCGGTGGAGCGGGAGGTCGAGGATCTCGCGGCGGTGATCGAGCAGGCGGGCGGGAGCGCCATGGTCCACGGCATGTCCTCGGGCGCCGCGCTGGCGCTGCGGGCGGCGTCCGACGGGCTGCCGATCACCAGGCTGTCGGTCTACGAGCCGCCGTTCGAGACGGACCCCGCGCTGCGGGAGGCGGGCCGGAGCTACGAGGCCCGGATGCGCGCCCTGCTGGCCGAGGGCCGCCCGGGCGATGCGCTCGCGGAGTTCCTGGGCGCGGTGGGGATGCCGCCCGAGGCGCTGTCGGGGCTGCGGCAGCTGCCGGTCTGGGCGGACATGGAGGCGCTGGCGCACACCCTCGCGTACGACCACGAGGTGCTGGGGGACGGCAGCGTTCCGGCGGCCCGGCTGGCGTCAGTGACCGAGCGCGTGCTGGTCGTGGACGGCGGAGCGAGCCCGGCCGGGATGCGGGAGGCGGCACGCGCGGTGGCGGCGGCACTTCCCCGCGGGCAGCACCGGACGCTGACGGGCCAGACGCACGAGGTGGCGCCGCAGGTGCTGGCGCCGACGCTGCTCGACTTCTTCACGGCGTGAGGCCCCGCGTCCCGGTCAGGTCCTCTTGAGGACCGGCGGCAGCCGGGTCAGGCGACCGCGGCCGCCCGCCGCGTCGTCGCGATCGTCGCCGAGCCGACCACGCGCGTCCCGTCGTAGAGCACGATCGCCTGGCCGGGCGCGACCGCGCGGACCGGCTCGGCGAAGGTGACGTGGAGCTCGCCGTCCACCAGCTCCGCCGTGGCCTTCGTCTCCCCGCCGTGTGCGCGCAGCTGCGCGGTGTACGTCCCCGGGCCCTCGGGGGCCGCGCCGCACCAGCGGGGCTTGATCGCGGTCAGGGCGGTGACGTCCAGTGCCTCGGCCGGGCCGACCGTGACCGTGTTGTTCACCGGGGAGATGTCCAGCACGTAGCGCGGCTTGCCGTCCGGAGCGGGGTGGCCGATGCGCAGGCCCTTGCGCTGGCCGATCGTGAAGCCGAACGCGCCGTCGTGGCTGCCCAGCCGGTTGCCGGACTCGTCGACGATGTCGCCCTCCGCCGTGCCGAGGCGGTTCGCCAGGAAGCCCTGGGTGTCGCCGTCGGCGATGAAGCAGATGTCGTGGCTGTCGGGCTTCTTCGCGACCGCGAGCCCGCGCCGCTCGGCCTCGGCCCGGATCTCGTCCTTGGTGGTGAGCGTGTCGCCGAGCGGGAACATCGCGTGGGCGAGCTGCTTCTCGTCCAGGACACCGAGCACATAGGACTGGTCCTTGGCCATGTCGCTCGCGCGATGCAGCTCACGGGTGCCGTCCTCCTTGAGGACGACGGTGGCGTAGTGGCCGGTGCACACGGCGTCGAAGCCGAGCGCGAGCGCCTTGTCGAGCAGCGCGGCGAACTTGATCTTCTCGTTGCACCGCAGGCACGGGTTGGGCGTGCGGCCGGCCTCGTACTCGGCGATGAAGTCCTCGACCACGTCCTCGCGGAAGCGCTCGGCGAGGTCCCACACGTAGAACGGGATGCCGATCACGTCCGCGGCGCGGCGGGCGTCGCGCGAGTCCTCGATGGTGCAGCAGCCGCGGGCGCCCGTGCGGAACGACTGCGGGTTCGCGGAGAGCGCCAGGTGGACCCCGGTGACATCGTGCCCTGCCTCGGCGGCGCGGGCGGCGGCGACAGCGGAGTCCACACCGCCGGACATGGCGGCGAGCACACGGAGGGGGCGCGGGGAAGTCTCAGTCATAGCTCTACCAGAGTACGGGCCCCGGGAACCGATGACTCATGAGTATGCGTTGTGGTCGGCATGGGGAGCGAGAAGAAGCACGGCAAGCGCAAGAGCGGCGTGAGCCGGCGGGCCGTGCTGATCGGGGGCGGGGCCGCTGTCGTCGGCGGCGGGGTGGTGGCCGGCGAGGAGATACGCCGTATCTGGCGCGGCATGCCGTGGGTGCGGACACCGCGCAAGGCGGGGGAGATCGACCACGCGGGGGCGCAGTGGATCGCGGCGAACGCGGCGAACTGGCGGCTGGCCGACCGCCCCGACGACTACACGATCGACCGCGTGATCATCCATGTCGTCCAGGGCAGCTATCCGACGGCGCTGAAGGTCTTCAAGGATCCGCTCCACGGGGCGGCGACGCACTATGTCGTGCGCAAGGACGGTCATGTGGCGCAGATGATCCGCGAGCTGGACGTCGCCTACCACGCGGGCAACCGCTCGTTCAACGAGCGCAGCATCGGCATCGAGCACGAGGGCTTCGTGGACCGGCCGCAGGATTTCACGGACGCGATGTACCGCGCGTCCGCGCGGCTGACGGCGGACATCTGCGCGCGGTACGCGATACCCGTCGACCGCGAGCACATCATCGGTCACATCGAGGTCCCGGGCACGGACCACACGGACCCGGGCCCGCACTGGGACTGGACGCGCTACATGAAGCTGGTGCGGGAGGCGGCGGCCTCCCAGGGCACCGCCTGACAGCACGGGCTCACAGCACGGCTAGGGTCTTTCGTTTGGATCAGGCCGGATCAGTGAGCGGGGTCTGGTGCGTGCGATCGCAAGGCGGAGGAGGGAGACAATGGCGGAGCCATGGCGACCGACGACAACGCGGCGTGGGGGCACCTCCCGTGCCCGAAGGGCTACGGGGGAGTGCATGCCAGGGCCCGCGAGCCCGGCATGATCCAAACGAGAGGCCCTAGCTGAGTCCTGCCGTACGGGCCCGTTCGACCGCGGGTCCGATCGCCTGGGCCACCGCGTCCACGTCGGGCTTCGTGGAGGTGTGGCCGAGGCTGAAGCGCAGGGTTCCGCGGGCCAGGTCCGGATCGGTGCCGGTGGCGAGCAGTACGTGGCTGGGCTGGGCGATGCCCGCGGTGCAGGCGGAGCCCGTGGAGCAGGCGATGCCCTGTGCGTCCAGCAGCAGGAGCAGGGAGTCGCCCTCGCAGCCGGGGAAGGTGAAGTGGGCGTTCGCCGGCAGCCGGTCGACCGGGTCGCCGCCGAGGATTGCGTCCGGCACGGCCTCGCGCACCGCACGGACCAGCTCGTCGCGCAGTGCGCCGATGTCGCGGGCGAAGTCGGCGCGGCGCTCGGCGGCCAGCCGTCCGGCGACGGCGAAGGACGCGATGGCGGGGGCGTCGAGCGTGCCGGACCGCACATGGCGCTCCTGGCCGCCGCCGTGCAGTACGGGAACCGGGCTGTACTCGCGGCCCAGCAGCAGCGCGCCGATGCCGTACGGGCCGCCGATCTTGTGGGCGGAGACGGTCATCGCGGCGAGCCCCGACGCGGCGAAGTCGACGTCGAGCTGGCCGACGGCCTGTACGGCGTCGGCGTGCAGCGGTACGTCGAACTCACGGGCCACCGCGGCCAGTTCGGCGACGGGGAAGACCGTGCCGATCTCGTTGTTGGCCCACATCACGGTGGCCAGCGCGACGTCGTCGGGATTGCGCGCGATCGCCTCGCGCAGCGCCTCGGGGTGGACCCTGCCGTACGCGTCGACCGGCAGGTACTCGACGGTCGCGCCCTCGTGCCCGGCCAGCCAGTCGACGGCGTCGAGGACGGCGTGGTGCTCGACGGGGCTGGCGAGGACGCGGGTCCTCGCCGGGTCGGCGTCGCGCCTCGACCAGTACAGGCCCTTGACGGCGAGGTTGTCGGCCTCGGTGCCGCCGGAGGTGAAGACGACTTCGCTGGGCCGCGCGCCGAGGGCCTCGGCGAGCGTCTCGCGTGCCTCCTCGACGGTGCGGCGGGCCCGGCGCCCGGCGGCGTGCAGCGCGGAGGCGTTGCCGGTGACGGCGAGGTTGGCGGTCATCGCCTCGACCGCCTCCGGCAGCATCGGAGTGGTCGCGGCGTGGTCGAGGTATGCCATGGTGGCCTCGATTCTACGAGGCTCCGCGGGGGCGCGGCTGCGGCGCAGGGGTGCACGGTCGTCCGGCGTGCGCCCGCGGCGGGGACGGGGGGCGGCTCTCCCCCGGCGAGGCCCGTACGGCGGTCCCCCGATCGCGGCTCAGGCGCCGAAGCCCCAGACGACCGATCCGTTCACCGTCACGAGGACGGCGAGGACCACGAGGTCGGCGATCCCCAGCGCGAGGCCGAGGATCGCGCGGCCGCGGCGCCCGGTGCCGCGCAGCAGGGCGAGCGCCGCGAGCACGACGGCCGTGGGGCCGAGCACGATGTTCATCACGAGCAGCCCGACGAGGCCGAGCACGAAGGCGGCGACGGCCATGCCGTCGGCGTCCTTGCGGCGCTCCTGCATGCGTGCGGGCGTGGCGAGTTGCATGACGTTCTTCTCCTTCCGGGGCCGGTGCGGGGTCAGTCGCGGCGGGTGCGCCGCTCGCGCACGGCGAAGACGAGCAGCCAGCAGCCGATGACGGCGGCGGCCACGAGCGAGGCGGAGGTGGGGAGTTGGACCACGGCGCCCAGCATCACGCCCATGAGCAGGAGTGCTGCGACGAGGACTGTCACGGTCGTCCTTTCGGTGAACTTTGAGAGTACGACTGTTCACTGACTCATCAGTCTACTGTTTCGCTCCCCGGAGAACGGTTGTTTACTGAATGTCATGAGTCACACCGTCGGCGTCCGCCAGGCCCAGAAGCAGAAGACCCGTCAGGCCCTTCTCGACGCGGCGCTGGGGCTGCTGGAGGAGCAGAGCCTGAGCAGCCTGGGGCTGCGCGAGGTCACCCGGGCGGTGGGGGTCGCGCCGACTGCGTTCTACCGGCATTTCCGGGACATGGCGGACCTCGGCGTCGCGCTCGTGGAGGAGACGCTCGGCAGCCTCCACGCGACGATCGCGGAGGCCCTGACCGAACCGGTGGACGCAGCACGCATCGATCGTGCGGTGGCACTGATCGCCGGCCTGGTGCGTACGTCGCCGGCGCATGTGCGCTTCGTCGCGCGCGAACGCCACGGCGGTGTCGCGCCGGTGCGGGAGGCGATAGCCGAGCAGTTGCGGCGGTTCGCGGACGAGGTGGCGGCGGTGTTCGCGCGGGACGAGGGGGCTGAGGGTTGGAGCGAGGACGACCTGCACATGCTCGCGGGGATGTACGTCGATCACATGGTGATGACGGCGTCGTCGTTCCTGGATGCGGGGCCGGAGGGCGAGGAGCGCGTGAGCGAGCTGGCGCGGAGGCGGTTGAGGCTGGTGAGCCTCGGGAGGGCGCACTGGCTGGACTGAGGGGCCGGCCCGCAGGGAGCCGCCCGGAAACGGCGCAGCGCCCGTGAGGACAGCCTCACGGGCGCGCGCATCACGTCCGGGGGTCGGTGCCCCCGAGCGTCAGGTGCGGGGGGCCTTGGCGAGTTGGCGGGACTGGGCCACCAGGCGGTCCGCGGAGTCCCAGACCTCCGCGTCCTCCTCCAGGAACCCGCCCGCCAGGTTGCGCGTCGTGATCGACACGCGCAGCGGGCCCGGCGCCGGGCGGCAGCGCACATGCGTCGTCAGCTCCACGGTCGGCGTCCAGCCCGTCAGGCCCAGCTCGAACGACGTCGGCGGCAGCGCGTCCACCGTCAGCAGCAGCGACAGCGGGTCCGCGTCACGCCCGTCCGCCAGCGCGAACCAGCCCCGCATCTCACCCTTGCCCGACGGCGCGCCGATCGCCCAGCCCACCGTCGCCGGGTCCAGCCTGATGTCCAGGCGCTCGGTGATCGCCGAGCTGCCGGGGATGGGCGCCGGCCCGTCCGCGGGGCCGAGGCAGTGCTCCATCGGCGGGATCGCCGGCGGCTTCGCGGAGGTGCGCACATCGTCCGGGAGCGCGTCCAGGTCGCCGTAGGAGGCGAGCACCCGGATGCGCTCCACCTCCGTGCCGTCCTCCTCGAACTGCACGAGGGACGCCTGACCGGTGGACAGCGTGCGGCCGGTACGGATCACCTCGGTACGGATCACCGCCGGACCCGGCCGGGATGCCGTCAGGTAGTGCGCCGAGACCGTGAACGGGTCCGGGTGCGGCAGCGCGTCACCGAGCGCGCGGCCCAGCATGGCCAGCAGATAGCCGCCGTTCACGGCATGGATGATCGTCCAGCCCGCCGAGAGCTCCGCGTCGTAGACGCCCGTCTCGCGCAGGGTGACCGCCGTGTCGCGGTCGAACTCGCTGTCCCCGACGGCCGCCCGGACCGTCTGCGCTGCCTCTGCCATGCCGGTACCGTACAACAAACAATTACTGAGCGGTAGCTTTTTCCTCGGTCGCCTCCGACCTCCGGTTCCATGCCCGCGGCGCCCGCCAGTGGAACCGCATGGCCAGCAGCCGCAGCACGAAGGCGGTCATCACCGCGAGCCCGCTCGTGGCGGCGTTCAGTACGTCGAACTGGATGCACAGCACCACCATCGTGGCGCCCACCATCGCGGGCACGGCGTACAGATCGCGGTCCCAGCGCAGCAGCGACGGCACCTCGTTGGCGAGCACGTCGCGCAGCACACCGCCGCCGACCGCCGTGGCCAGCCCGAGCGCGGCGGAGGAGGTGAGCCCGAGTCCGTACTCGTACGCCTTGGTCGTGCCGGCCACGCAGAACAGCCCGAGACCCGCCGCGTCGAAGACGTTGACGCCGACCTGGATGCGCTCCACGTGCGGGTGCAGGAAGAAGACGATGACCGTGGCCACCAGGGGCATCAGGAAGTACCCGAGATCGGTGAAGGCCGCGGGCGGCACGGCCCCGATGACCAGGTCACGCAGCAGCCCTCCGCCCAGCGCCGTGACCTCGGCGAGCACGGCGATGCCGAACACGTCGAAGTTCTTTCGTACGGCGAGCAGCGCCCCGGAGATCGCGAAGACGAAGATTCCGATGAGATCGAGCGCGTGCTGGACGGAGGGCGTGAACAGTTCTTGGAACACCGGACGATTGTGCCGTGTCCGGCGACCGGGTTCTGTGCCGCGCTATTCCTTGCGGCCGCCCTCCGACTCCTCGGGCCCGTCGCCCTCGGCTCCCGGGGCCGCCTCGGCGGGCGTGTCGGCGGAGGCGTCGTCGGCCGGCGTCTCGGCGTCGTCGTCCGCGGAGGCCGGGCTGTCGGCGTCGGCCTCGGGGGCCACGTCCTCCTCAGAGGCAGCCGCCTCAGGAGCCGCCTCGTCCGGCGTAGCCGCGTCCTCCTCCGGGGCCGCCTCCGACTTCGGCGTCGTCGTCACTATCTCGATCGCGTCGCGGGCCGACGCCAGCGCCACGTCCTCCGGTGCCTGGTCCGGCGCGTTCTCCGGGTGGTGGCACGCCACCTGCTGGCCCGGCCCCAGCGCGAGCAGCGGCGGCTCCTGCTCCTTGCAGATCTCCGTCGCCTTCCAGCACCGCGTGTGGAAACGGCAGCCGGTCGGCGGCGAGATCGGCGACGGGACGTCGCCCTTGAGCAGGATGCGCTCGCTCTTCGCACCGCGGCGGCGCGGGTCCGGCACGGGCACCGCGGAAAGCAGCGCCTTGGTGTACGGGTGCATCGGCCTCTCGTACAGCGACTTCCGGTCCGCGAGCTCGACGATCTTGCCGAGGTACATCACCGCGATGCGGTCCGACACGTGCCGGATCACCGACAGGTCGTGGGCGATGATCACGTACGTGAGGCCCAGTTCGTCCTGGAGGTCGTCCAGCAGGTTGACCACCTGCGCCTGGATCGACACGTCCAGCGCGGAGACCGGCTCGTCCGCGACGACGAGCTTCGGCTTGAGCGCGAGCGCACGCGCGATGCCGATGCGCTGGCGCTGGCCGCCGGAGAACTCGTGCGGATAGCGGTTGTAGTGCTCGGGGTTGAGGCCGACGAGCTCCAGCAGCCGCTGGACCTCCTTCTTCACGCCGCCCTCGGGCTGTACGCCCTGGAGCTTGAAGGGAGCCGAGACGATCGTGCCGATCGTGTGCCGCGGGTTCAGCGAGGAGTACGGGTCCTGGAAGATCATCTGCACGTCGCGGCGCAGCGGGCGCATCTTGCCCACGCCCAGGTGCGTGATGTCGTGCCCCTGGAACTCGATGCGTCCACCGGTCGGTTCGAGCAGCCGCGTGATCAGCCGGCCCATGGTCGACTTGCCGCAGCCGGACTCGCCGACCACGCCCAGCGTCTCGCCCGGCCGGACGTCGAAGCTCAGCCCGTCGACGGCCTGGACGGCTCCGACCTGGCGCCGCAGCAGCCCCTTCCTGATGGGGAAGTGCTTGACCAGGCCCTCGACCTTGAGCAGCGCCTCGGGCGAGGACGGTGAGGCAGGTGAGGACGGTTCGGTGACCGTCTGCTCCGGGATCGTCACGTCGTTCTCACTCACAGCTTGGGCGCAATCTCTTCGGTCCAGATCCGCGTCCGCTCCTCCTGCGACATGTGGCAGGCCGAGAAGTGCCGGCTGCCGACCTGGCTGAGTTCGGGGCGGACGGTGCGCGTCAGGTTGTCCTTGGGCACATCGGCGTACGGACAGCGGGGGTTGAAGGCGCAGCCCTCGGGGATGTTGATGAGGCTGGGCGGGGAGCCCTTGACCGGGATGAGCCGGTCGGTCTGGTCCCGGTCGATGCGCGGCATCGAGCCCAGAAGACCCCAGGTGTAGGGGTGCTGGGGCTCGTAGAAGACCTGCTCGGCGGGGCCGCGCTCGACGCACCGGCCGCCGTACATCACGAGGATGTCGTCGGCGAGCTCGGCGACGACGCCCAGGTCGTGGGTGATGATGATGACCGCGGAGCCGAACTCCTTCTGCAGGTCCCTGATCAGGTCGAGGATCTGCGCCTGGACGGTGACGTCCAGTGCGGTCGTCGGCTCGTCGGCGATCAGCAGCTCGGGGTTGTTGACGAGTGCCATGGCGATCATCGCGCGCTGGCGCATGCCGCCGGAGAACTCGTGCGGGTAGCTGTCGACGCGCTTGTCCGGCTGGGGGATGCCGACCCGGTCGAGCATCTCGATCGCGCGCCTGCGGGCGGTCTTCTTGTCGACGTCGTGGTGGACCAGGTACGCCTCGGTGATCTGGCGCCCGATCGTGTAGTACGGGTGCAGGGCCGACAGCGGGTCCTGGAAGATCATCGCCATGTCGCGGCCGCGCAGCCGGCGCACCTCGTCCGGGTCCGCGTTCAGCAGCTCCTTGCCGTCCAGCCAGACCTCGCCGGAGATCTGTGCCCGGCGCCGCCCGTACTGGCCGGCCGTGTGGAGGCCGAGGATGCCGAGCGAGGTGACGGACTTGCCGGAGCCGGACTCGCCGACGATGCCGAGCGTCTTGCCCTTCTCCAGCTGGAAGCTGAGGCCGTCGACGGACTTGACCAGGCCGTCGTCGGTGGGGAAGTGGACCTTGAGGTCGCGCACCTCCAGGAAGGCGGTGGGCGCGGGCGAGCCGGCCGCGGCCGGCTCCCCCAGTGCGGTGCCCGTTGCGACGAGGTCTTCGTTGCTGGGCTTGCTCAGGTCGGTCATCCGATCCTCACTCGCGGGTCGACGACGGCGTACAGAAGGTCGACGAGGAGATTCGCGACGCAGATGAACAGCGCCGCGAACAGCGTGACGCCGAGAATGAGGGGAAGGTCCTTGGAGTTGATCGCCTCGATCGCGAGCTGGCCGAGACCCGGCAGGTTGTACGTGCTCTCGGTGAGCACCGCTCCGCCCAGCAGTGCGCCGAGGTCAAGGCCCAGCAGGGTCACGACCGGGGTCCAGGTCGAGCGCATCGCGTGCCGCCCGATGACGGTCTTCTCCTTCAGGCCCTTGGCGCGGGCCGTACGGATGTAGTCCTCGCCCATGATCTCGAGCATGGTGGCCCGGGTGAGGCGGGCGTACATCGCCGCGTAGAGGAAGGCCAGCGTGATCCACGGGAGGATCAGCGTCTGGAACCACTGGGCCGGGTCCTCCTCCAGCGGCGCGAACTCCCCGCTGACCCAGTCGAGCTGGTAGCTGAAGATCGCGAGCGAGAGCAGACCCGTGAAGTAGATGGGGAGCGAGACGCCGGCCAGTGCGACGGTCATCGCGCCGCGGTCCCAGATGCTGCCCCGGCGCAGTGCGGAGACGACACCCGCCGAGACACCGCCGATGATCCACAGCAGGCACGCGCCCGCGGCGAGCGACAGGGTGACCGGGATCGCCTCGGACAGCAGCGGCCACACCTCCTGCTCGGTGCGGAACGAGTAGCCGAAGCACGGGGCCGGGCAGTGGGTGACGTCCGCGCCGTTGGTGTAGTCCCGACCGGCGAACAGGCCCTGCACGAAGTGCCAGAACTGCACCAGGACCGGGTCGCTGAGCCCCAGCTTCTGGCGGATGCCCTCGATCGATGCGGGGTCGGTCTGCTTGCCCGCGAAGAGGTACGCGGGGTCGGAGCCGGCCCACTTCGGGAGCACGAAGAAGATGACGAAGGTCGTCAGGGTCACGACCAACAGCATCATGGCGACGGCGAACAATCGCCGGATGACGTAAGCAAGCACTGTGCGCGGCCCGGCGGCGGCCCGGAGATCCCCGGATTACGGGGTCCCCGGGCCGCCGCCCGAGGCCATCACCTGCCCTTCGGGACTGGCGGGTTGGGCGATGGTGGGGTGGGACTCGTCACGAGGACGGGTTACTTGACGACGCCCAGGGAGACGTAGTCGTAACGGCCGTTGTACGCCGCGGTGGAGTAGGCGTTCGTCAGCCGCGAGCTGCGCCAGGTGAAGTTCTTCTCGTAGATGAACGGCATCTGGACGGCGAGGTCCGCGACCGCGTGGTTCATCTGCTTGTAGATCTCGCCGGCCTTCTCGGGGTCGGTCTCCTTCAGAGCGTCGTCGAAGAACTTGTTGATCTTCGGGTCGTTCGTCTCGGAGACGTTGTAGTTGCCGTTCGGCGCGATGAAGCGGCCGTCGACGAGCGGCTGGGAGAAGCCCTGGCCGGTCGGGAAGTCCGGGCCCCAGCCCGTCATGACCAGACCCAGACCGCGCTTCTTCACAACGGCCGGCGAACCGGTGATGGAGGAGGACTCGGCGCCGTCGATCGGCTCGACCTCGGCCTTGATGCCGACCGCCTGGAGCGACTGCTGGAGCGCCTCGGCCGTCTGGACCTCACCCGGGTTGTTGCTGCGGGCGCTGATGACGGTGGAGAAGCCCTCCGGCTTGCCGCACTTCTTCAGCGCTTCCTTGGCCTTGGCGACGTCCGGCTTGCCGTCCCGGGCGAGGATGCCGTACGGGTCGTAGTCGTCCGCGCCCTTGATGGACTTGGGCAGCATGTTGGTGGCGATCTCGCCACCGGCGTCCGGGCCGCCGCGGACCGTCTGCATCGACTTGTAGTCGGCGGCGTAGATGACGGCCTTGCGGCACTCGATGTTGTCGAACGGCGCGACCTTGGTGGCGATGTCGACGTACCGGATGAAGCTGGTCTCGATGTTGTCGACGTTGTCCTTGTGCTGCTTGAGCGCCGTGGTGCGGCCCGACTGGGACATACCTGTGGCGTTCAGGTCGACGTCGTACTCGCCCTTGATGAGCAGCTGGTCGATCGCCTCGATGTTGGAGTTGATCGTGACCGTGATCTTGTCCGGCAGGGCGGCGCGGATCGGGTCCGAGGACTTCTGCCACTTGTCGTTGCGGACGAGGACGGCGCCCTTCTTGGGCGTGTACGACTCGAACTTGTACGGGCCGGAGGAGAACGGCTTCAGCTGGTACTTGGCCGCCGTGTCCTTCTCCTTCTTCACCGGGGAACCGGCCGGCATGGCGAGCATCTGCTCGAAGTCACCGTTGGGCGTCGCCAGGTTGAAGACGATGGTCTTGTCGTCCGGGGTCTGGATGGCCTTCAGGCCGAGCTTGTCCGGGGACGAGTCCTTGTAGGGGCCCTTGTACTCGCCCTTGGGGTCGAGGACCTGGCGCAGGTAGGACGGGCCGCCGGTGATGACGTCCGTGGCCCAGATGCGCTCGATGCCGTACTTGATGTCCTTGGAGGTGATCGGCGTGCCGTCCTCCCAGGTGATCCCGTCGCGCAGCTCGTACGTGTACGTCTTGCCGCCGTTGGTGACCTTGCCCATGCCCTTGGCGAGGTCCGGGACCAGCTCGGCGCCGGCCGGGCCCGGCTTCGGGGCGTAGGAGACCAGCTGGCGCGCGTAGAAGCGGGAGAAGTCCCAGGCCATGCCGTAGTACTGGCGCTGCGGGTCGGTGGAGTCGAAGTCCTGCTTGCCGATGAACTTCAGCGTGCCGCCCTTTTTGTCGGACGCGTTGGCGATGCCCTTGACCGCGGCGTTGTAGCCCGCGGCCTTTCCGCCGTTGCTCTTGTCCTTGGAACCACCGCCACCGCACGCCGCGGTGGCCGTGAGGGCGGCGACGACCAGCGCCGCGCCGGCGATCCGCCGGGTCCTCGACGAACGAAGGGGAGTCATTGTTCCTGCAACCTCCGGGTTAGCGCGGTTCTTGGCGGAACGCCGGGGAACCATCGGTGAGCCGCCTGACCTCTGTGGCAGGGGCACGTTCGGTTGTCTGCGGCCGGACGGCGCCGCGGGGTCGGTGGCTGTCAACGGGTGCCCTTGGGGTCCAGCGCGTCCCGCACGCCGTCGCCGAAGAGGTTGAAGGCCAGCACCGTCACGAAGATCGCCAGACCCGGTACGACCATGAAGGTCGGGTCGGACTGGTAGGTGTCCACCGCCGTGGAGAGCATCTGCCCCCAGGAGGCGGTCGGCGGCTTCACACCTGCCCCGAGGAAGCTGAGCGCCGCCTCGGTGAGGATGTTCGTGGGGATCATCAGGGTGGTGTAGACGGTGATCGGGGCGACCAGGTTGGGCAGCAGTTCCTTGAACAGCACGTACCGCCGGCCGGCGCCGAGGCTGCGGGCCGCCTCCACGTACTCCTTCTCCCGCAGCGACAGCGTCTGGCCGCGCACGATACGGCCCACATAGGGCCAGCCGAAGAAGCCGATGACGGCGACGAGGATGGCGATGCGGACGTTGCTGCCGGTCAGTCCGAGCAGGTCGTTGGGGAGCACCGAGACCAGGGAGATGATGAAGAGCAGCTGCGGGAAGGCCAGCAGCATGTCCATCACCCGGCTGATGACCGAGTCGACCCAGCCGCCGAAGTAGCCGGCGACGATGCCGAAGACGGTGCCGAGCATCACCGCGACGAGAGCGGCGAGGAACGCGACGAGCAGGGAGATCCGGGCGCCGTAGACGATCCGGCTGAAGACGTCGCGGCCGTTGCCGGGCTCAACTCCGAGGAGGAATTCGGAGCTGATGCCTCCGAAGGCTTCCTTGGGGGTTCCGAACAGCGGGTCGATCTGGTCCTGGTGGAACTCGTTCGGCGGGTGGCCCAGCAGGCTGACGATCAACGGCGCGAAGATCGCCACCAGTACGAGGAAGATGACGACGACGCCGCCGGCCAGGGCCAGCTTGTCCCGCTTGAGACGGGACCAGGCGATCTGTCGCAGTGACCGACCCTCGACCGACTTCTTGACTACATCCGCCGCGACACCGGCGGTCGCGTCCGCGTCCGTGGCGGTGTCGTGCAATGGTGCCGTCATCGTGGTGGGGACCCCTCTCGGCCGGAGGTGACCGGCCCGTACCCGCCGCTGTAGCGGCATTGTTCACAACATGTGGTGCACGTGGTGCTCTTGGTACGAGAAGTACGTGTGAAGCGCGCCGTACACGGGGGCGAATCTCCCCTTGCTGCGGGAGTCTTCAACGCCGTCGCGATCACCCGCCAGACCCGGCGGGGAATGTTTGCTCAAACGTGATGCATGACAGAGGGTTCCGTTATACGGACGGTGCCGACGGCTCAGCGGAACGCCATCCGCCTTCCAGCGGACAAAAGTTGAGAGAGTTTCACCAGGTGGACAACGCCGCTGCAAACGACCGAAGGGGCGGATGAGGGGATTCGCTCCTGGCAATCAAAGGCGGCCGTCGGGAAACTGCCGTGCAAACAGACAGCCGAAATGGTCAGCGGGCGCCGACCGGTGGGTACCCGTAGCCGCCGGCCGGCTGGGCGCCGCCGTGCGCCTCGCGGTCGTAGAAGGGCCGGGCGTTCGCCCGCATCCACATCGTCACCGGGTCGTACTCGTCGGACATCGCGACCGTGGAGACCGGCAGCCCGTCCGGGACCGCACCGATCGACTGCTGCATCATCGCCCGCGCCGCGTCGACCGCCTGCGCTCCGGTGTCGTACAGATCGAGCCCGATGGCGAGGTACGCGGCCCCCACCGCCGGCTGCACCCAGGCACGGCGCAGCGACCGCACGGCGGGCGTGCGGTGCGCGTTCTGCGTGAGCAGGGCGTAGAACTGGAGGATCTCGACGGCGGGGTCCGACAGCCGCAGCGGGCCCGCGGGCATCCGGTCGAGTCCGGTGGCGATACGGCGCAGATCCAGCCAGGGGATGCCCACACCGCCGCCCGGGGCGTGCGGATTGAGCCAGATGCCCCATCGCTCGGGGTACAGGGCGCGGGCGATGTCCCGGCCTGTGACGACCTCGTGGGCGCGGCTCCAGCCGGAGACGGCGAGCTCCTGGGGCGAGGTCACGCACGGCGCATAGCCGACGCCGTCGACCTCCATGTTCCCGTACTGCGCGTCGGGGGAGCCGGGGCGGCCGTGCCACAGCAGCATCCAGATCCGGCCGCCGGTGGGGTCGGCGAGGGCGTGCAGCAGTGCCTCGTACGCGTCGTAGTGCCCGGGAGTCACCTGGCGCAGCATGTGCTCGACCTGCCCGGTCGCCGCGGTGCCTGACGCGCTCACCCTGGATTCCGCCCCTCTTCGATCCGTACCCGTGCCCGAGTGGTCCGTCCCTGTGTCAGGGGACCTCCGGCCAGGTCATCAAACCAGCTTAAGCGGCCGTCCTGGCACCGGCTTGACTTCTACACGTGATGTCGTTGGTAGAAGGGGCGCACGCGCTCCAGCATCCAGTCGCCGACGGGGTCCTGCGCGACATCCAGAAGGACGAGGTTCACGGGCCACGGCACTTGGACACGGCCGAGGGCGCGGCCGAGCGCGTCCATGGGCGCGTCGCGGTCGGCACCCTCCCAGGAGGAGAGCTGGACGCCGACGAACAGGGTCGGCGCGTCGCCCTCGACGGAGGCGAGCGCCCGGCGCGCGGTGAGCACGACACCGACGGCCTCGAACTCGCCGGCCGCGGCGGCGAGGAAGTCGACGGGCTCCTCCTGCCAGTCCGGCTCGAAGAGCCGCACCCGGCCGCCGGACGCGGCCCCTCCCCCATAGCCTTCGGCATGGGAGGTACCTCCATGCGGCGTGCGCCCCACGCGGCACAGTTCGGCGACGGCGGGCGGCGGCAGGGGGGCGCCGACGGGGCCGCCCGGGTTCACGGCGATGCCGAGCTGCGGGGGCAGACCACGGGCGAACTCGCGGGCGGGGGCCACGGTGAACGACATGTGAGAACCCACGACGGCGAGGAACTGCTGCTCGGAGCTGAAGACGGGGACGTAGGCGGCGCCGTCGATCTCCATGGTGGGCAGGTCGAGGCCGGCGCTGTCTGGCCCGCCGCCGTTGGGAAGGGGAACCCAGACGCTGCTTCGCCCGAGCACCTCGACGATGCGGGCGCCGGCGGAGGGGGCGCCGAGGGATGCGGCGAGGACCTCCTCCAGCTCGTTCCCGGGCCAGCCGCGGTACGGATACTCCATGCGCTCGTCTCTTCCTCCCCGGGGCGGGACCCCGGCGCCTGCGTGGTCGCGGCGACGACGATAGTGGCCGGGGGGCGGGGCGCGCTGCGCGGGGGCCTTTCCCCACCCCGCCCTCCCCCTACGGCCTGGCGGCCGTAGGAGGAGATTGACGCGCGGGGGCCCGGGGTCAGGGGGCCGTGAAGCCCAGGACGCGCAGCGTGGCCGCCGCGTCGCGGTCCAGCAGGACCGCGGACGCGCAGCCGCGCGGCAGACGACCCGACTCCGCGTCGGCGATCAGGCGGCCCACCGCCCTGCGGTGGCGGGCGAAGGCGTACCCCGACACCCCGCGCCCCCGCTCGCGCTGGCCCTCGCGCGCCACCCGGGGCGGCACGTCCAGCAACACCAGATGCAGCGACGCCCCCCGGCGCCGCGCCTCCCGCGCCAGCCAGCGCCGCACCCACGCCTGCGTGCCGCAGTCGTGCACGACGACGCTCTCGCCCGAGCGCAGCGCGCGCCACAGGCCCGCGTAGTGCGCGATGCGCACGAAGGGGCGGTACACGGCGTACGGCAGAAGGCGGGGCGCCCGCGCGTCCCACCGGTCTCGGGTGTCCTGCGAGTCGATCCCGCGCCCGGTCACCGCGCGCTTCATCAGCGTCGTCTTCCCGCTGCCGGGCAGCCCGGAGACGACCACCACGTCACCGGCCGCGAACACCAGGGCGCGCGGGCTGTGGCCCGCCCGCTCCCGCAGGTCGCGCAGCACGGGTGCGGGCGCTCCGAGCAGGCCGTGGGCGGGGACGCCCTGCTGGACGGGCATCCCCGCGGCCGTGGCGGCGTATGCGCCGGACCGCTGCAACATCATCAGCCTCCCCCATGTCGGGTCATCCCACCCTTGCCCATGAAGTGTAAAGAATTGGTAATACGGGACAACCGACTTTGCCACGGTCCGCGCGTCCCACTCCTGCCGTAGGCGTGCAATGATGTGCGCGCCAACTGCATACCGGCCGCTTGAATCCGCGCGGGAGAGTCCCGGCCACCTGGTGTGGCGGGGCGCCGAAGGAGCAAGTTCCTCCCTTGAATCTCTCAGGCCCCGTACCGCGTGCGATGAGGCAGATCTGAAAAGCGAGTCGTTCGGACGGCTCCACCCAAGGTGCAAGCCGCGACCATCCATACGCACGGTCGCGGCGAACCTCTCAGGTTCCGATGACAGATGGGGAGGATTGTCCTCGCAGCCATGCCCTGGGAGCCATACCTATGAGCAATGCCCCTCGTCGTACCGCCCTCGATGCCCTGCATCGATCGCTGGGCGCGACCATGACCGATTTCGCCGGCTGGGACATGCCGCTGCGCTACGCCAGCGAGCGCGACGAGCACAACGCGGTCCGCACGACGGCCGGCCTCTTCGACCTCTCGCACATGGGCGAGATCACCGTCACGGGGCCGCAGGCCGTCGACCTGCTGAACTACGCGCTCGTCGGCAACATCGGCACGGTGGGCCCCGGCCGGGCCCGCTACACGATGATCTGCCAGGAGGACGGCGGCATCGTCGACGACCTGATCGTCTACCGCCTCGGCGAGACGGAGTACATGGTCGTCGCCAACGCCGGAAACGCGCAGATCGTGCTCGACGCGCTCACCGAGCGTGCGGCCGGTTTCGACGCACAGGTGCGCGACGACCGTGACGCGTACGCGCTGATCGCGGTCCAGGGCCCCGAGTCCCCCGGCATCCTCGCGTCGCTCACCGACGCCGACCTCGACGGCCTGAAGTACTACGCGGGCCTGCCGGGCACCGTCGCGGGCGTCCCGGCCCTCATCGCCCGTACGGGCTACACCGGCGAGGACGGCTTCGAGCTCTTCGTGGAGCCCCAGCACGCCGAGAAGCTGTGGCAGGCGCTGACCGAGGCGGGCGCCCCGGTCGGCCTGATCCCCTGTGGCCTGTCCTGCCGCGACACGCTGCGCCTGGAGGCGGGCATGCCGCTGTACGGGCACGAGCTGACCACGGCGCTCACCCCGTTCGACGCGGGCCTCGGCCGGGTCGTGAAGTTCGAGAAGGACGGCGACTTCGTCGGCCGCGAGGCGCTGACGGCCGCGGCCGAGCGCGCCGAGACGGCGCCGCCGCGCAAGCTCGTCGGCCTGATCGCCGAGGGCCGCCGCGTCCCGCGCGCCGGCATGGACGTGGTCGCCGACGGCAAGGTCATCGGCACGGTCACCTCGGGCGCGCCGAGCCCGACCATCGGCAAGCCGATCGCCATGGCGTACGTCGACGCCGCCCACGCCGCGCCGGGCACGCCGGGCGTGGGTGTCGACATCCGCGGCACGCACGAGCCGTACGAGGTCGTGGCGCTGCCGTTCTACAAGCGCCAGAAGTGATCGTCCGCACCCCCTCTTCGTTCACCACCACTCCCCCGCGTACAGGAGAATTCAGGTCATGAGCAACCCCCAGCAGCTGCGCTACAGCAAGGAGCACGAGTGGCTGTCGGCCGCCGAGGACGGCGTGTCGACGGTCGGCATCACGGAGCACGCGGCCAACGCGCTCGGCGACGTGGTGTACGTCCAGCTTCCCGAGGTGGGTGACACGGTGACCGCGGGCGAGACCTGCGGCGAGCTGGAGTCCACCAAGTCGGTCAGCGACCTGTACTCGCCGGTCAGCGGTGAGGTCACCGAGATCAACGAGGACGTCGTCAACGACCCGTCGCTCGTGAACTCGGCGCCCTTCGAGGGCGGTTGGCTCTTCAAGGTGCGCGTGGGCGAGGAGCCGAAGGACCTGCTCTCCGCCGACGAGTACACCGATTTCGCGGGCTGACCCAAGACCTTAGGGACCGAGTGATGTCGCTTCTCAACACCCCTCTTCATGAGCTGGACCCGGATGTCGCCGCCGCCGTCGACGCCGAGCTCCACCGTCAGCAGTCCACCCTCGAGATGATCGCGTCGGAGAACTTCGCCCCGGTCGCGGTCATGGAGGCCCAGGGCTCCGTCCTGACCAACAAGTACGCCGAGGGCTACCCCGGCCGCCGCTACTACGGCGGCTGCGAGCACGTCGACGTGGTCGAGCAGATCGCGATCGACCGCATCAAGGAGCTGTTCGGCGCCGAGCACGCCAACGTGCAGCCCCACTCCGGCGCGCAGGCCAACGCCGCCGCCATGTTCGCGCTGCTCAAGCCGGGCGACACGATCATGGGCCTCAACCTGGCCCACGGCGGTCACCTGACCCACGGCATGAAGATCAACTTCTCCGGCAAGCTCTACAACGTGGTCGCCTACCACGTCGACGACGCCACCGGCCAGGTCGACATGGCCGAGGTCGAGCGTCTGGCCAAGGAGTCCAAGCCGAAGCTGATCGTCGCCGGCTGGTCCGCCTACCCCCGTCAGCTGGACTTCGCCGCCTTCCGCCGCATCGCGGACGAGGTCGGCGCCTACCTGATGGTCGACATGGCGCACTTCGCGGGCCTCGTCGCCGCCGGGCTGCACCCGAACCCGGTCCCGCACGCCCACGTCGTGACCACCACCACCCACAAGACCCTCGGCGGCCCGCGCGGCGGTGTGATCCTGTGCACCGCCGAGCTGGCGAAGAAGATCAACTCCGCGGTCTTCCCCGGCCAGCAGGGCGGCCCGCTCGAGCACGTCATCGCCGCCAAGGCCGTGTCCTTCAAGGTCGCGGCGTCCGAGGAGTTCAAGGAGCGCCAGCAGCGCACCCTGGACGGCGCCCGCATCCTCGCCGACCGCCTGGTCCAGGCCGACGTCACCGAGCACGGCGTGTCCGTCCTGTCCGGCGGCACCGACGTCCACCTCGTGCTGGTCGACCTGCGCAACAGCGAGCTGGACGGACAGCAGGCCGAGGACCGCCTCCACGAGGTCGGCATCACCGTCAACCGCAACGCCATCCCGAACGACCCCCGGCCCCCGATGGTCACCTCCGGCCTGCGGATCGGCACCCCCGCCCTCGCCACCCGCGGCTTTACGGCCGAGGACTTCCGCGAGGTCGCCGACATCATCGCCGAGGCCCTCAAGCCGTCGTACGACGTGACGGCGCTGCGCACCCGGGTGACCGCCCTGGCCGCGAAGCACCCGCTCTACCCCAGCCTGTGACGGATCTCCCGTAACAGTCCGGAGCAAAACAAAAGGGGCACCGCGCACACTGGACAGTGAGCGCGGTGCCCCGCACCACGTTCCCACCCCGTTCCACCGCATTGCTCTGCACCACCCCGGCAGACATCGGCGTCTACCACCCACAAGGAGTTTTCCGTGGCCCTTTCGGTCTTCGACCTGTTCTCGATCGGCATCGGCCCGTCCAGCTCCCACACGGTGGGCCCCATGCGCGCCGCCCGGATGTTCGCCCGGCGCCTGAAGAACGAGGGCATGCTGGCCCACACCGCCTCGATACGCGCCGAGCTGTACGGCTCCCTCGGCGCGACCGGCCACGGCCACGGCACCCCCAAGGCCGTCCTGCTGGGCCTGGAGGGCAACTCTCCCCGCACGGTCGACGTCGAGACCGCCGACGACCAGGTCGAACACATCAAGACGGCCAAGCGGATCAACCTGCTCGGTATGCACGAGATCGGCTTCGACTTCGACGAGGACCTGGTCCTGCACCGCCGCAAGGCCCTGCCCTACCACGCCAACGGCATGACCCTGTGGGCGTACGACGCCGAGGGCACCGCCCTGCTGGAGAAGACGTACTACTCGGTCGGCGGCGGGTTCGTCGTGGACGAGGACGCCGTCGGCGAGGACCGCATCAAGCTCGACGACACCGTGCTGAAGCACCCCTTCCGCACCGGTGACGAGCTGCTGCGCCTCACCAACGAGACGGGCCTGTCGATCTCCGCTCTGATGCTGGAGAACGAGAAGGCCTGGCGCACGGAGGAGGAGATCCGCGGGGGCCTGCTGGACATCTGGCGGGTCATGCAGGCGTGCGTGGACCGGGGCATGTCCCGCGAGGGCATCCTGCCGGGCGGCCTGAAGGTCCGCCGCCGCGCCGCGAACACCGCGCGCAAGCTGCGCTCCGAGGGTGACGCGCAGGCCCTCTCCATGGAGTGGATCACGCTCTACGCGATGGCCGTGAACGAGGAGAACGCCGCCGGCGGCCGGGTCGTCACCGCCCCCACCAACGGCGCGGCCGGCATCATCCCGGCCGTCCTGCACTACTACATGAACTTCGTCCCCGGCGCCGACGAGGACGGGGTGGTCCGCTTCCTCCTCGCGGCGGGCGCGATCGGCATGCTCTTCAAGGAGAACGCCTCCATCTCCGGCGCCGAGGTCGGCTGCCAGGGCGAGGTCGGCTCCGCCTGCTCCATGGCCGCCGGCGCACTTGCCGAGGTCCTCGGCGGCTCCCCGGAGCAGGTGGAGAACGCCGCCGAGATCGGCATGGAGCACAACCTCGGCCTGACCTGCGACCCGGTCGGCGGCCTCGTCCAGATCCCCTGCATCGAGCGCAACGGCATGGCCGCGGTCAAGGCGGTCACCGCCGCCCGCATGGCGATGCGCGGCGACGGCACCCACAAGGTGTCCCTCGACAAGGTCATCAAGACCATGAAGGACACCGGCGCGGACATGTCCGTGAAGTACAAGGAGACCGCGCGCGGCGGCCTCGCGGTGAACATCATCGAGTGCTGACGGCACCGGCCACGGCATGCGGGCGGCCCCCGGCGATCACGCCGGGGGCCGCCCGCATGTCCGGCTGCGTCAGGCCTTGTTCAGGTGGGACCAGAACTCGTCGAACGACAGGAGCTTGTCCTGGTCGGTGTCCTGCGCGGCGATCACGGCCTCGGCAACCGACTCGGTGACGTGCCAGTCACCCATCTGAGCCATCGCCGTCTTGTACTCGGCCGCAGTGATGAAGCCGTCGCCGTCCGCGTCGTACCGATCGAACGCCTTGCGTGCTGCCTCGATGTCCGCCACCGGTCCACCCCTTCTTGGTGCATTACTGACGGGGGTCAGATTATCGGCCCCCGTGGATCATCATGGACGGAGCCGGTCCTCACGGCGCGCTGAGCGGGTACCGGGCTCCGCCCCGGGTCCTGTCGGTCCCCGGGGCGGACGGGCCGGCGCCTGTTCGGCCGCGTCAGGGCCGACGTCGTCGTCGCGTCGGCCCCGCAACGTCACCCGCCTGTCGGCCAGTTGGGCGTGCTAGCGGAAGACGCCGGTGTGGCCGAGGGAGTAGCGCCCGGGCTGGGGGTAGACGGCGAGCCCGTGCGGGCCGCTGCCGACGGGGATGCGGGCGAGCTGCTTGCCGGTCTGCGTGTCGATGGCGTACACCTCGGAGTCGTAACGCCCCGAGAGCCACAGGACCTTGCCGTCGGCGGAGACGCCGCCCATGTCCGGGCTGCCGCCGCCCGGCAGCCACCACTTCTTCGTCAGCTTGTTCTCGGCGAAGTCGAAGACGGAGATGGAGCCCTCGCCGCGGTTGGGGATGTACATCTCCTTCGAGTCACGGCTGATGTAGAGGCCGTGGGCGCCCTTTCCGGTGGGCATCAGGCGGGGCTCGGTGAACTTCTCCCCGTCGAGGACCCACACGCCGTGCGCGATCATGTCGGCGATGTAGAAGGTCTTGCCGTCCGGGGAGAGCTTGACGTCCTGCGGCATGGCGCCTTCGAAGGGCAGCCGCTGCTGGCCGACGACCTTCATCTTCTCCGTGTCGACCTTGAGCAGTTCGGCGGAGAACTCGCAGGAGACGATGAAGTACCTGCCGTCGGCGGAGAAGTCCGCGTGGTTGACGCCGTAGCAGGAGACGGGCTCGGTGTGCCGGGTCTCCATGGTGTGCGGGTCGCGGAAGACGAGCTCGCGGTCGAGGGAGGCCATGACGACGGCGTACTTCCCGTTGGGCGTGAAGTAGAGGTTGTACGGGTCGTGGACGTCGACCGGCTCGCCCGCCTTCCCGGTGGCGGGATCGATCGGGGTGAGCGTGTGGCCCCGGTTGTTGTTGACCCACAGCGTCTTCAGGTCCCAGGAGGGCACGACATGCTGCGGCTGCACGCCGACCGGGATGGTGTCGATGACCTTGTACGTCGCGGGGTCGATGACCGAGACGGTGTTGGAGTTGGTGTTGGGGACGTAGATCCGGGACGGGAAGTCCTTGACGACCGGCGAGAGCATGCCCGGCCGGTCGGCCGCGTAGATGTCCTTCGGATCCTGGACCGGCGGCATGCCGGGCAGCCCGGCGGGAGTTGCCGCGATCTTCTTCGGCTCGCCGGTCGGGGCGGCCTGCTCGGTGCCGCGTGCGCCGGTCTTCTCGCCGCCCGCGCCGCAGCCGGCGAGGAGGGCGAGGAGGGCGCCCGCGAGGAGCGCCGTGGTCCGCTGGGTGAGGGAGGTCGTCGGATGCATCAGCTCAGCAGCTCCGTGGTGGTCACCGCGCGCAGTCCGCGGCGGTCGAGTTCGTCGAGAAGGGCGGGCAGGGCGGCGGCCGTGCCGGCATGGCCGAGGTGCAGGCTCACCACCGAGCCGCGCCGGACCTGCCCGGTGACATTGCTGGTGACGGCCGAGGGGCCGGGCGAGGTGAAGTCGAGGGAGTCGACGTCGTAGGACAGGACGTGCGGGTAGCCGGCCCGACGGGCGAGTGCGGTGACGAGCGGGGTGGCGTGCCGGGCGCGGGAGGGCCGGAACCAGGTGCCGATGGAACCGGTGAGCCGCCGCAGCCGCTCGGCGCAGCCGGTGATCTCGGCGTACGCCTCCCGCTCGGTCATCTCCGTGATGGTCAGGTGGCGCTGGGTGTGGTTGCCGAGGTCGTGTCCGCCGTCGAGGATCCGGCGGGCGACTGCGGGGTGCCGGTCCAGCCACGTGCCGACGGCGAGGACGGTCAGGCGGGCGCCCGCGCGTTCGGCCTCGGTGAGGACCGCTTCGGTGAGGGCCGGGTCGCCCTGGCCGTGGAAGGTGAGGGCGACCAGGTCCCGGTCGCGGGGGCCGTGGGTGATCTCGGCGGGCCGGCCGGGGAAGCGCCGCGGTGCGGGCGCCGGGCGCGGCCTGTCCGCAGCGGGGCGGGCCGGGGGCGGGGAAGGAGGACCGGCGTCGTCGGCGCATCCCACAGCGAGGGCGCCGACGGCGGCCGCTCCCGCTCCTGCCCGCAGGACGCTGCGGCGGTCGATCGAGGTCACGGGAATGCACAGTAGGGGCGAAAGCGGTGAAAGATAACGATTGACCCAATTCGCCAGCACCGCGGGTCGCCCGGCCGCCTCTCGCCCCCACGACGACCGACCGCTGAATCACTCGCGCAGACCTATACTTATACGGAGATTACAAGGTCGGCTGGCTTTCTCACCTAAGATTCATTCACACTTGATCCCAGGCGATCCGCTTTTGTCCGTCTATGGCGTTTTGAAGCCGAGGCGTCCGTCTGTCATAGTCGAGGACACGACCCCCATTGACCCGGGCCAGGTCGTCATCGGCCGCCGTGGATACACCCCCCCGATCCACGGCGCTCCCACAGAAGCCCCCTCCGGGGGCTTTTGTGCGTCCGGCCCGCATGCCGCGGGCGGCCGCCCACCCGCCTCAGCGGTCGACGACGCGCATCTCGAACCAGGTGGTCTTGCCGCGCGGCAGCAGGTCGACGCCCCAGCGGTCGGAGAGGGTGTCGACGAGGAACAGGCCGCGGCCGCTGGTGTCCATGTCGTGCACCGGCATCAGGCAGGGCAGTCCGCGCGACGGGTCGCGGACCTCGATCCGGATCCAGCCGCGGCGGCGCAGCATCCGCAGACCGAAGACACGGGCCCCCGTGTGCCGCACCGCGTTGCCCACCAACTCCGAGACGAGCAGCACCGCGTGCTCGCAGGTCTGGGCCGGCAGCGCCCACTGGCGCAGCACCACGCACTGGGTGAGCCGTCGCGCGGTGCCCGCGGATTCGGGGCGCGAGGGCAGCCGGACCTCCTCCTCCGTCGGATTGCCGTACAACTCCAGCGCCTTGAGCGCCTGTTCGTCGTCCACGGCCGGGATCCACCGCGCGGCGATCGCGCTTGCGCGCTGCCGCGGTTGTCCCGCACCCTCCAGGCCCGCCATGTCACCATCATGGCCGCAAAGAGCCGCCCTCGTGGCCGTTCCACGGGAATAGGCCCCCCGGAATACTTGATTCCGGGGGGTCGTCCGGCATATGCCTCTGGCCTCATTCGGCCACGCACACCCCACCTGAGCTGCAAAGACGCCACTCCCGCGAAGGGTTGCGCGGCACTCACGGGCGGAGGTGCACGGAATCCCTCCCCCGAGCCCGGACGATCCGCGTACGCGATTGACGCGCGCCGCGAAGTGCCGCGTCCGGACCAACTGGAGCCGTATCAGAGGAACTTGGCCTTGCCCGGACCCTCCTCGACGAAGCTGCGCATGCCGCGCTCGCGGTCTTCGGTGGCGAACAGGCCCGCGAACCAGTTCCGTTCGACCGCGAGGCCCGTCTCGATGTCCGTCTCCAGGCCCGCGTCCACCGACTCCTTCGCGGCGCGCAGCGCCAGCGCCGGGCCCTTGGCCAGCTTCGCCGCCCAGGCGCGGGCCTGCTCGTAGACCTCGGCGGCCGGGACGACCCGGTCGACCAGGCCGAGGGTGAGCGCCTCGTCCGCCGCGACCATCCGGCCCGTGAAGATCAGGTCCTTGGCCCGGGACGGGCCGATCAGGCGGGACAGCCGCTGGGTGCCGCCGGCACCGGGGATCAGGCCGAGCAGGATCTCGGGCTGGCCGAGCTTGGCGTCCTCGGCCGCGATCCGGTAGTCGGCGCAGAGCGCGAGCTCGCAACCGCCGCCGAGCGCGTAGCCGGTGACCGCGGCGACGACGGGCTTGGGGATACGGGCGACGGCGGTGAAGGACTCCTGCAGGGCACGGGAGCGCACGATCATCGCCGTGTGGTCCATCGCCTGCATCTCCTTGATGTCCGCGCCGGCCGCGAACACCTTCTCGCCGCCGTAGAGGATCACGGCGCGCACGTCCTCGCGCCGGGTCGCCTCTTCGGCGAGCTCGCGCAGGCGGTCCTGCACGGCGATGTCGAGAGCGTTCATCGGGGGCCGGTCCAGTCGGATGGTGCCGACGCCTTCGGAGACTTCGAGGGAAACGGTCATGGAGGGAAGGTTAGCCGCCGTTAACGACACGGGGCCCGGTGCATGGAGGCTTTGGGGGATCCCCCCAAAAGCACAGCCTCACAGCGCCGGGCCCCGCGGGTGCCTGCTAGGCGATCCACTCCGACCAGGGCATGTTCCAGCCGTTCAGCCCGTTCTCCGGGGCGATCTGCTTGTCCTTGGAGTTCTTCACGATCACCACGTCGCCGATGATCGAGTTGTTGTAGAGCCAGGCCGCCGGGGTGTTCCTGTCGTACGCGCCGCGCACGTCGCGCAGGCCCACGCAGCCGTGGCTGACGTTCGCCGAGCCGAACGTGCCCGCGGACGCCCAGTAGTTGCCGTGGATGAAGGTGCCCGAGGTGGACAGGCGCATCGCGTGCGGCACGTCCTTGATGTCGTACTCGCCGCCGAAGCCGACGGTGGCGCCGTTCATCCGGGTCACCTGGTACTTCTCGCTGATGACCATCTGCCCGTTGTACGTGGTGGTCGACGGCGCGCCCGCGGTGATCGGGATGCTCCGGATCTCCTTGCCGTCGCGCACGACCTTCATCGTCTTGGCGCTCGCGTCCACGGTGGAGACCTGGGAGCGTCCGATGGTGAACGAGAAGCTCTTCGCCTGCTTGCCGTAGACTCCGGGGCGGCCCTCGACGCCGTCCAGGTTCAGTTTCACGGTCACCTTGGTGCCCGCGGCCCAGTACTTCTCCGGGCGGAAGTCGAGGCGGTCGTTGCCGAACCAGTGGCCCTCGATCGGCACGGACGGCTCGGCGGTGACCTTGACGGCCTTCTCGACGGCCGCGGGATTCGTGATGCCCCGGGTGAAGTTGATGGACACCGGCATGCCCACGCCGACCGTCGAACCGTCCTCCGGCGTGTAGTGGCCGATGAAGGTGTTCTGCGGAACGAGAGTGGTGAAGGTGGTGTCCTTGGCCGACTCGCGGCCGTCGGAGTCCTTCGCGACCGCGTGGACCTTGTACTTGGTGGAGCCCGCGAGATGCTGCAGCGGCTCCCACGTGGTGCCGTCGCCGGAGATCCGGCCGTCTATTCGCGTGCCCTTGTCGTCCTGCACGGTGACCGCGGTCAGCTTGCCGTCCGCCGCGGTGACCTTCAGGGCACCGCTCGTTGCGACGGCCTCGGCGCCGTCCTTGGGCGCGATCGTCACCACGGCCCGGGAGGCCGCGTTCTCGACGGTCCCGCCGTCCTTCTTGCCCGCACTGTCGTCGCCGCCCTTGCCGGAACCCCCGCCCCCACAGGCCGTCAGCACCAGCAATGCCCCCAGCGCCAGCGCGGACGCCCGGGCGCCCCCGCGCCCGTACCTCCGCCGCTCCGCCCCGGCCGATGCCCCCGATATCGGCTGCCCGTTCACTGTCGTGTTCTCCCCTCAGCACGGCCTGGCCCCGCCACGGCCCGCACCCCCCGCGTGCCTCACGCACGCACGCAGACAGAAAATCACACCGCAGGTCATCGAAAGTCCCCACGAATGTCACCGTTCAGTCCCAACCTGTCCATCGGACAGGCACGGGAAACGGCCGCCAGGGGTCAAAGGGGGCGGCGCGGGCGGCGCGGAGGCCGGATCACCGGCCGCGGGATGGCCCCGCCAAGTCACTGCAGGGCCGAACCCGCCTTCCAGCTCTGCCAGTCCATGTTCCAGCCGCCGAGCCCGTTGTCGGGAGCGACCGTCTTGTCCTTGGAGTTGACCACCTCGACCACGTCGCCGATCAGTGTGCGGTCGAAGAACCAGCCCGCGGGCGACTCGCTGCTGCCGCCCTTGTCGTCGCGCAGCCCCACACAGCCGTGGCTGACGTTCGCCGAGCCGAACGTCTCGGGCGCGGCCCAGTAGTTGCCGTGCAGGAAGGTGCCGGAGGTCGTCAGGCGGATCGCGTGCGGCACGTCCTTGATGTCGTACTCGCCCTTGCCGTCCTTCTTCGTGAAGCCGACCGTCGCGCCGTTCATCCGGGTCACGTCGAACATCTCGGTGACGACCATCTTCCCGTTGTACGTCGTCGTCTTGGGCGCGCCGGCCGTGACGGGCACGGTCGCCAGCAGCGCCCCGTCCCGCACGACCCGCATGGTGTGCGCCGCCGCGTCGACCGTGGAGACCTGGGAGCGGCCCACGGTGAAGGTGATCGTCTTCTGCTGGATGCCGTAGATGCCGGGCGCGGCCGCCACGTCCCGCAGCCGCATGTCGACGGTGACCTCGGTGCCCGGCTGCCAGTAGGAGCGCGGCCGGAAGTCGAGACGCTCCTTGCCGAACCAGTGGCCGACGACCTCGACCGCGGGCGAGGAGGTGACGCGGATGGCGCGCTCGACGGCGGCGCGGTTCTCGATCGGCCGGTTGAAGGTGAAGGAGACGATCATTCCGGTGCCGACGGTCGAACGGTTCTCCGGTTTGAAGTACCCGATGAAGTGGCGTTCGGGGACCGCCGTGGTGAAGGTGGTGTGGCGTGCCGTGCGGCGCCCGTGGGCGTCCAGGGCGACGACGTCGACGCTGTACTTGGCGGCGAGCTGCAGCCGCGTCCCCTCGATGGGGGCCCAGCGCAGGCCGTCGTCCGAGACGGAACCCGGCACCTCGGTGCGGCCCGCTGCCTCGACCCGGGTCACCTTCACCCGCTCCAGCCGTCCGCTGGGCAATTTGACCAGCAGCGGCGTATCGGGGCTGACGCCCTGGGCGCCGTCCCCCGGTGTCACCCGGATCGTGTCCTCGGGTGCCCGTGGCTTGCTGCCGATGTCGAGAGTCCCGCCGGTGCAGCCGGCGAGCCCCGCGACGAGTCCTGCTCCGGCCACCGCGAGGGCCGCGCACCGCCCTGCCCACTTCAGTACATGTCTCACGTACCGACCAACGACGGGCCCCCTCCGGGGGCAACGTGGACACGGGGCGATGTTGGGACGAGTGCCGCGCGGGCAGAAATGGTGAAAGGACCGTACGAGGGCCGCAGCGGAAGGGACGCCGCGGCGGCCCGGTGGGGCTGTCCGGCGTCGCCGCCGGACAGCCTCGTGCCGGAAGGGCCCTTCCGGCAGGCCCGACGAGCCGCGGGAGGCCGACAGGTGTCGAGCGCAGCCGAGCAGGAGACGGTGGACGAAGGAGTACGGGGCGGCCCGCCGCGTGCGCCTTCGGCGACGCCCGGCGCGGAGGGCCGCGCCGCCCCGGTGCGCGCCGCGCCCGCCTGGCCGGGGGCGCCGACCCCGCTGGGGGCGCGGTACCGGGTGGGTCCCGACGGGGTCGCGGGCACCAACTTCGCGCTGTGGGCGGGCGGGGCCGAGGCCGTCGAGCTGTGCCTGTTCGACGGCCCGGGGCCTGCGGCCACCGAGACGCGGGTGCCCCTGGCGGAGCTGACGCACGGGATCTGGCACGGTTTCGTGCCGGGAGCGGGAGCAGGCCAGCGGTACGGCTACCGCGTGCACGGCCGCTGGGACCCGTGGACCGGGGCCCGCTGGAATCCGGCGAAGCTGCTGCTCGATCCGTACGCCCGCGCGGTGGACGGGGACTACGCCGACTTCGGGCTGCCACCGGCGGTCTACGGGCACGTGCGGGACTGGCCGCAGCAGCATGTCGCCGACACCGTGCGCGACGACCGGGACTCGGCCCCGTTCGTGCCCAAGGGCGTCGTGGTCCACGACGACGCGGACGGCGACGAGTGGATGGACGACCGCAGGCCGAAGACGCCGTGGGCGGACTCGGTCATCTACGAACTGCACGTACGCGGCTTCACCAAGCTGCACCCCGGCATCCCCGAGGAGCTGCGGGGCACGTACGCGGGACTCGCGCACCCGGCCGCGATCGAACACCTCGTGGGCCTCGGGGTGACGGCGGTGGAGCTGCTGCCCGTGCACCAGTTCGCGCACGAGGACCATCTGCTGCGGCGCGGGCTCGTCAACTACTGGGGGTACAACTCCATCGGCTACTTCGCCCCGCACGGCGCGTACGCGGCATCCGGCACGGCCGGGCAGCAGGTCGGCGAGTTCAAGCGGATGGTGCGGGCGCTGCACGCCGCGGGGATCGAGGTCATCCTCGACGTGGTCTACAACCACACGGCGGAGGCGGGCGAGCTGGGCCCGATGCTGTCCCTGCGGGGCATCGACAACCGCGGTTATTACCGCCTCCAGTCCGATGCGCGGCGGTACGCGGACTACACGGGCTGCGGCAACACCCTGCACGTGGTGCAGCCCCATGTGCTGCGGCTGATCACCGACTCGCTGCGGTACTGGGTGACCGAGATGGGTGTCGACGGCTTCCGCTTCGACCTGGCGGCCGCGCTCGCCCGCTCCATGCACGACGTCGACATGCTGTCCCCCTTCCTCGCCGTCATCGCCCAGGACCCGGTGCTGCGGCGGGTGAAGCTGATCGCCGAGCCGTGGGACGTCGGCAACGGCGGGTACCAGGTGGGCGCGTTCCCCCCGCTGTGGACGGAGTGGAACGACCGATACCGCGACTCCGTGCGGGACTTCTGGCGCGGCGCGCTGCACGACGTACGGGACCTCGGCTACCGCCTGTCGGGCTCCAGCGACCTGTACGCCTGGGGCGGGCGCCGCCCGTACGCGTCGATCAACTTCGTCACGGCACACGACGGTTTCACCCTGCGCGACCTGGTCAGTTACGAGCACAAGCACAACGAGGCCAACGGCGAGGGCAACCGGGACGGCACCCACGACAACCGGTCGTGGAACTGCGGCGCCGAGGGCGAGACGGACGACCCGGCAATCAACGCGCTGCGCCGCAGGCAGTTGCGCAACCTGCTGACCACGCTGCTGCTGTCGACCGGTGTGCCGATGCTGGTGGCCGGTGACGAGATGGGCCGCACCCAGGGCGGCAGCAACAACGCGTACTGCCAGGACAACGAGGTCAGCTGGGTGGACTGGACCCTGCCGGAGCAGGAGACCGGGCGCGGGCTGCTGGAGCTGACGCGGCGGCTGCTCGCGCTGCGGCACGCCCATCCGGTGCTGCGCCGGCGCGCGTTCTTCTCCGGCCGCCCGCAGGCGCCGGACGGACTGCGGGACCTGGCCTGGTTCACTCCGCAGGGCACGGAGATGACCGAGGGCGACTGGTACGCGCCCTCGGCGACGCTTGCGCTCTACCTGTCCGGCCGCGACATCCCGGGGCGGGACGCGCGCGGGGCGCAGGTGACGGACGACAGCTTCCTGACGGTCCTGCACGCGGCGGGCGAGCCGGTGGACTTCCGGCTGCCCGGACCGCCGTGGGCCGAGGCGTACGAGGTGGTGGTGGACACCTCGCTGGAGAAGCAGGGCCGGCCGCCGGGGACGGTGCACGCGGGGGGTTCGGTGGTGCGGGTGCCCGCCCGGTGCGTGCTGCTGCTGCGCGTGCGGACCTGATCCGGGCCGTCCGGCACAGTTCCGCGGCTTCCGCGTGTCACCGGAAAACGGCATGAGGGCTGTCAGTGGCGAACCGTAGGCTCGCCCCTGATGCCCACACCACCCGTCGCCCCCGGTCCTTCGTCCGAGCGATCCGCCGTGCGCTCGCTGCTGCGGCTGTGGCCCTATGTGCGGCCGGTGCGCACCCGGCTGTTCAGCGCGGCGTTCGTCGCGATACTGGCCTCCTGTCTGAGCCTTGTCATCCCTCTGGTACTCAAGTGGATCGTGGACGGCCCGGTGGCCGGCGGCGATCCGGGCGGGGTGTGGACCGGGGCGCTGCTGCTGCTCCTCCTCGGAGTCGCGGAGGCGGCGCTGTTCGGCTTCCGGCGGTGGCTGGTCGCCCGGCCGTTGGCGGGGGTGGAGGCGGCGATGCGGGCCGATCTCTTCCGGCATCTCCAGCGCCTGCCCGTCGCCTTCCACGACCGGTGGGCGTCGGGGCAGCTGCTGTCCCGGGGCACCACGGACCTGATGCTGCTGCGGATGTTCCTGGCCTTCCCGCTGACGTTCCTCCTCGTCAACGGGACGACGATCCTGGTCGGTTTCGTGATCCTGCTCCAGCAGCAGTGGACCCTCGGTCTGGTGCTGCTCGCGCCGATCGTGCCGCTCGTCGTCGCGTGCTTCCTGTTCCAGACGCGGTACTCGCTCGTGGCCCGCCGCGCGCTGGACCAGGTCGGCGACCTGACCACGGTCGTGGAGGAGAGCGTGCTCGGCATCCGTGTCGTCAAAGGCTTCGGCCGGCACCGCAGTCAGGCGGAGGCGTTCCGGGCTCTGTCGGAGCGGCTGCGCGGCACGGAGCTGGGCAAGGCCCGGCTGCTCGGCGGGATCTGGGCAGTCATCACGGTGGTCCCGGAGCTGGCGATCGGCGCGGCGCTCGTGCTGGGCACGGTCCAGGTCGCGGACGGCGAGCTGACGGCGGGCACGCTGGTGGCGTTCCTGTCGACCGCGCTGGCGCTGCGCTGGCCGGTGGAGTCGATCGGCTTCCTGCTGGCGGTGAGCCAGGAGGCGGCCACCGCGGCCGACCGGTACTTCGAGGTGCTGGACGCCCCGGAGGAGCGGGAGACGCACGCGGACGCCCCGGCGGCGGCGCCCGGCGAAGGGGACGGACTGCGCTTCGAGGGCGTCGCGTTCCGCTACCCCGACGCTCCCGAGGGCACCCCGCCCGTCCTCGCGCGCGTCGACCTGCATGTGCGCGCCGGCGAGACGATGGCGCTCGTCGGCGGCACCGGCAGCGGCAAGACCACGCTCACGACGCTGGTGCCGCGGCTGTACGACGTCACGGACGGGCGCATCACGCTCGACGGGCAGGACATCACGGCGCTGCCCCGCGAGCGGCTGCGCGAGCTGGTGTCCGTCGCCTTCGAGGAGCCGACGCTGTTCTCGGCGAGCGTCGGCGAGAACGTGCTGATGGGCGCGGGGGGCGCGACGGACGCGGATGTGCGGCGCGCGCTGGAGGTGGCGCAGGCGGGCTTCGTCGACGACCTGCCGGACGGCGCGGACACGCAGGTCGGCGAGCAGGGCCTGAGCCTGTCCGGCGGTCAGCGCCAGCGGCTGGCGCTCGCCCGCGCGGTCGTCGGGCGGCCGCGCTTCCTGGTGCTCGACGACCCGCTCTCGGCGCTCGACGTCCACACCGAGGCGCTGGTGGAGGCGGCGCTGCGCCGGGTGCTGGAGGGCACGACTGCCCTGGTGGTGGCGCACCGCCCGTCGACGGTGATGCTCGCCGACCGGGTCGCGCTGCTGTCCGGCGGCCGGATCACGGCGGTGGGCACCCACCACGAACTGCTGCGGACGAACGGGGAGTACGCCTGGCTGATGTCGGGCACGCGCGCGCCCGACGGCCCCGCCCCGGACGCCACGACGAGCGCCACGGGCGCGGAAGGGAGGGCCCGGTGACGACGGGTTCGACAACGGGCCCGGCACAGGACCCGAACGGGACACCGGATCCCGCCCTGGACGCCGCGGGCGGGCCGGCACGTCCGGTCGGCGCCAAGACGACTAATGCGGACGCGGCCGCAGGCCCGGCGTCCTTCACGTACCCCGCGGCGGCCGGGGCGGCCGCGGGCCCGGTGGCTGCCGTGCCCGAAGAACCCACCGCTTCCGGCGGCGCGGACACGGAGGCCGGGACGACCGGAACGCCGGTCCGGGACTCAAGTGCCGGAGCCGGTGGCCGGCGGGGCAGGGCAAGTGCCGCCGAGGACGGTACCCCGGGCCCCGGCCCGGCGGCTCCCGGGACGGAGAGCGAAGCGGCCGCCGGCCCCCCGGGCCCCGGCCGCGCCGGGCAGCCGGCCGCGCGGTCCGGCGACGCGGACGACCCCTTCGACCGGGACGCGCTGCCCGCGCCCAAGGGGGCGACCGGGGCCCTGCTGCGCTCGCTGCTCGCGCCACGCCGCGCGCGCGTGGTGCTCGCGGCGGTGCTTCTGCTGCTCCAGCAGGCGACGGTCCAGGCCGGTCCGCTGCTCGTCGCGTACGCCATCGACCGCGGCGTGCCCGCCTTCCGGGCGGGCGACCACGGGCCGCTGATCGCCGTCGGTGCCGGGTACGCGGTGTGCGCGCTCGCGGCGGGCCTCCTCCAGTACGCCTTCATCCGCTCCTCCGCGCGCGTCAACCAGGACGTGCTGCTCGACCTGCGGGGCCGTATCTTCCGCCATGCGCAGGCGCTGAGCGTGGACTTCCACGAGCGCTACACCTCTGGGCGCCTGATCTCGCGGTCCACCACGGACGTCGAGTCCTTGCGGGAGCTGCTGAGCGAGGGGCTGCAGGAGCTCATCGGGGTCGTCCTCGCCTTCGTCTTCATCTCGGCCATGCTGCTGTGGCTGGACGTGGGCCTCGGCGGCCTGGCGGTGCTCTCCTTCGTGCCGCTGTACCTGCTGGTGCGGCTCTACCGGCGGCGTGCGAAGTCTGTGTTCATGCGGCGGTCGACGGCGATCGCCGCGGTCATCGTGAAGTTCGCGGAGACGATGAACGGCATCCGGCCGGTGCGCGCCTTCCGCCGCGAGCGGACCAACGACGCCGCCTTCCGCGTACTGAACGAGCACCACGCGCGCAGCAACGGCGACGCGCTGCTGGAGATGGCGCGCTACGTGGTCGGTTCGCGGCTGGTGGCCAACACGGCGGTGGCCGGGATCGTACTGTGGGGCGCCTACCGGGTCGCGTCGGGGACGCTGGCGCTGGGTGTGCTGGCGGCTGCTGTGCTGTACCTGCGGCGGCTGTACGACCCGATCGACCGGCTCGGCATGTTCCTCAACTCCTACCAGTCGGCGGCCGCGTCGCTGGAGAAGATCGCCGGCCTGCTGGCGCAGGTCCCGTCCGTGCCGGAGCCGGCGCGGCCGCGCGAGCTGCCGGTGCGCGCCGGCGGTCGTCCCGGCCGCGAGGTGGTCTTCGAGCGGGTCGGCTTCGGGTACCGGACGGGCGGCGAGGTCCTGCCGCGCTTCGACCTGACCATCGCGGCCGGCCAGACGGTCGCCGTCGTCGGCTCGACGGGTGCGGGCAAGTCGACGCTCGCCAAGCTGCTGGCCCGCTTCTACGACCCCACCGAGGGCCGGGTGCTGCTCGACGGGACGGATCTGCGCGACCTGGCCGTGCCGGAACTGCGCCGCGGGGTGGTGATGGTGACGCAGGAGGCGTTCCTGTTCTCCGGCACGGTCGCGGAGAACATCGCGATCGGCCGCCCCGATGCGACCCGCGCGGAGATCGAGCAGGCGGCGAAGGCGATCGGGGCGCACGACTTCATCGCCTCGCTGCCGGAGGGCTACGACACCGACGTTCGCAAGCGGGGCGGGCGCATCTCCGCGGGCCAGCGCCAGCTGGTGGCCTTCGCGCGTGCGCTGCTCGCCGATCCGGCGGTGGTGATCCTCGACGAGGCGACGAGCTCCCTGGACATTCCCGGTGAGCGGGCCGTGCAGCGCGCGATGGACACCGTGCTGCGGGGGCGTACGGCCGTCGTGATCGCGCATCGGCTCTCGACGGTGGAGATCGCGGACCGGGTGCTGGTGATGGAGCGGGGGCGGATCGTCGAGGACGGGCCGCCCGCCGAACTGATCGGCGGCGAGGGCCGGTTCTCCGGTCTGCACAAGGCGTGGCGGGACAGTGTGGTGGGCTGACGCCGTGCCGGGAGGGCTAGGGTCTTTCCGGCCCTGATCCGCCGGACAGCCCCTAGGGGGTGTCTTGTCGATCAGGCCGGATCAGCGAGCGGCGTCTGGTGCCGTGCATCGCAAGGCGGAGGAGGGAGGCGACGCGGAGCGTCGGCGACCGACGACAACGCGGCGAGGCGCGGTGCCAGACGCCGGGAGCCCGGCAAGATCGGCGAGACACCCCCTAGGTGCCGCCGCGCAGGAAGCGGCGCAGCTTCGTCAGCGGCCATGCGTTGATGACGTCGTCCTTGGTGAGCCAGCCCCGCTGGGCCGTGCCGACGCCGTAGCGCATGTAGGGCAGGTGCGTGGTGGAGTGTGCGTCGGAGTCGACGGCGAACTTCACCCCGTACCGCTTGGCGCGCAGGATCTCCTCGTCGCTGAGATCGAGCCGTTCCGGATGGGAGTTGATCTCCAGGGCGGTGCCCGTCCGGGCACACGCCTCGAATACGGCGTCGAAGTCGGCGTCGATGCCGGGCCGTTTGCCGAGCAGCCGGGTGGTGGGGTGGCCGATGACGGCGACGTGCGGGTTCTCGCAGGCGCGCAGCAGCCGCCGGGTGAGTTCGCGGCGGTTCTGGTTGAAGTGCGAGTGGACCGAGGCCACGCACAGGTCGAACCCGGCCAGGAATTCGTCGGGCCAGTCCACTTCGCCCTCCGGCCCGATGTTGAGTTCGGTGCCGTGCAGCAGCCGCATTCCGTGGTGCCTGCGGTCGAGTTCCCGTACGCGCTCGCGCTGCGCGAGCATCTTCTCGGCGGTCATCCGCTGCATGGCGAGGTTGGGGGCGTGGTCGGTGATCGCGAAGTAGGCGTAGCCGAGGTCCGCGGCGGCGGCGATCATGTCCTCCAGCGGGGCGAGCCCGTCGGTGAGGTCGGTGTGGGTGTGGAGGTCGCCCCGGATGTCGCGGTCGGTCAGCAGCTCGGGGAGTTCACCGCGCAGTCCGGCGGCGATCTCGCCGCGGTCCTCGCGCAGGGGCGGCGGGATCCAGGGCAGGCCGAGCCGGGCGTAGATGTCCCCCTCGTCCTCCGAGGTGATCTTCCTGCCGTTCTTGGCGTGGAAGAGCCCGTACTCGGAGAGCTTGAGCTTGTGGCGCACCGCGATCTCGCGGGTGCGGATGTTGTGGGCCTTGGAGCCGGTGAAGTACTGCAGTCCCGCTCCCCATGAGTCGGGCGGCAGGACCCGCAGGTCGACCTGGAGTCCCTTGGTGGTGCGGATGGAGGTCTTCTTCTCCCCGCCGGCGATGACCTCGGCCGTGTGCGGCAGGCGGCCGACGGCCTCCATGAAGGGTGCCGACCGCGCGGCGGCCACCAGGATGTCGATGTCCCCGATGGTCTCCTTCATCCGGCGCAGCGACCCTGCGTAGGTGCACCCCTTGCAGCCGGTGACCGCGGACAGCTCGGCGACGATCTGTTCGGCGACGTCCATCGCGGCGTTGATGAGGATGCGGCCGCTCCCGCCGGCCTTCTGCATGAGTCCGATGCCGTGGAGGATGTTCTCCTCGGTCTTCTCGCCGAATCCGCGCAGGTCACGCAGCCGTTCCTGGTGGATGGCGTCGAGCAGCTGGTCCACCGATGAGATGTCGAGTTCCTCGTAGAGGACCATCGCCTTCTTGGGGCCGAGTGTGGGGATGGTGATCAGCTCCCGCACCCCGGCCGGGATCGACGCCCTGGCCTCCTCGATGGTGGAGACCTGACCGGTCCGGAGGTACTCGACGACCTTCTCGGCGATCGACTTCCCCACGTTGGGGATCTCTTTCAGCCCTTTGAGGTCGAGCTTCGAGACGTCGGCGGGGAAGCCTCCGACGGCACGGGCGGCCTTCTCGTAGGCGCGCGCCTTGAAGGCGTCGCCGCCGGTGATCGTGATGAGGTCGGCGTACTCCTGGAGCAGCGCCTCGACCTCTTCATTGGCCCTGGTCATATCGGCCGGGTGCCCTCAGGGCGGATGGCCACGCATGGGCGGTGGCCCCGCCGAAACGTCCGCTCACCGAACATGACTTTTCGGGCAACGGACGATTTCCGGCCAACTTCTTGACGCGCCCCTGTCATAAGGCCGCCGCCGGTGCCACTCTTCCCCCGTTCCGCGCGCACCGTGCTCCGCAGCTCTCTTCGCTCTCTTCGCTGTCCTCGCTCCGCCAGCTCTGTTTGCCCTGCCCGGCCGCACACCCAGCGGCCGGTACCCCCCTCGCAAAAGGAGTCCGCGTGAGACCCACGCATCGCCGTCGCGCCACCGCGACGGGAGCCCTCATCACCACCGCCGCGCTTCTCGCGGTCGGTTTCCAGGCCGGCCCCTCGGCCGCCCAGCCCGCGGCGGCACCCGCCGCGGCGAAGGCGGGCCAGGCCGACCCCGGCGCGCTGCCCAAGAACCTCTCCCCCGCCCAGCGTGCGGAGCTGATCCGCGAGGCGACCGCCACCACGGCCGCCACCGCGAAGGAACTCGGCCTCGGGGCCCAGGAGAAGCTCGTCGTCCGGGACGTCGTCCAGGACCGCGACGGCACCACCCACACCCGCTACGAGCGCACCTACGCGGGGCTGCCGGTCCTCGGCGGCGACCTCGTGGTGTCCCAGAGCGCGGCGGGCGCCACGCAGTCCGTCACCAAAGCGTCGAGGGCTGCCCTGAAGAACGTCGACACCAGCGCCGACATCGCTCCGGCCACGGCCGAGAAGCAGGCGGTGAGCGAGGCCAGGGCGGAGGGGTCCGCCGAGACCGGGGCCGAGCGCGCACCGCGCAAGGTCATCTGGCTGACGGACGGCAAGCCGACGCTGGCGTACGAGACGGTCGTCGGCGGACTCCAGCACGACGGCACGCCCAACGAGCTGCACGTCATCACCGACGCCACCACGGGTGAGAAGCTCTTCGAGCGCCAGGCGGTTCACAACGGGACGGGCAACACCCAGTACAGCGGCCAGGTCACGCTCGGCACGGCGCCGTCGTACACGCTGACGGACACCGGACGCGGCAACCACAAGACGTACAACCTCAACCGGGGTACGTCCGGCACCGGCACGCTGTTCTCCGGCCCGGACGACATCTGGGGCGACGGCACCCCGCAGAACGCCGAGACCGCCGGCGCCGACGCGCACTACGGCGCGGCCCTCACCTGGGACTACCTCAAGAACGTGTACGGCCGCAGCGGCATCCGCGGCGACGGCGTCGGCGCGTACTCGCGCGTCCACTACGGCAACGCGTACGTCAACGCCTTCTGGTCCGACTCCTGCTTCTGCATGACCTACGGCGACGGCGCCAACAACACCAAGCCGCTCACGTCGATCGACGTTGCCGCGCACGAGATGACGCACGGCCTCACGTCCAACACGGCCGGCCTGGTCTACAGCGGCGAGTCCGGCGGCCTCAACGAGGCCACCTCCGACATCTTCGCCGCGGCTGTCGAGTTCTACGCCAACAACACCAAGGACGTCGGCGACTACCTCGTCGGCGAGAAGATCGACATCCGCGGCAACGGCACCCCGTTGCGCTACATGGACAAGCCCAGCAGGGACGGCTCGTCCAAGGACTACTGGTACTCCGGTATCGGCAACATCGACGTCCACTACTCCTCGGGCCCGGCGAACCACTGGTTCTATCTGCTCTCCGAGGGCAGCGGGGCCAAGACCGTCAACGGCGTGAACTACGACTCGCCGACCTCCGACGGCCTGCCGGTGACCGGGATCGGCCGCGAGAAGGCGGCGCTGATCTGGTTCAAGGCGCTCACCACGAAGTTCAACTCCCGCACGGACTACGCGGGTGCCCGCACCGGCACCATCGCCGTGGCGACGGAGCTGTACGGCGCGAGCAGCGCCGAGGTCAAGTCGGTCACCGATGCCTGGGCCGGCATCAACGTCGGCGCACGTCCCGGCGGCGACCCGGACCCGGGCACGGTCTTCGAGAACACGGCCGACGTGTCCATCCCGGACGCCGGCGCCGCGGTGACGTCCTCGATCAACGTCACGGGCCGCACGGGCAACGCGCCCTCGACCCTCAAGGTCGGCGTGGACATCGTCCACACCTGGCGCGGTGACCTGGTCATCGACCTGCTGGCCCCGGACGGGACCGCGTACCGCCTGAAGAACTCGAGCGGTTCGGACTCGGCGGACAACGTCCAGACCACGTACACCGTCAACGCCTCCAGCGAGGTGGCGAACGGCACCTGGAAGCTGCGGGTGCAGGACGTGGCGCGCTACGACACGGGCTACATCAACAGCTGGAAGCTCACCTTCTGAGCCGGCGCCGCACCGCTGCCCCACTGCCGCCCGGGGTGCACCGCACCCCGGGCGGCTCCGTCGCCGGGCGACTGCCGACCACGATCGTCAACCGAGGGTTGACGATCCGGTCATCGTCAACCTAAGGTTGTCGCATGACGGATACCGATCCTGTGCGTCTCACGCACCCCGTGCGGCTCGACGATCTGATCGAAGCCATCAAGAAGGCGCACTCCCAGCCCCTCGACCAGCTGTCCGACGCGGTCATCGCGGCGGACCACCTCGGCGACATCGCCGACCACCTCATCGGCCACTTCGTGGACCAGGCCCGCCGCTCCGGCGCCTCGTGGACCGAGATCGGCACGTCCATGGGCGTGTCCAAGCAGGCCGCCCAGAAACGCTTCGTGACCAAGGGGTCCGACCAGCCCCTCGCCCTCGATCCGGACCAGGGCTTCAGCCGGTTCACCCCGCGGGCCAGGAACGTCGTCACGGCGGCCGCCAACGAGGCCCGCGAGGCCCGCAACGCGCACGTCGGCACCGAGCACCTGACCCTCGGCCTGCTCGCCGAGCCCGAGGGCCTCGCCGCCAAGGCGCTCACCACGCTGGGCACCGACGCCGACCGGGTCCGCGCCTCGGTGACGGCGGCGCTGCCCCCGGCCGCCGACGACCTCCCCGAGGTCGCGCCGTACGACGCCCGGGCCCGCAAGGCCCTGGAGCTCACCTTCCGCGAAGCCCTTCGGCTGGGCCACAACTACATCGGCACCGAGCACATCCTGCTGGCCCTGCTGGAGGCGGAGGACGGCAGCGGCCCGCTCTCGGCGCTCGGCATCGACAAGGGCGCCGTCGAGGCGTACGTGACGGAGGCACTGGCCCCGTTCCTGGCCGCCAAGGAGCAGTAGCCCTCGACCGCTTGCGGTGGCGACGGACGTGGACAACGAGGAGGACCGCCCCCGGTGGTGCTGGGGGCGGTCCAGACGGAGACACTCACGCGGCTCCGGATCCCTGCATGGTGTCCTTCAACTGCCGGAGATACGACGCGCTGCGGCGGCCACCGCCTCACCCACGGAGGCCACGACCTCCGCCGGCTCGGCGTGATCCGTGTCGGCGACCCGGTACGCACCGCTGCCCAAGGGCTCGATGTGCAGTTCTCGTGCTCCTTGCACACCGTTGCCGAAGCTCAGCCTCAGCACTCCGTGACTCAGGTTCGGGAACAGCCGGTGAAAGCGCCCGTCCGCGTGGAAGGCCGCAACCAGGCTCCGTTCGTCCGCGTACACCTCGGCGGTGCACAGCCAGTCCCACTGGGCGCGGGTGACGTCTCCGGACTCGCGGGCCCGGGCGAGCCGCCCGGGCGTCATGAAGGGGAATGCGCCGGCGAAGTCGTCCACCGGCATCCCTCCCCGCCATGCCGCGATGGCGTCGACGAGCTCGTCGACCTCTTCGGTCGCACCTTCCGCCCAGACGAACCTGCGCTCGTAGATGCCCAGGAAGAACGTTCTGGACTCCGTACCGAGCGACACGTGCAGCGTCCCCCGGCTCGACTCCAGCTCCGCCCCGACGGATTGTCCCGCCCCCGAGGAGCCCTGCCCGGCGACCCTGCCCACATCGACGCCCCGGCTGCGGGCCACGGACTCGATCGACTCGGCCAGACCACCCATCGCGAGAACGTCCGCGTAGAGATCGCTGTCGATGGCATTCACTGGTTCAGGAACCCCCTGGAATCGTGACTAGCACCCGCATGAGGGCCCTGGTTCGTTGATGTACGGCCGGATCCGCCCGAAGGTCGACCAGTCAGGTTCCGGAATCTTGTGCTCCACAAGCGTCCCCTTGGCATTGGGCCGGTAGAACTTGATGGAATCCCAGGAACGCTTGCCGTTCACCACGGCCCTGGCGATCATGCCCATCTCGATGTCGGTCGCATAGGGATGTGTCGGGTTGAGTCCGTCCTTCGCGGCGTCCGAGAAGGACGGGATTCCCTTCATGTTGACATGAAGGCGGACATTGGGGTCCGCGATGGCGTTCTCCACCGGCCCCTGCCAGTCCTCGACACCGTCGAAGTGCTTGAAATTCTTTTCGTTTGCCCAGGTGTAGGTTCCCTCGTCCTTCATTCCGAGTGCGACGTCGCAGTTGTGCACGAGGACCGGAGCGGTCCCTGCCAGGACGTAGTACGCGTGGATGCCCGTGACGGTGAGGTCGTGCGTGCGCTGGCGCTTGTCGAAGTGACGCGTGTCCGTGACCTCGACCGTGTCACCCGTCGGGGTCAGCAGAGTCATTCCGGGACGGAGGTCGCCCGCCTTGATCCACTCGCGCTCGGAGACCACCCAGAACGGGTGGGTCGTGGTGGCGATCAGGGCCTCGGGCGTACCGGATTCACCCGCGATCGTGAGGTCGACGAAGTGCTTGTCGTCCTCGGTGACGATGGTGCCCGCGACCTCGCGAACCGTCGTCTCGCCGGTCTCGGAGTCGGTGACGGTGACCTTGTCGCCGAGCGCGACGTCCTCGATCGGCTTGGTCGTACCGTCGGCCAGAAGAACCTTCGTGCCGGGCAGGAAGCTGTGGCACTCGCTCTTCTTCTTCTTGAGAGCTTCCGCGGCCTTCTTCTTGGCCGCGGCCAACGCGTCCTTCGCCTTGGACAGCCCGTCCTTCGCCTTGTCGACGGCCTTGTTGGCCTTCCACAGGTCCTTGACTCCGCCGATCAGGTCGCCGACCAGGCCGACCACGCGCTTGGCGAGCTTGGCTCCCTTGGCCCAGTTCCACGGTGCGCCGTACTTGGCCAGGATCTTGCCCGCGAGACCACCGGCGAAGCTGCCGGCGATGTTGAGCAGCGTCTCGCCGCAGGCGCCCATGTCTCCGCTGGAGACACAGTCGAGCGCGGCGTCCACACCCAGGATGTCCCGGACGATCTTGACCAGGGCCTTGCCCGCGGACTTGATCCGCTGCTTGGCCGCACTCTGCTGACCCTGCGCTCCGGCGAGGTCGTTCGTTGCCTTGGTGACGGTGTGCTCGGCCTGCTTGACCTTGTCCGTGACCGGCTTGCCGCCCTCGCACTCGATCAGGCCCTGCCAGCACTCCGCGAGAATCATGCCGCTCGGGTCGGCGTGGGTCACCGGGGAGTTGTTGGCGTAGCTGTAGCCGTTGATCTGCTGCGGCTGCTTGTGATCGATGATCGGGTCGACGGAGATGAACTTGCCGATGACCGCGTCGTACTCGCGCGCGCCCAGATGGGTCAGCCCGGTCGACTTGTCGATCGTGCCGCCGACATAGCCCTTCTCACCCGGCCAGGTGCCGGTCGCCTCACCCCGGTCGACACCGAAGGGGTCGAAGCGGCGCTGCGAGACGGAACCCGTCACGGCGTCGATGGCGAGCTCGCCCGTGCCGTGGTGGTCGGAGGCGAGGAACGACACCTTGCCGTCGTTCGTGCGGACCGCGACCGTCTGGCCGGCGTGCGAGTAGTAGCGGGTGGCCTCCGTCTTCGTACCGTCGGCGGAGAGCTTCAGCTCCATGCCGGGCAGGTAGACCGTCGTGCCCGTCGGGTCCTTGCGCTGGACCCGGTTGCCGTCACTGTCGTACAGGTACGTCGTGGTGGAGCCGTCGGCCTCGGTCGCCTTGGCGAGCTTGCCCGCATCGGTCCACTCCAGCACCTGTGCGTCACCACCCGTGGTGCGCTCGGTGGTGTTGCCACTTGCGTCGTACTCGTAGGTCGACTGCTTGTCGCCGGTCGGCGTGCTCTCCACGACCTTGGTCAGCTGGTGCGGACCGTCGCCCAGCGCGCCCGCGCCGCCGTACGTGTACGTGCGGGTGATGTTCTTCGCGGGGTTCAGGCCGGTGTCGTGGACGGTCTCCGAGGTCCGGTTGCCGATGGCATCGGTGACGTACGACTTCCAGTACGGGGCCGGACCGCCGAGCGGATTCGCCCCCGGAGCGGACTGACACGCCGCGGGCCCGGACCCCCCGACCGGAGCGGTCGAGCCGATCGTGCCGCTGCCCGACCCGTCGGCCACGCCCGACGCCGGGGTCCACGCCTCCGCGAGACGCTTGCGCGAGTCGTAGCCGAAGCACTGCACGTCCGGCGAGGCGGTGTTCGACGTGTCCGCGATCGACAGGACGTTGCCCGCCTGGTCGTAGGAGTAGTTGGCCTCCTTCACCGGAGCGGACGCTCCGTAGACGTCGACCACCATGCGCGTCATGCGGTCGGTGCCGGTCTCGTAGTCGAAGGTCTGCCAGACCTTCTTGCCGGTGCCGGTGGACAGCTCCAGCTGGCGGAGTTCGCTCTGTCCGGAGTAGACGGTGTCGGTGACATAGGGCGTCGAACCGGTCAGCGTCGTGGGACGCTGCAGGTTGTCGTAGCCGCTGACCAGCACCTCCGCCGGCAGATCACCGGCGGCGGGCAGCCCGTTCGACTGCACGGTTCCGTCGCGGTTGTAGGCCGCCGTGTAGGTGTACGTCCCGGCCAGCGCCCCCTGGGACGGCGGGACCACATAGTTCGTCTTCAGCGGCCGGTAGAAGTCGTCCCATGTCTGGGTGACGGTGCCGAACGACTCCGTCGGCGAGATGTAGCTGATCATGGCCCAGGCGTGGCCCAGCAGCCCGGCCTTGTCGTACCGGGTCTCCGTGATCTTGGTACCCGTGGTCGGTTCTCCCTGCCACGTGGACAGGGTGCGGCCCAGCTTGTCGTAGACGGTGGAGATCTTCTTGCCCCGGCCGTCCGTCGCCGAGACGGCGCGGTCCGAGGCGTCGTACTGCGTGGTCGACGTCCCCGCGTCCGGGTCGATGCTCTTCGTCTTGCGGCCCAGCAGGTCGTACTCGTAACGCCACACGTTGCCCTGGGCGTCCGTGACCGTCTCGAGCTGGTTCTTGGGCGTGTACGTGTACTTGGTGACGTCGTAACCGGACAGCGGGTTCGGGGAGTCACCCCGGTAGTGCCAGATCTCCTTGGTGTTGCCCGCGAAGTCCGTGATCGTGGTGGTGGGCACGCCGCCCTTCGGCGGGTCGACCGTGGTGCGCTCCCCGTCGTACGTGGTGGTGGTCCGCCACTGCTCGACACCGGACACGGCCAGGATCTGGGCAGTCATGCGGCCGAGGCCGTCGTACTCCATCAGGCTCTGCCGGCCGACCTCGCCGTTGCGGACGATCAGCAGCTCGTCGGAGGCCGCCCCGGCGGCGTTGTACGTTGCGTGGGTCTTCTTGACCTTGCCCGTGCCGTCGTAGAACGAGTCCGCGACCATGCGCGTGCCGCCCGCACCCTCGGTCTGGAGCTGACGCGGGCGCAGCAGGCTGTCGTACAGCTGGTACTCGGAGCCGTACGAGCCGTCGTTCTCGATCTTCTCCGTCCGGATCGCCGTGACCTTGTCGCGACGGACGTTGTACGAGTACTTGATGCTCGGGGTCTGCGTCTTCACGCGGTCCGGCAGCCAGACCGAGGTCAGGCGGCCGAGGCCGTCGTAGGCGAGATCCGTGCGCTTGCCGTTCGGGTCGGTCTGGCCGGCCGACATGCCCCAGGCCGGGACGTAGTCGGTGGTCGTGATGTGGCCCAGCGCGTTGGTGTTCTTCGTCTGCGAGATCAGGCCGTTGACATCCGTGTACGCCGTCTTGGTCACGGCGCCCGCCGCGTCCGTCTGGGACAGCGGGCGGCCGAAGGCGTCGTACGTGGTGGTGCCGGTGACCTGGTAGGTGCCGGTCGTGCCGTTGTGCGACGTCAGGCGCTCCGTGGTGGTGGCATCGCCCAGGGTGGGTGCCTGGCCGAACGCCTTGCCGTCGTACGAGGTGCGCTCGTCGGCGTGGACCTGCGTCCTCCGGTCGGGTGTGACCGAGCACCCCACGCCCACCGCCTCGCTGCGCGACGGCAGCGAGAGGATGTTCGCGCCCACGTTGTCGGCGTACCAGGTGCGGGTGCAGGTGTCGTCGGCCGTGGTCGATACGTCACCCTGGTCGTCGACCTCCACCACGCGACCGGTTCCGTTGACCGTGTCGTACTTGGTGGTGGCCTTCGTCTGGCGCCACGTGCCGTCGGACAGCAGGCTGTAGCCGCGTTCCGTGTCAGAACGGACGATGACCGAATGCGACGTTCCCCAGCTGCGGGTCTGCGTGGCGGTGACGGCCTTCCAGGGCTCGCTGATCACCTTGGAGACGAGCTTGGTCCCGTCGTAGGTGTGCGCCTCCAGCTGGTGGCCGGTGAACTCCTCGGAGTCGGTGTACTCGACGCCCGTCGAGTCGGTGACCTTCACCGAACGGGTGCCGCCGGCCGGGTCCTTGTCGCCGTCCATGCCCTGCAGGTACGTGTAGTCGACCCGCGAGGTCTGCTGGTCGGCGCTGCCCGAGGTGACGGTGACCTTGCCGTAGCCCTGCCAGCCGCCCCAGGTGAGGTACTTGTCCTCGGTGATGCCGTCCGGCACGGCCTTCCGCCAGGCCGCGGCGCCGTTGTAGTCGTAGCGCGTGACGAGCGAGTCGCCGCCGCCGGTGCGGTCGGTCTCGACGATCTCGGCGACGACGTACTTGTGGAACCAGTCCGTGATCGGCTCGATGGTGCCCGGCGGGGCCCACTTGACCGGGTAGCAGCGCTTGGTCGACTCGCCCGGCTTGGGCAGTGCGTCCTTGGTGCACTCGGTCGGTGCGTAGTTGATGTCGAGCTGCGCCCCGGTCTCGCTCAGGACGGCCGCGAGGCGGTAGCGGTGGAACGGCGCGATGTTGTCGCCGATCGCGTCGACCCGGTTGACCAGCTGCTCGCCGTACAGCTCCAGGCTGGGCAGCTTCGCCGCGGTGCCGACCCGGCCCTCGTGGTCGAGCTTCGACAGCCACAGGGTCTTGGAGTCGTCACCGTTGTCGGTGAACACGTGCGTGTAGGTCCACGCGTCCACGTCCTGGTACTCGGTGGCGCTCTTGCGCATCTGCGTGGTGATGCTCGTCAGACGCTTCGTCGTCCAGAAGGTCTGGCCGACGGTGCACTTGGTGTCGGCCTTGCACTCCTGGTCGACCGGCGTGTCCGGCCAGTGTGCCGCGTTCGCCTTGGTGCGCTTGGACTCGGCGCAGTCGAAGTCGGCGGTGGGCAGGCAGCGTTCGGTGACGCCGAAGACGACCCGGGCGGGCGCCTTGGCCGCGTAGACGGAGCCGTCGCGCTGGCCGTAGTCGACGCGCTTCAGGTAGCCGCCGCGGTGGTACGCGGTGCCGTTGACGTCCGTCTTGCCGTTGAGGGCGTAGTGGTTCGTCTCGGGGGCGTAGAAGTAGGACATCACGTTGCCGTGGGTGTCCTTGACGTAGTCCAGGCTCCAGCGCCACGCCTGCTTGCAGTGGGCGCTGGTGAACGTGGCGTTGTAGCAGGGCTCGCCGGAGTCGTCGCCGAAGACGGGGGCGGTCCAGGCCGAGTCGGTGGTCTCGTTGCCGGTGGCCCAGCCGGGCAGGCGGTTGAGGCCGAACCAGTACTGGGTGCCGTCGGCGGTGGTGACCTTCCAGTGCTCGCCGTCGTTGTCGCCGTTCGTCGCACCGGTCAGCTTCTCGACCTTGGTGCCGTCGTCGGACGAGAACTTCCAGGCGCCGGTCTTGTCGTCCTTGATCAGCTCGCTGGAGCTGCCGTTGAGCATGATCGAGGCGTTGTCGAACGCCCAGCACTGCTCACCGGAGGTCGAGTGGCCGTCGTCGGCGCACGGCTTGTAGCGGCGCTCGATGTAGCCGGGGTCGTACGAGAAGCCCTCGCCGATCCACGAACCCTGGTTGTTGGTCGTGGAGGTGCGGCCGTCCGCGGACTGCGACGAGTAGCCGAGGCCGATGGTCGGGGAGAGGCCGCCCGGCGTGGGGACCGTACGCATCGGGTAGTTCCAGCTGAAGCCGCCCGAGGAGTTGGCGACGCTCCAGCTCGCCGAGGGGGAGAGCGGGGTCGCCTTGTACGAGCCCTGCGCCGAGGACGGCCCGGCCGCGAGCGCCACGAGCGAGGTGCCCTCGACGGCCATGGTCGACGGGCCGGACTCCGGCGCCGGAGCCGCGACCACGGAGGCGGAGACCGTGCGGTCCTCGGGGTCGTTGACGGTGGGCAGCGGCTTCGGCAGCTCGGGGCACGCCTTGCTGCCGGGGGTCGCGACGGTCGCACAGGCGGGCAGCTGCACCAGGTGCAGGCGGGAGGCGTACGAGCCGCCGTAGCCCTCGGCGAAGGAGGAGTAGTCGACGGTCAGACGCACCGTGGCGTCCTTCGCCCGGTCGTCGGCGCGCTCGACGCGCAGCAGCGCGGCGGCGTGGAGCTCGGCGGCCCGCTTGGCGGGCAGGACGTCGACGGTGACCTTGGCGGGGGCGTCCTGGGCGGATGCCGTGCGAGCCGGCTTCGCCCCCTTGGCCGGCACCGAGGAGACGGCGACCGGCAGGCCGCCGACCGTTGTCTCCTTCGGCGTGGCGGAGGCGACGGCGAGTTCGGCGCTGCCGCCGCCGGGCCAGACCGCCTTGTCGAGCGTCGTGACCGCGGCCTTCTTCGCCGGATCGGCCGGACGCGGTGCGGCCTTGGCGTCCTTGCCCTCGACGGGATCGCCCAGGTCCTGCACGCCGGGCCTGCCCCGGCCCTGCTCCTGCAGGGTGAGCGGCATCGCCTGGACCGTACCGCCGGTCAAGGCGATGGTCACTCCCAAGGCGGTCGCTGCGAGCAGCCGCCCGGGTATGCGCCGGTTCAGCAACCGGCCACGAAATGGCATCACGTGTCTCCACACGTAGAAAGGGACGGAAACCGAGCGGGCGGGCGGGCCGGCCCCGGGAGGCCGGACCGCCCGCCCGTCGGGGATCACATGTCGGGCAGAGCCATCGGGTTGGACATCTGCTGGATCGCGGTCTTGTCCGCGGCTCCGCTGTAGACGCGGACCTCGTCGATCGCGCCGGCGAAGTACTCGCTGCCGCCGCCGAGTGCCGAACGGCCGACCTGGAGGGCGCCGGTGGCGGCCCACAGGGTGTCGTCGGAACCGTGCGCGATGTCGGCGAGCTGGCCGTTCACGTACAGCCGGATCTGGTTGGCGAACGCGTCGTACACGACGGCCAGGTGCTGGCCGGCCGGGTCGGTGTCCGGGAGCGCCTGGTCGTCGGTGAACGACTTCACCGTCGCCGTGGCCGAGTCGGACTCGGCGACCGCGAGCTCCCACATCGACGGCGTGGACGCGTCCGGACCCGGCCGGTAACGGACGGAGAGGCGGTTCGCCGCGGCGCCCGGCAGCGAGAGCACGGTCTGTGCCTTCACCGCGTCGAGCGTGGTGAGCTGCACCCGTGCCGAGACCGTGAAGCTAGCGGCGCCGGTGACCGGTGCGGTACCGGTCGACGCGTAGTCCCCGTCGCCGTCGAGCACGAGATGACCGGCACCCACCATCGGGAAGGGGCCTTCGAAGTACGGGTCGTCCGACGGCGCGTTGTAGACCGACGCGTTGCCCGCCAGCGTCAGCGCCTGCCCCGTCCCTGTGTCCGGGGACGAGCCCGACGTGGCCGAGTCCAGCTGCCAGTAGTTCTTGCGCTGCGGCTTGACCGTCATCATCTCGGCCACCTGGGCGGCGGGCAGCACACGGTCGAAGACGCGGACCTCGGCGAGGTCGCCGTCGAAGTTGTCGCGGTAGCCGCTCTTCGCCGTGGTGCGGCCGAGCTGCAGCGGGCCGTAGGACCGCCACACCGAGCGGCGCGAGGCGACGCCCTTGGAGTCCTTGTTGATGTACAGCCGCAGTTCGGACTTGGTCGCGTCGTAGACGCCGGTCAGCAGGACCCACTGGTCGGGGACCACGCTGACACCGGTGGCGACGGCCTTCCACTCGCCGAGCGAGTCCACGTCGGTCACCGGGACGGAGAACGCCCAGGTGCCGGCCGTGTGGTCGTAGCCGAGGGTGAAGCCGGGCTCGCCGGTGCCGTCCTGGCTGACGACGGCCATGTCACGGGTCGGCGTGCCCTTCGGGCGGACCCAGGCGCTGACGCTGAAGCTCTTCGAGGAGTCGAGGACCGTCTCGTTGACGTCGGCGTAGGCGGCGGAGGTGCCGTCGAAGCGGGCGGCCGCGTCGACCTTGCCGCCGGGGCCCTCCACACCGAAGGTGACGCCCGTGCCCGCGTCCGCGGAGAAGGCTCCGGTCTCGTCGTGCGCCTCGGTGCTGGTGGGCGCGTCGGCGAGGTTCCACTGGGCGGCGACCGGGGTGCCCTCGGTGACGAGGAACTCGTAGTGCGCCTTGGTGCTCGGGTTCTCCGCCTTGTCGACGGCGACGACGTCGACCCAGTGCCGTCCGGAACGCGTCGGCATCCAGCTCACGGTCGCGGGACCGCCGGCGGATGTGGCGTTGACCGTGGTGGTCGGGGTGGCCACGCTGTCGAAGGCGTACCGGTACTTGACGACGTCGGTGTCCGGCACGGAGTCGTTCGGGTTCGGGGAGAACGTGAACGAGCCGTAGGTGCCGACGCCGTCGTGGTAGACGCTGTCGGACGGGTACTGCTTGGACAGCACGTTCGGCTTGCCGGGCAGCGTCCGGTCGTAGATGAACTCGCAGCGCACGGAGTCGCCGTCGTAGCTCCACGGGCCGTAGCCGTCACCGTCGTAGGCGCGGGCGCTCCAGTAGATGACGGTGTTCTGCGGGATCGTCGACTTCACCGTGTGGGTGAACTTCGTCCCGGAGGTCGGCGCCAGCCAGGTCGGGGTGAGGTACGTGTAGCTCTTGGGCTCCTTGGTGACCGGGTCGGTCCAGTCGACCTTGAACTCGACCTTCACCTTGTCGGTGCTGGTGCTCGTGTGGTCCGGGTCGCTGGCGATGGCCTGGAGCTGCGGCGGGACCTCGGCGTAGGGACGGCCGGTACCGGCGGTGCACACGCCGCCGGGGTTCTGCGACAGCGAGGTGATCTTGCGCGGCAGGTTGTTGTAGCTGATGGAGAGGTACGCGTTGCCGCAGATCCGCTTCCACTCGGGCAGCCGGGTCTCGTCGGCGGCGCGCAGGCCGAGCGTCATCGAGGACCAGCCCTCGGCCGCCGCTGTCCTCACCTCGGTGGTCAGCTCACCCGTGGAGCCGGCCTCGAAGTGCAGGTTGGCCTGGCTGGAGCAACTGGTCGGCGAGATCGCCTTGTCGACCGTGCCGATGTGGTCGAGCCAGTCGTCCGAGGTGTTGGACCAGCTGGAGGAGGAGGTGATGCTGTAGTTCTTGCCACCGATGCGGTAGAGCCGGATCGGCTCGGCGGTCGGCGAGGCGCTGTAGATGTGCTCGACACGTGCGGAGAACGTGGCGCCGAGGATCTGCTTGCCCGAGTAGAACGACATCGGCATCGTGAACAGCAGCCGCCGCACACCCACGCCGTTGCAGGACACCGGGCTGTAGTCCGTCGGGCACTTGCCCACACCGGCGCTGCCGGAGTACTTCCAGTCCTGCTCGCTCGGCATGCCCGACATCACGCCGGTCCACGCGGTGCGCGAAGTGGTGCGCTGGATCGGGTCGATGACGACCGGGAAGACGGTGTCCTTGCCCTTGAGCAGCTTCTGGTCGGGCACCAGGGACAGCTTCCCCTTGCCGACCTCGACGCCCAGCGGCGACGTCTTTCCGCCGCCGCCGGGGCCCGCGAGGGCGGGTTCCGGGGCGACGGACGGGGCGGGAGACGCGTCCGCGGACGCGGCGGCGAGCGCCTTGGAGACGGCCTGGGGGCCCTGCTTCCTGGCGGCGGCCTCCTTGACGGCGGCCGAGTCCCACATGGCGGGCTTGCCGGCCTCGAAGACGGTGCCGCCGACGGCGGCGTCCTCGGCCTTGAGCGCGCCGGTGGCGTCCTCCTTGACCTTGAGACCGTCGGTCTTCAGACCGAGGTCGAGCCGGGCCAGCCTCGAATCGGCCGCGGCCTCGGGGGTCTTGACGATCAGCAGGTGACCGAACCCGTCGGCCTCCGCGCGCACCGCGAGGTCCACACCGGGCAGCGCGTCCTTGTAGGTGGCCGTCTCCCCGTCGAGGACGGGCGCCGGCAGCTTTCCGTACGGCCAGGACAGCGACAGCTCGCGGCCCGCCTGCTGCATCGTGACGAACGGCTTGCCTGCCGTGCCGTCGGAGAACGACAGGGCCACGGCGGTCGCCTTGGGCGCCACGCTGCCGTCGGACTGCCGCACCAGGGTCCTGTCGATGTCGACCCACGAGCCGTTCTGGAAGGTGCGGATCGGGTCGGTGTACTCGCGGGCCGTGAACGTCCCGTTGGGCTCGGCGTAGATCTCACGGCGTGCCGTGCGCATGCCGAGGATCTCGATCTTCTTGTTGCTCTTCTTCGCGACCGCGAGGGCCTCGGCCTCCGTCTGCACGGGGGTCCCCGTGCCGACGGCGGTCTGCTTCGGTGCGGCGTCGGCGCCGTCCGGCTCGTCCGGCAGCGCGTTGAAGCCGCCGGTCAGTACGGCGCCGGCCGCCACCGCGGCGATCGCGCCGCGCAGCACGAGGCCGCGTCGTATACGTCTGGACACGTGTCCGTTCTCCTTGTGGTTCATCAGCGGACCGCCGCACCGAAGGCGGTGTCGCCCGCGGGGATGCCGCCCTCGCCGGGCCTGAATGTCTGCGTGGGAGCGCCGCCGTTCGCGACGTTCCACGGGAAGAGGTGGACCGCGTGGCCCGCCGCCGGCCCGTAGGGCATGCCGACGTACAGCCCGCCCGGGGACGCCGCCAGGCTGAGTCCCGCGAGCTGGGTGGGGGCCGGTTCGCCGGGGATGCCCCAGCCCGGGTCGATCCAGGAGTCGGACGCTCCGGGCGCACCGACCATGGGCACGATGTGGACGCCGCCCTTCTCGCGGTGCTCCTCTGCCGACTCCTCACCGGGGACGCCGATCGCGAGCCGGGTGTTGGTGACCGAAGTGGTGCTGGTGGGCGCGGTGTTCACGGCCGCGAGACGCTGACCGAAGAAGTCGCCCGGCTCGCCCGCCTGCTCGACGTCGGCGGTGTCCTGCTCGATCCACATGGTCTCGGTGAAGCTGCCGCCGGCCGTGATCCGGAAGATCTGTACGGCACCCGCGTCGACCACGCTCTTGAGGTCCTCGCCCGGCACGCCCACGGCGAGCAGCGACTCGGTGGTCGAGGTGGCCCCGGAGGGGCGGTACGGGACCATGGCGAGAGCGGTCCCGAAGCCGTCACCCACCTCCTCGGCGCCGTTGATCGTGTCCTGGTCCTGGCCCAGGCCCACGAGGGGCTTGGGGTGGCCGGAGACCAGCGTGTGGCTGAAGACCGCGACACCGCCCGCGAAGGTGGTGGTGCCCAGCGCCTCGCCCGGTGTGCCGACCGCGAAGTGCGTGGGGGTGGCCGCCAGCGAGGCGCCGAACCGGTCGTCGGTCTCGGCGACTCCGGGTACGGCTCCCGCTGTCTCGGTGTCCTGGTGGTTGCCCAGGGCGGTGGTCGCGTCGGCTGAGACGTAGAAGAACGCCCCCGTGTCCGCGACCGTGCCGATGTCCTCGCCGGGAGCGCCGATCAGGAGGTAGGAGCTGCCCCCGGCGGCCTTGCCCGCGGCCAGGGCGTAGCCGGTCCAGTCACCGGCCTCGTCGCCTCCGCCCAGCGAGTAGGTCGCGCCCTGCTTGTGCTCTCTGACGCCCTTGCCGCCGAGGAGGCCGGTCGGCGAGCCGTAGACGATCTGCACGAGCCCGGAGTCGGGAGTCTCCAGGTCCTCGTACGGGATGCCGACGGCGAGGTCGCTGCAGCCGTCGGCGTCGGCGTCGTAGACCGCGAGGGCGAAGCCGTACTGGTCCTCGTTCTCGGCGCCGCCGGGGACGCCGGCCGTCTCCTGGGACAGTTGCAGAGTGCCCTTGCCGCCGCCGTAGACGACCTGCACGAGGCCCGCCCGCGTCTTGCCGTTGACGGTCGCCTCCGGGTCGGCGATCGCGGTGTCACGGATGCCGTCGCCGTTGAAGTCCGACTCCACGCCCGAGCAGCCGGCCGCGACCGCGGCGTGGACCGGCGGGCTGACGCCCAGGGCCGAGGCGGTCAGGACGAGGGCGCCGGCGGCGAACGCCGTTCGTCGCCGCATGGTGCGTCGTGGCCGACGCGTTGGACTGGTCACTGCGTTGGTACCTCCCCTTTGCTGCCGGCGGCTTCCCGCCGGAGGTTCTCGGCGTCGGCGCCCTGCCGGGCGCCCACGGGTGTCGATGGGGGTGCTGCGGTCCGCGCCGTCGCGGGTTCGGGGCCGCGTGCGCCTTGTGGTCGGCGGTCGTCATGTGCGGACGACCGTGCGGGAGCCGGGAGCGTCGCCGCGTCGCGCACCGGGCAGGTTCCACCGGAGAGCGGGCGCCGGCCTCGTACGGGCGGGCGGTGGGTCCCGTGGAGGGCGGGCGGCTTCCTCGTGGCGCGGCGGGGCCGGGCGCCGCCCTTGCGCGGGCGGGCCGGCAGCGGCCGTGCGTCACGGCAGGGCGCAGCGGCGCCGTGCCCCTGGGCACGGCGCGGACCGGGCGCGCCCGTCAGCTCAGAAACGCGCCGAAGGAGACGTTGTCCGGCGTGATGCCGCCCTCGCCGGGGCGCCAGGTCTGCGTGGGCGCACCGCCGTTGGGGGTGTTCCAGGGGAAGGCGTGTACGGCCCTGTTCGCCACGGGCCCGTACGGGACACCGACGTACAGAGAGCCGGGGCTCGCACCGAGGCCCATGCCGGTGAGCATGCGGGGCGCACGGGCGGCCGGTATACCGTTCCCCGGCGAGATCCAGCTGTCACCGGTACCCGGTTCGCCGAGCAGCGGCAGGATCTGCACCCCGCCCTCCTCCGGGTACTCCTCGGCGGACTCCTCGCCGGGTGCGCCGACGGCCAGGCGCATCGTGGCCGCCGAACCCGTCACGGTCGGCGAGGTGTTGACCGCGGCGAGCCGCTGGCCGAAGAAGTCGCCCGCCTCGGCCGCGCCCTCCACGTCCGGCTGGTTCTGGTCGATCCACTTGAGGTGCTGGACGGTTCCGTCCGCCTTGATGTGGTACGTGTGCACGGCGCCGGCGTCGACGGTGGACGCCAGGTCCTCGCCGGGGACGCCGACCGCGAGGAGCGAGTCGTTGTTCGCGGTGGCACCGGCGGGGCGGTAGGGCGCCATGGCCAGCGAGGTGCCGTACTGGTCGCCGGCCTGCGCGGTGGTGTCGGCGCTGCCGCTGCGGCCCTGCCCCATGCCGAAGAGCGGGTCCGGGATGCCGTCGGTGTTGATCGACGGCCGGAAGGCGATCACGGCGCCGGCGAACTCGACGTTCTGCGTGGTGGTGGCCGTGGACTCCCCGGGCGCACCGACGACGAAGTGGCGGTCGGTGGCGGCGATCGACGCGCCGAAGCGGTCGTTGGGCTCGGGGTCCTCCCACACGCCGGCGCTGTCCTGGGCGATGTGCGCCACGTTGTAGCCGGTGCCGTAGACGTAGTGGAACATCCCCATGTCCTGGCCCCCGGTGCCGTCCTCGCCCGGGGCGCCGATGACGAGGAAGGGGATGTTGGTGGCCGACCTGCCCGCGGCTACGGCGTATCCGACCCAGTCCTCGGCCTCGTACCCGCCGCCGAGTTTCCCGTCGGCCCCCTGCCGGAAGCCGTAGGTGCCGAGTCCGGCCGAGGCGACGCCGGTGGGCGAGCCGTAGATCAGGTGGACGAGGCCGGCGTCCTTGACGGTCCGGCCGGTCAGGTTGATGTCCTCGAACGGGATGCCCACGGCGATGTCGCTGCACCCGTCGAGGTTGGCGTCGTAGACGGCGAACGAGAAGCCGAACTGGTCGCCGGTCTCGGCCCCGTCGGACACGTTCGGCGAGTCCTGCGACAGGGCGAACGTGCCCTTGCCGCCGCCGTAGACGATGTGGATCTGCCCGGCACGCTCCTTGCCGGAGACCGTGGCCTCCGGGTCCGCGACGGCCATGTCGCGGATGCCGTCACCGTTGAAGTCGTTCTGCGCTCCGGCGCAGCCCGTCGCTGCGGCGGCCTGCGGCACCGGTGCCGCGGCCTGCCCGAGCAGGGTGACCGCGGCTCCCAGAGCGAGCGCCGTCACCCCCCGGGCCGTACGTGTGCCGACAGTCGGCATCCTTCCCCCCACCCCCTGCTGTGCCGTGCGGCTTCCTCCGACGGGAGCGGCACGGCATCCATGTGACTGGTCCGCGAGGCGGCCCCGGACCGGTGGTCCGGGCAACCTCCGCCTCTGCCGGCCGGTGCGAGCGTGCCGGACGCCGCCGGCCCTGCACGTCGGTGCCGGCCCGGCCGATGTCAAACGGAGCCTCCCCGCTCCGCCGACTCCCCTGTCCGCATCCTGGTTCCGACCCCGTGCGACCTGCAGAAGCGGAACGGGACTATGACATGAACGGTGCGACCTCACAAGATCACATGTCCGACATCGCGTCATCGGTGACCATCACGTCTCGGTCACATCGCCTGCACGTCGGCGTCATGGAACGGTCACCGGCAGGGCATCCGGCCGGACCGGGGGCCGGTCCGGCCGGGTCGGCAAGTGCCGGCCTAGGAGGGGTTGTTCGCGTGGGTCAGGGTCTCCCATGCCACGAACAGGTTGTTGGTCCCCGCGGGCCGCTGCTGCTCGGTGAGGCGCAGCGTGTTGGTCATCCCGTAGCCCATGCGGTGGGCCAGGGCGTTGTAGCCGACCTCGGTGACGGGGCCGAGCCGGTCCTTGAGGGTGCCGCCGCACAGGCTGCCGGGCACGGGCTCGACGCCGAGCTGGTACTTGGCATGCAGGCCGAGGGCGTGCCGCAGCCGGTCGGCGATCTCGGGGTAGAGGTCCTGGCCCTGGATACGGCTGGTCTCGGCGATGTGGGAGATGGCGGAGAACCCGTAGCCGGCGTGGGTGAGGTCGCGGCAGGTCTCCTGGCTGATGCCGTTCATGGTGAAGGTCGACTGGCCCTGCCAGTAGCGGATGATCTCGTCCCGGGTGTCGAGGCCGCTGCCGGGCGCCGTTCTCGGCAGGGAGCCGTCGCTGGTGAGATAGATGTACGCGGGAACCCGGCCGCGGAATTTCGCGACGGCCCTGTCGTACGCCGCCCGGTCCTCCAGGAAGACCGCGATGCCGATGGCGGCCTCGGTCATGCTCAGTTCCCAGTTCCCGTTGGAGTGCGAGCCGCCTGCGACCTCGGGGAGGTAGACGGTGCGCAGCATGGTGGCGAAGCGGCCGGAGTCGGGCCATCCGCCCGGGTAGGTGTACTTGACGATCTCCGCCGCGCGCGGCCAGGAGGAGCCGGCCCAGCCGGTCTGGAGCGGGGCGTTGCTGTTGGTGTGGTCCTTGATGACGGCCGACCAGGCGTCCATGAGCTCGATGGACTTCTTCGCGTAGCGGCTGTCGCCGGTGATGTACCAGGCGAGGGCGGTGGTGTACGCGGCGATCGCGTCCTCGCGCTCGTCCGTGCACCCGTAGTTGGGGTTGGAGTACGAGCCGCACTCGACGACGGCGCGCGGCTTGGGCACGCGGGAGAGGGAGGCGTACTTGCTCGCCGCCATCTGGTCCCAGGCGGCCTTCCACGGCTGCGCCCCGGCCTGCACCCGGGACTTCACGAAGTCGAGCTGGGGCCGGCTGACAAGAACGCCGGGGTGGGTGAAGACCGCCGGCGCGGCGACGGCGGCGGGCCGGGGGTCCGCCGGAGCCTTGCCGGCGGACGCGGGGGCGACGAGGGCGGCGGCGAGAACGCCGGCGACACCTATGGACAGGGCGAGGAGGAGGGCTCTCGGCCGGCGCAGGGCGTGCCTGCGGGTTCCGGTGCGCATGGGGGGTGCCTTCCGGTCGGGGGATCACCCAACTCGGTTCACATGGATGAACGTTGAGCCGGGTGGTGAACGCCGTGATGCGGGAGGAACCTAGGGGCATCCCATGAACACGTCAAGCCTTCGGGTTCACGGCGTGAGAAAAGCACGCGGCCCGGCCGGGCAGCACAAAGGCACGGCCCCTCCGGATACCGGAAGGACCGTGCCCGTGCGGCGCGACCGCTCAGCGCATCAGCACGCCCGCCTCCTGCCCCGCGGCCTCCGGCGGCAGCGCCACCAGACCCATGTCCGCACCCGCCGGGATCAGCCGGTGCGCGGGCAGCACCCGGACCGTGTAGCCGAACGGTCCCGTGCGGTCCAGCGCCATCGGGCCCTCGTACACCCAGCGCCCCTCCAGATCCGGGCGGCCCGACGGCTTCAGCGGGAAGGTCTGGGCGTCGCGGATCGCGTCGTCGGAGTCGACCCGGCCCGCCACCGCCTGCACCTCCACGTCGTCCGGCCGCAGTTCACCGAGTCGGGCCTGCACCCGCAGGGTCAGCGTGGACCCGAGACCCGCCGTCGCCGCGGCACCCGCACCCGCGTCCTGGTCCACGGCCTCCACGTGGTCGACCGCGACCTGCGCCCAGCCCGCCCGCACCCGCGCCTTCCACTCCGCCAGTTCCTCGGCCGCCGGCGCGTCCAGGGCCCGGTGGGCCTTCGCGGCCGGGGCGTACAGCCGCTGGACGTACTCGCGCACCATGCGGCCCGCGAGCACCTTGGGGCCGAGCGTGGTCAGGGTGCGGCGGACCATCTCGATCCAGCGGTCCGGCAGGCCGCCCGCGCCCTGGTCGTAGAAGCGGGGGGCGACCCGCTCCTCGATCAGCGAGTAGAGCGCCGCCGCCTCCAGTTCGTCCCGGCGGTCCTCGTCGGTGGCCGCGCCGTCGGCGGTGGGGATCGCCCAGCCGAAGTCCGGCTCGTACCACTCGTCCCACCAGCCGTCGAGCACCGACAGGTTGAGGGATCCGTTCAGCGCGGCCTTCATGCCGCTGGTGCCGCACGCCTCCAGCGGGCGGAGCGGGTTGTTGAGCCACACGTCGCAGCCCGGGTAGAGCTTCTTCGCCATCGCCATGCCGTAGTCGGGCAGGAAGACGATGCGGTGGCGCACCTTCGGGTCGTCGGCGAAGCGCACCAGCTCTCGTACGAGACGCTTGCCTCCGTCGTCGGCGGGGTGCGCCTTGCCCGCGACGACGATCTGGATCGGCTGCGTGGGGTGCAGCAGCAGCTCGGTGAGCTTGCGGCGGTCGCGCAGCATCAGGGTGAGCCGCTTGTAGGAGGGCACCCGCCGGGCGAACCCGATGGTGAGCACGTCGGGGTCGAGCACCCCGTCGATCCAGCCGAGTTCGGCCGCGCCCGCGCCGCGCTGGCGCCAGGAGGCCCGCAGCCTCTCCCGCACCTCGTGCACCAGTTGCTCGCGCAGCGAGCGGCGCAGCTCCCAGATGTCGGCGTCGGAGATGTTGGCGACGGCGTCCCACCGCGAGGACCCGCCGACCGACAGCGCGTCCTCCGCGCGGCCGGCGCCGATCTGGCGCGCCCCCAGCCGGAAGACCTCGGGCGCGACCCAGGTCGGCGCGTGGACGCCGTTGGTGATCGAGGTGATGGGCACCTCGGCCGCGTCGAAGCCCGGCCACAGGCCGGAGAACATGTCGCGGCTGACGGCTCCGTGCAGCTTGGACACGCCGTTGGCGCGCTGGGCCAGGCGCAGCCCCATCACCGCCATGTTGAACACGCCCGGCTCGCCGCCGGGGTAGCTCTCGGTGCCCAGCTGGAGCACGCGGTCGACGGGCACTCCGGGCAGCTCGGCATCGTCCGCGAAGTGGCGGGCGACGAGCTCGCGGTCGAAGCGGTCGATGCCCGCGGGCACCGGGGTGTGGGTGGTGAACACCGTGCCCGCGCGCACGGCTTCGAGGGCGGCGTCGAACCCGAGGCCCGGACGCTCGCCCAGCTCACGGATGCGTTCGAGGCCGAGGAACCCGGCGTGGCCCTCGTTCGTGTGGAACACCTCGGGCGCCGCGTGCCCGGTGATCCGGCAGTACGCGCGGACCGCCCGCACACCGCCGATGCCGAGCAGCATCTCCTGGAGCAGGCGGTGCTCGCTGCCGCCGCCGTACAGCCGGTCGGTGACGTCGCGGGCGCCCTGCCCGTTGCCCTCGACGTCGGAGTCGAGCATCAGCAGCGGGACGCGGCCGACCTGGGCGACCCAGATGTGGGCGTGCAGCAGGCGGCCGCCGGGCAGGGCGAGGGACACACGGGCCGGGGCGCCGTCGGCCTCCCGCAGCAGGCCGAGCGGCAGTTCGTTCGGGTCGAGCACGGGATAGTGCTCCTGCTGCCAGCCGTCGCGGGACAGCGACTGACGGAAGTAGCCGTGCCGGTAGAGCAGGCCGACGCCGATCAGCGGCACGCCGAGGTCGCTGGCGGCCTTGAGGTGGTCGCCGGCGAGGATGCCGAGGCCGCCCGAGTACTGCGGCAGGGCGGCGGTGACACCGAACTCCGGCGAGAAGTAGGCAATGGCGGCGGGGAATTCCGGGGTGTCGGGCCCACCGTTCCCGGACTGGTACCACCTGCGGCCGTGCAGGTAGTCGTCCAGGTCGTCGGCGGCCGCGGCGAGCCGGCGCAGGAAGCGCCGGTCCTTCGCCAGTTCCGCCATCCGGGCGGCGGACACGTTCCCGAGGAGCCGCACGGGATCGCCGGCGACGGCCTGCCACCCCTCGGGATCGACGGAGCGGAACAGCTCTTGGGTCTCGGTGTGCCAGGACCAGCGCAGATTGCGCGCCAGGCCGCTGAGCGGTTGCAGTGGTTCGGGGAGGACGGGGCGGACGGTGAATCGACGAATGGCCTTCACAGGTCCCACCTTCGCAGGGGATGTACGCATCCGAGCGGACGCACGACGGTGTGCGCCCTTTTCCGTCGTTCCCGACGGTAGTCGCACCCGCTCCTCCCCGACCACGGCGCATGGCGCCCCCTTTTGGGGCTCGGTTCTCCCCCTGGCTGCGCCGGGGGACCCCCACGGGGCGCTTTGAGCGTGTGTCGACGGTCGATCGTGCTCGACTGCTCTCCCCCAGCTACCGCTGGGAGGTGCCCCCACTCGCAGCCTCCGCGCGTTCTCGCTTTCGACACCCGCGCGCCCCTTCGGCTCACTCGCCATGTGCCTGGCCGTCCCCGACCAGGGCGCGCAAACCCGTGTGAGGAGTACCCCCCTACGACGACCGGTGCAGCGTTCCTCCGTACGGGGAGCCCTGGTTCACGCTCCGCGGGTCGAACGCGCCGGTGGCCGCGTAGCGTGCCGCGATCCCGGCGAGTTCGGCGGCCGGGATCACGTCGTGGATGTCGGTGAATCCGCCGGGCGCACGCCGGTGGGCCAGGTTGATGACCACCTCGGGGCCCTGCTGCCGGTTGGACAGCTGGAGCCGGGTCATGGCCGGCCGCCGGTCCGCCTCGTAGGCGGCGAGCGCGGCCACGGGGTCACGGTGGCGGGCCAGCGCGTGGGCGAGGGCGCGGCCGTCGACGATGGACTGGGTCGCCCCGTTGGAGCCGATCGGGTACATCGCGTGGGCGGCGTCGCCGATCAGCGTCGTACGGCCCCTGGACCAGGACGGCAGCGGATCACGGTCCACCATCGGGTACTCGTACGCGGCGTCGGCGGCGGCGAGCACCTCGGGGACGCTGACCCCGTCGAACTCCCAGCCCTCGAAGCGGCCCGCGAAGGTGTCCACGGGGACGGCCCGGTTCCAGTCGCCGCGGAAGGTGCCCCCGGCCGTCTCGGAGGGCGCGGCGAGCGCCCAGTTGACGAGGACGTCGCCGCCGTCGGCGGGCTCGGAGATCGGGTAGACCACGGCCCGCAGCCGGTCGTCCCCTGCGATGAACATGAAGTCGCCCGCACGGTCGGCCGGCACGCGCGAGACGCCGCGCCAGACGAGCATCCCGTTCCACGGCGGTTCCCCCTCGCCGGGGTTGAGCGCGGCGCGTACGGCGGAGCGGATGCCGTCCGCGCCGATGAGCAGATCGGGTTCCAGCGAGGCGCGGCCGCGCATGGCGCCGTCGCTGTGCTCCAGGGTGACGCGCGGGCGGCCGTCGGGGAGCGGGTCGACGCCGATGACGCGTACGCCGCTGAGCAGGGCACACTCGCCGAGCCTCGCCCGTACGGCCTCGGCGAGCACGCGCTGCAGGTCGCCGCGGTGCACGGACAGCTGGGGCCAGTGGTAACCGGCCCCGAGTCCGCGCGGATCACGCGAGATCAGGCCGCCGCTGCGGTGGTAGTAGCGCAGCTCCCGGGTGCGGACGGCGCATTCCTCGATGGGGTCGAGCACGCCGAGCGCGTCGAGTTCGCGCACCGCGTTGGGCATGATGTTCAGGCCCGCGCCGACGGGGCGGATCTCCTGCGTCGCCTCGACGACGGTGATCCGCTCGAAGCCGGCCGTGTGCAGGGCGAGCGCCGCGGTCAGGCCGGCGATGCCACCGCCGGCGATCATGATGTGGGTCATGGGGACGAATCTCCTCGAACTCCTGTGGCTCTCCTCCGGCGGTCAGCGGGCAGGCGCGGCGGCGGGCGGCTCCACGGAGCGGCGCACCAGCGTCTCGTTGTCGCGGGTCAGGTCGAGCACGGAGCGCAGGAGGGCGACCGGGGCGCCGCCGCTGCCGGCGTCGTAGAGCCGTACCTCCTCGCTGTAGGCCTTGCGGGCGATAGTGAGGTGGCGGGCGCGGAAGGTCTTGAGGATGCGCAGCACGCGGGCGAGGGAGACGGCGGAGGCGGTGAGGGCGGCGGGGACGCGGCCGCCGCCCTCCCAGCTGAAGGCGGCGGACAGCTTGGAGACCGCGGAGACACCGCCGCGGTGGGCCGCGTAGTGGGCGCGCCAGGACGGCAGGCTGTACTGGACGGAGTCCTCGAGGAAGGCGTCGTAGCGCTCGTTGCCCCGGTCGCACTGCCACACCGTCAGATCGACGAGCCACAGCGGGACCTGGGCGGCGGCGGGGCCGAGGTAGTCGCGGCCCGCGACATCGATCTCCTCGAAGTAGGAGCGCAGTTCGCGGGCGAAGAAGACGGGCGAGACGCTGTCGACGGTGAAGTCGATGGCGTCGACCATGGCCTGCACCTGGCGGGCGACGCGGTCGAGGGCGAGGGCGAAGCCGGGATCGTACGGCTCCAGGCGGGCCAGCTCCGCGCAGGTGTCGAGCGAGGCGACGAGGCTGGGGAAGACCATACGGACGGCGTCCTGGAGGTTGCCCTCCATGGGGTCGCCCGTGTACATCCGCCGGCGTTTGCCCGACGGGTTCCAGGTCGTGTAGTGGTGCACGGTGTCACGCGGGACCATGTCGGTGCGTCGGCCCAGTTCCTCGAGGACGGGCAGCACCTCCGGCACGGCCGCGATCGGCTGCGTGCCGTGACGTTTCAGCGAGCCGAGGAGGATGCCGAGGTCGCGCATCGCGGCGAGCGCGTCGACGATCCCGAGCGAGGCCACCCGGTCCTCGTCGGGTACGAGGGTGCGCAGGGCGACGGTGAGCGCGGGCACGTCGGCTGCCGCGTTCATCGCGGGGAGCGCGGCGAGGAGCGCGTCCGCGCCGAGCGGGTCCGCCGCGCGTATCTCCGCTATCCGGTAACGCGGTTCGCCAAGCACATCGAGACCGGGCGCGACAAGGTCGTACAGGGTCAACGGAATGTCCCTTCGGACAGAACGGTTCACTGGTGGGTTGTGGGGCGGGCGGTGCGCGGGCGCCGCAGTGCCGCAGGGCCGCACGGCTCCCGCCGGGGCACCGTCCCGCCCCCGGTCACTCCACGGCGCCGCCGACCCGGTCCTGGCGTGGCGGCGCCATGGCGGGCGCGGGCAGCCGCAGCCGGGAGGAGAGCAGGGCGGCCAGGGCCGCGAACGCGGCTCCGGCCAGAAGGGCGGATCTGAAGCCCGCGGTCTCGGCGGCGGCGTCGCCGGCCGCCGTGCCGCCGGCGGTCGCGACGGCGACCAGGACCGCGAGGCCGAGGACCGAGCCGAACTGCTGGCTCGTGTTGACGAGTCCGGAGGCGAGCCCCGTCTCGTGGGGCGACGCGTCGGCGGTGGCGGCCACGTTGGTGGTGACCATGACGAGCGGCAGGGCGACGCCCAGGACGAGGCTCGGGGCGAGGACGGTGCTCGGGAAGGTGCCGTCGGCGTCGAGCGCGAGCGCGAGCCAGACCATGCCGGCGAGCAGCAGGCCGAAGCCGAGGGTCATGGTGCGCCGCAGCCCGATCCGGCCGATGAGCCGGCCGGTCTGCGGGGCGACCGCCACCACGACCAGGGACAGCGGCAGCAGGCCGAGTCCGCCGGTCAGCGGGGACTGGCCGAGCACGCTCTGCAGATAGAGGCTGACCAGGAAGAACATCGGGAAGAGCGCCATCTGGGCCAGTGCGCCGAGGAGGTTGGCGAGCCGCAGGGCGGGACGGCGCAGCACGGCGGGCGGCACGAGCGGCCGCTCGATGCGCCGCTCCAGCAACGCGAACGCGGCGAGCAGGGCGAGCCCAGCCGCACCGCTCACGAGCGTCCGCGTGCCGGTCCAGCCCGCCTCGCCCGCGCCGACGAGGGCGTACGCGAGAAGCCCGAGCCCGCCGGTCGCCGTGAGGGCGCCGCCGAGGTCGAAGCCGCCTTCGCGGCCGCGGGAGCCGGGGGCCGGGTCCTGTCCGGGCGACCTTTGAGGATCAGCCCGCGGCGTCAGATGCATGGGGTCTCCCCAGGCCCGCAGGGGCCGAGGGGACGCATCGCAAGGCGGAGGATCGTCCTCGTACTGGACGTACTTGGGCGACTCCAACAACTCGGCGAGGTGCCGTAGCTGTCGTCGCGGGCCCGAGAAGGTCGCCCGGACAGGGCCCAGCAGCCGCAGTGCGGCGGCGGCGAGGACGAGCGCGACGACGACGTTGAGCCAGAACGTGGAGCGCCAGCGGAGGAGGTCGGTCAGTACGCCGCCGAGCACCGTGCCGAGCACCCCGCCCAGTCCGCCCATCGCGGCGAACACCCCGAGTGCCTTGTGCCGGCCGGGTCCGTCGGGGAAGAGAGTGAGCAGCAGGGCGAACGCGGCGGCCGCGGCGAGTGCGGCGCCCACGCCCTGCGCGGCGCGGGCGGCGATCAGCAGCCCGGCGCTGCCGGCGGCGCCGCCCGCGGCGGACGCGGCGGCGAGCAGCCCGAGACCGGCCAGGTAGAGCCTGCGGTGCCCGAACAGGTCCGCGGCCCGGCCGCCGAGCAGCAGCAGCCCGCCGAAGGTGATGAGGTAGGCGTTGGCCACCCACGACAGCCCCGCCGAGCCGGACCCGAGGTCGTCGCCGACGGAGGGCAGGGCGACGTTGACGATCGCGGTGTCCATGATCAGCAGCAGCTGGGTGGCGGCGAGCAGCGGGAGCGCGCGGCCGGCCCCGGACGCGGCCCGGTCGGCGTGGGTCGCGTCCGCGGTGCGGTCGGGGGTCACCGTTGCCGGGTCCTCTCGTCGAGCGCGTACCCCGACAGGCACGCCCGCGCCAGCGCCTCGCAGCTGTCCGTGTCGCCCTCCCACGCCTGCTGCATCAGATAGACGTGCGGCGCGCCGTGGTAGAAGCGCTCGTACTGCTCGTGGCGGGAGGCGAACTCCGAACCGAGCGCGTCCCACGCCAGTTTCAGCAGCTTGATCCGGTCCTCGGCCGGGTGGCCCGGCGAGCGGATGTACTTGCGCACCAGCGGGCCCAGTTCGGGGTGGAGCAGGTCGTCGGCGGACGCGGGGAGCTGGATGACTCCGCCGCCCGCCAGCGTCTTGATCTCCTGCACAGCCGCCGGGTACAGCTCGCCCGCCATGATGCGCTGCGCGAACGAGATCTCCTTGCCCGGCATCACACCGCCGCGCCCGCCGTCGACCTCCTCGTACGACGCCTCCGCCGCCAGCACGAACGCCTTCGCCTGCGCCACCCGGCCCATCAGCCGGCCGATCGCCTGGGTGACGGGCGGCAGCTGGTAGGTGTTGTTCGCCTTGGTCAGCAGGATGGCGATCCCGGTCAGGAACTCCAGTTTGGTCCAGAAGCGCGTGGCGGCCTGGTGCACGAAGTTCACGTACGCCGGGGTGCGCCACCACATGCCGAACGTGGCGTCGACGTTCCGGTAGGTCAGGATCCGCTCCCACGGCACGAACACGTCGTCGCACACCAGCAGCGCGTCGTTCTCGTCGAACCGCGACGAGAGCGGGTTGTCGAAGACGCTGCGGGCCTGCGCCTCGTAGGAGGTCCGGGACAGGAACTTGAGGCCCGGTGTGCCGATCGGCACCGAGAAGCACAGGGCGTGGTCGACGTCCTGGGGCGCGAGCGGTTCGATCGTGCCGACGATGACCTCGTTGCCGAAGACGGCCGCGGTGCCGATCATCTTGGCGCCGCGCACCACGACCCCGCCGTCCTTCTCCGCGACGACCCGGACGACCAGGTCGTCCTCCTCCTGCTCGGACGCCGCCTTCGTACGGTCGATCTGCGGGTTGGTGATGGTGAACGTGGGGTAGAGGTCACCCTCGGCCAGCCTGCGGTGGTAGGCGACCGCGTTGTCCGCGCCGTCGAAGCCCTCGGTGGTGAACAGCCCAGGCGCCGCCGCGAATCCGGCCGCCCCGCCCGCCATGTAGTCCGGCGTACGCCCGAGGAAGCCGAAGCTCGACTCGGCCCACACCTTGTACGCCCGGCGCCGAGCGACGAGGTCCTCGTACGAGCGCGGGACCTTGTACGCGCGATGCGCGCCGTCCGCCGTGAGCACGGACGCGTACTCCGGGTCGTGTGCCAGGTCGTAGAGCCGCGCGATCGATGCCGCGGTGTTGCGGAAGGCGGGGTGACGGGTGACATCGGCGACGCGTTCGCCGTCGAGCCACACCTCGCGCCCGTCCCGCAGCGATGCGAGGTATTCCTGGCCGGACCTGGTCAACGTCTCTCCTCGAAGGGCCTTCGGCTGGACGGACCGCCGCCGGCCGCGCACGGGGCCGGCCGGCGGCGGTCGGTTTCAGGTGAGCCTGTCCCCCGCCGTGGACACCGGGCAATGAACGACCGTCCAGCGGTCCTTAAGAACCGGCCAGTCATGCTGCTGAGGCACCCTTGCTGCGGTACTCGCCGGGGGTCATCCCGTACCACTTGCGGAAGGCGAGGTGGAAGCCCACCGTGCTCTGGTAGCCCACCCGTTCGGGCACGGCCGACTGCGGCAGCGAGGTCTCCCCGAGCAGCCGGGCCGCCTCCTGCATCCGGCGGCCCGTCAGATGCCGGGCGGGCGCCTCGCCGACGAGGTCCCGGAAAGCCGCGGTGAACGCGGACCGGGACATGCCCACCTCGCGTGCGAGCGACTCGATGGTCCACGGCTCGGCGAACCGGGTCGCGATGATCACCATGGCCCTGCTGATGCCGGGGTGGGACAGGACGGGCAGGGCGGACGGATTGCCGGCCAGTTCGCGCAGCAGCGGCCGCAGCGCGAGCACCAGCGCCATCTCGAAGGCGCGCAGGGTGATCAGCCGGTCCCCCGGCCCCACCGGCCGGTCGGTCGTGGCGAGCAGCCGCAGGGTGTCGCGCAGCAGCGGCTCCCGGTCGACCTGGGAGCCGTCGAGCACCAGGGCCCAGGGCAGCGCCTTGTACAGGCCGGTCGCCGCACTCGCGTCGTAGTGCAGGCCGGCACACAGCATTCTGCTGACGGGTCCCTCCCCCTCGATGCGGATCTCGCCCGATGTGCCGGGCCGGCGCTCGGGCAGCATCGCGGCGAGCGAGACACCCCGCCGGTCGGGGCGGTCCGCGAGCCGGTGCGCGGTCCCGGTGGGGAAGACGGCGAGGTCTCCCGCGCGCAGCTCGATCGGTGTCTGGTCCTCGCCGGTGACCCAGCATCCCCCTTCGGTGATGAAGTGCAGTACGGCACAGCTCTGTTCGGCGTCCCCCTCGATGGCCCAGGGCGCGCGCAGATGCCACCGGCTGTCGAACACCCCGGTGAGCCGCAATGGCTTCAGCAGCTCGCTCAGGAGGTCGTCACGCTCACTATGGGTCGGTTCCAGTGGTCGGTCCATTGGACGATCCTTCAACCCCCGCCCCGGATTGTTAATTGATCGGCCGAAGCCGCCGCCGCGAGCCTGGAAGGGCCGTTCACGGCAGCAGCCACACCCTATCGAAGGGCCCTTCTGAGACATGTCCGATCACATTCCGATGCGCGTAGCCGTGGTGGGGGCGACCGGTTTCCAGGGCGGCGCGACGGCCCGTCTGCTGGCCGAGCGGGGCCACCGGGTGCGCACCCTGAGCCGTAAGCCCGAGGAGGACCGCCCGAAGCTGCCCGGGGTCTCGGTCGCGAGCGGTGACCTGGGGCGGCAGGAGGACGTACGGCAGCTCTTCGAGGGCGCCACCCATGCCGCGGTGACGATGCCGCTGGTGTACGAGGCCGAGAAGGTCATGCGCTACGCCCAGCACGTCGCGAAGGCGGCCCGGGACAGCAAGGTGCACCGGATCGTCTACAACGCCAACACGCGGGTCCCGCAGCCGACGACGAACCTCGCGGCGTTCGAGACGCGCCGTCTGGTGGAGACGGTGCTGCGCGAGAGCCTCGCCGAGAGCGGCGTGGAACTGGTCGTCGTGCGCCCTCCCGTGTATCTGGACAACCTCTTCAGCCCCTGGAACGGCCCGGCGCTGGTGAACGAGGGCGTGCTCGCCTACCCCCTGCCCGCCGACGTCCGGACCGCCTGGATCTCGCACCGCGACCTGGCGAAGGCCGTGTGCGCGGCGCTGGAGGCGGACGGAGCGGCCGGTCGCGTGTTCGACATCGGCGGCGCACGGTCCCTCACCGGCCCGGAGCTGGCGGAGGAGTTCGGCCGCGGCCTCGGGCGCCCGGTGCGCTACAGGGCGCTCGAACCGCACGTCTTCGAGCAGGGCCTCGCGCAGATCCTGGGCCCCCGGACGGCGGCAGGTGTGGCGGGCATTTACCACTTCATGGCGAGCGGCGCCGAGCCGGGGCTGATGGCGGGCGACGGCGGCGGCTCGGCGCGGGAGCTGGGGTTCACCGCGACGGCGGTGGACGAGTGGGTCTCCCGGCAGCCGTGGCAGATGTGGTCGGGCCGTACGGCGGAGTCCGCAGAGACGGCCTGACGGGGCGTCGGGAGGGCCCGTATACACAGGGCAAGAGGAAGGGCCGGTTCCGTCCAGGTGACGGGTCCGGTCCTTTTTCGTCCGTCTTGCGCGCCCCGCTACGTCCTAGTAGTTAACACATCGCCGGATTGGCCTCCCCAAGGGCGTGGGAAGGCTCATCCGGTACGTACGCGAGCGCACCCTCCGATCGCATCCTTTCCGTCCACCCGAGTGAACGCGGACAGGAGCCGACATGCCCGCACCCGGCCAGTCACCGACCGAGCAGTTACAAAGAAGACAAACACTGCCTCTACGTGCTCGACCCGACCTGCCCGCACAGCCCTCAGGTGATGTTGTGAACTCGCTCATTGGTCGCATTCCCGTCCTGGACGTACGCCCGCTCGTCGACTGCGGAAGAAGGCCGGCGAAAGCCGTGGCGGGTGAGACCTTCCAGGTCACCGCCACGGTCTTTCGCGAGGGCCACGACGCGGTCGCCGCCAATGTCGTGCTGCACGATCCGAAGGGCCGCCCGGGGCCCTTCACCCCCATGCGGGAGCTCGCCCCGGGCACCGACCGCTGGGGCGCCGACGTCACCCCCGACTGCGAGGGCGAGTGGACCTACACGGTGGAGGCGTGGAGCGATCCGGTCGCCACCTGGCGCCACCACGCCGAGATCAAGATCCCGGCCGGCATCGACACCGGCCTGGTCCTCGCCGAAGGCGCCGAGCTGTACGAGCGCGCGGCGGCCGGAGTGCCCAAGAAGGACGGCCGCGAGGCGGTTCTCGCGGTCGCCGACGCGCTCCGCGACACCCAGCGGTCCGCCGCCGCACGGCTCGCGGCCGCCCGCGCGGCCGACGCCGCCGCCGCGCTCGCCCGTCACCCACTGCGCGAACTGGTCAGCTCCTCGCCGTCGCTGCCACTGAAGGTCGAGCGCCGGCGCGCACTGTACGGGTCCTGGTACGAGATGTTCCCGCGCTCGGAGGGCGCGGTGGTGAAGGAGGGCGAGCCGCCCGTCTCCGGGACGCTGCGCACCGCGGCCGAACGGCTGCCGGCCATCGCGGCGATGGGCTTCGACGTGGTGTACCTGCCACCTGTCCACCCCATCGGCACCACCCACCGCAAGGGCCGCGAGAACTCGCTGACGCCGAGCCCCCACGACGTCGGCGTGCCCTGGGCGATCGGCTCGGCCGAGGGCGGTCACGACGCGATCCACCCCGACCTCGGCACGCTAACCGACTTCGACCACTTCGTCCGGGCGGCCCGCTCGCTGCGCATGGAGGTCGCGCTGGACTTCGCACTCCAGTGCTCGCCCGACCATCCCTGGGTGAAGGAGCACCCCGAGTGGTTCCGCCACCGCCCCGACGGAACCATCGCGTACGCCGAGAACCCGCCGAAGAAGTACCAGGACATCTACCCGATCGCGTTCGACGCGGACATGCCGGGGCTGGTCCGCGAAACGGTGCGGCTGCTGCGCTTCTGGATGGACCGCGGGGTGCGCATCTTCCGCGTCGACAACCCGCACACCAAGCCGGTCGTCTTCTGGGAACAGGTGATCGCCGAGATCAACGGCAAGGACCCCGACGTCGTCTTCCTCGCCGAGGCGTTCACCCGGCCGGCCATGATGCACACGCTCGCCGCGATCGGCTTCCAGCAGTCGTACACCTACTTCACCTGGCGCAACGGCAAGCACGAACTCACCGAGTACATGAGGGAGCTGTCCGGCGACGCCGCCTCGTACATGCGGCCGAACTTCTTCGTGAACACCCCCGACATCCTGCACGCGTACCTCCAGGAGGGCGGCCGGCCCGCGTTCGAGGTGCGCGCGGTGCTGGCCGCGACGCTGTCGCCGTCGTGGGGCGTGTACGCCGGGTACGAGCTGTGCGAGAACGTGCCGCTGCGCGTCGGCAGCGAGGAGTACCGCTGCTCGGAGAAGTACCAACTGCGGCCCCGGGACTGGGAGTCGGCCGAGCGGGAGGGCCGCACGATCACGCCGCTCATCACCCTGCTCAACCGGCTCAGGCGCCGCCACCCGGCACTCCAGCAGCTGCGGGACGTCCACTTCCACCATGCCGACAACGAGGCGGTGATCGTCTACTCCAAGCGCTCGGGCCAGGACGTCGTGCTCGTCGTCGCCAACCTCGACCCCCACCACACCCAGGAGGCCACGGTCTCGTTGGACATGCCGCGACTCGGACTCGAAGAACACGAGACCGTACCGGTGCGCGACGAGCTCACCGGCGAGACCTATCACTGGGGCAGGGCCAACTATGTGCGCCTCGAGCCGGGCATCACGCCCGCGCACATCGTCACCCTGCGACCGTCCCCGCAGACCGGAGGGTCACCCACATCATGATCGTCAATGAACCCGTTCCCGACACGTTCGAGGACACTCCCGCGCGTGACCGCGACCCCGACTGGTTCAAGCGGGCCGTCTTCTACGAGGTCCTCGTCCGGTCCTTCCAGGACAGCAACGGCGACGGTATCGGCGACCTCAAGGGAATCACCGCGAAACTGGACTATCTGCAGTGGCTGGGCGTCGACTGCCTGTGGCTGCCGCCGTTCTTCAAGTCTCCCCTGAAGGACGGCGGTTACGACGTCGCCGACTACACCTCGGTGCTGCCCGACTTCGGTGACCTGGCCGACTTCGTGGAGTTCGTGGACGCCGCCCACCAGCGCGGCATGCGCGTCATCATCGACTTCGTGGTGAACCACACCAGCGACCAGCACCCGTGGTTCCAGGAGTCCCGCGCCAACCCCGACGGACCGTACGGCGACTACTACGTCTGGGCCGACGACGACAAGCAGTTCCAGGACGCCCGCATCATCTTCGTCGACACGGAGTCCTCGAACTGGACCTTCGACCCGGTACGCAAGCAGTACTACTGGCACCGGTTCTTCTCCCACCAGCCCGACCTCAACTACGAGAACCCCGCCGTGCAGGAGGAGATCATCTCCGCGCTGCGGTTCTGGCTGGACCTGGGCATCGACGGATTCCGCCTCGACGCCGTGCCGTACCTGTACCAGGAGGAGGGCACCAACTGCGAGAACCTGCCGCGCACCCACTCCTTCCTCAAGCGGGTGCGCAAGGAGATCGACGCGCACTACCCGGACACGGTGCTCCTCGCCGAGGCAAACCAGTGGCCCGAGGACGTCGTCGACTACTTCGGCGATCCGGCCAAGGGCGGCGACGAGTGCCACATGGCATTCCACTTCCCGGTGATGCCGCGCATCTTCATGGCCGTGCGGCGCGAGTCGCGCTACCCCGTCTCGGAAATCCTGGCCAAGACCCCGGCCATTCCGTCCGGCTGCCAGTGGGGCATCTTCCTGCGCAACCACGACGAGCTGACCCTCGAGATGGTGACGGACGAAGAGCGCGACTACATGTACGCGGAGTACGCCAAGGACCCGCGCATGCGCGCCAACATCGGCATCCGCCGCCGCCTGGCCCCACTGCTGGACAACGACCGCAACCAGATCGAGCTGTTCACCGCCCTGCTGCTGTCCCTGCCCGGCACGCCGATCCTCTACTACGGCGACGAGATCGGCATGGGCGACAACATCTGGCTCGGCGACCGCGACGCGGTGCGCACGCCCATGCAGTGGACCCCCGACCGCAACGCGGGCTTCTCCTCCTGCGACCCCGGCCGGCTGTACCTGCCGACCATCATGGACCCGGTCTACGGCTACCAGGTCACCAACGTCGAGGCGTCGATGTCGTCGCCGTCGTCGCTGCTGCACTGGACCCGACGGATGATCGAGATCCGTAAGCAGAATCCTGCCTTCGGACTGGGGTCCTACACGGAACTGCCGTCGTCCAACCCGGCGGTGCTCGCCTTCCTGCGCGAGTGCAAGGACGATCTCGTGCTCTGTGTGCACAACTTCTCGCGGTTCGCACAGCCGACCGAGCTCGATCTGCGGACGTTCAACGGCCGGCACCCCGTGGAGCTGATCGGCGGTGTGCGGTTCCCGGCCATCGGCCAGTGGCCGTATCTGCTGACCCTGGCGGGCCACGGCTTCTACTGGTTCCGGCTGCGGAAGGACGCCGCACCGGTGGCGGGGCCGGACGTGATGCCGGGCGCCGGAACGGGAACCACCCTGGCCTGACGGCCCCCTGAGGGGGAATCACGGGTCCGAAAGGCGCCCTCTGCGCCGGCGGGGCGGTTTCTGCCGCCCCGCACTGGGCACTCTCCCCCTCATCCCCGCGCGCCGCCGGACAGCCACAGCTGTAATCCGGGACACTTTGCGCATTCGTGGTGTACCCGGGGAAAGGACGCGATGCCCATGTCGGAGGCTGCATCCACCCGGATCCCGCTCGCTCTGCTTCCGTCGCTCGCCCCCCTGCTGCACCAATGGCTGCCCCGGCAGCGCTGGTTCGCGGGCAAGGGAACGCCGGTCACCGGTTTCTCCCTCGTGTCGGCGACCGAGTTGCTGCCTGTGCGGGGCCCGGGGCCGGGCCTTCTGCATCTGCTCGTACGGGTCGAGCAGCCCGGGTCGCCGGGTGACTGCTACCAACTGCTCGTCGGAGTGCACGAGACCCTGCCGCCCGCCCTCGCTCCCGCGCTCATCGGCCATCTGGCCCACGGCCCGCTCTCCGGGCGCACCGTCTACGAAGGCACCCACGACCCCCGGCTCGCCGCCCTGCTCCTGGAGCGGCTGCGCACACCGGGGTCGCTCGGCCCGCTGCACTTCCGGCGGTACGACGGCTCGCCCGCCATCCCCGGCGGCCTCGCACCCCGGCCGCTCGGCGCGGAGCAGTCCAACTCCTCGCTCGTGTACGGCGACACGTACATCCTCAAGCTCTTCCGCCGCCTGCACCCGGGCCCCAACCCCGACCTGGAGCTGCCGCTCGCGCTGGCCCGCGCCGGATGCGAGCGGGTGCCCACTCCGGTCGCCTGGTACGAATCGGCCACGCCGGAACCTTTCACCCTCGGGGTGCTCCAGCCGTTCCTGCGCGGCTCGCGCGACGGATGGGTGCTCGCGCTGGAGGCCCTCGCCGAGGGCCGCTCCTTCCGGGCCGAGGCCCGGGAACTCGGGCGCGTGACCGCGGAGGTGCACACGGCGCTGGCCCGCGCCCTGCCCAGCGTGAAGCTGAGCGGCGCGCAGAGCGAGGAGCTGGCCACCGCGATGACCCGGCGGCTGGAGGCCGCGGTCCGCACGGTGCCCGCGCTGGAGCCGTACGCACCGCGGCTGCGGACGGCGTTCGAGGCGGTCGCGGTCCTCGGGCGGCGCGGACGCATCTGGGCCGCGCAGCGGGTGCACGGCGATCTGCACCTCGGCCAGATACTGCGCGGCCCGGTCGCCACGCCCTGGTCCGTCATCGACTTCGAGGGCGAGCCGGCCCGGCCGCTCACCGAGCGCTGCCGGCCGCAGCCGGTGGTGCGCGACGTCGCCGGGATGCTCCGCTCGTTCGACTACGCGGCCCGCACGCACCGCCCGTGGAACCCGGCCTGGGCGGAGGCGTGCCGCGACGCGTACTGCTCCGGTTACGCGCAGGCGTGCGGCAGCGACCCGCGCGACGAGCCCGAACTGCTGCGTGCCTACGAGACCGACAAGGCCGTGTACGAGGTCGTGTACGAGGCCAGGCACCGGCCGGACTGGCTGCCGGTGCCGATGGCCGCGATCGACCGCCTCGCGACGCTCGACTGACCCGACCGCTCCCTTACCCGCGCCCAGGAGGCCGACCCCCGTGACCCCCCGCCGCTCCCCCCGTCCCGCGACCGACGCCACGCCCACGCCCCCGCCCGGCACGGAGGCGGCAGACGCGCCCGTCCCCGAGCCGGCGGCCGGCCCGGGGACACCCCCGGCCGAGGACCCCGAGCCCGTCCCGGTCACGCCCCCGCCGCCGGCCGGGCAGGCGCCCGGACAACGGGACACGACCGCCGTGACCGCGACCGGGTCGGGCGGGGACAGCGCGGCCGGGTCGGCGCCCGTGTCCGATACCGGCCAGGGGTCGGACGCGGCGGGCGCCACGGGCGAGGCCGAGGGCCGCGACGCCGGCGGGGCGGGCGCGCGGGGCGGGCGGCGCCGGGCGCCCAGGGACGCCGCCGGGACGAAGAGCACGACGGCCCCGCGGCCGCGCGTGACCTCGGCGCGCAAGGCGGGGCCCGACGAGCAGGCCGACGCCCCCGCGACGGGCGGCACCGCGTCCACGGCACGGCGCGTGACCTCGGCCCGCAAGGCCGGGGAGGACGCCCCCGTGCCCGGCGGCACCGCACCCTCCGCGCGGCGCGTGGCCTCGGCCCGCAAGCCCGACGCACCCGCAGCGGGGGGCACGCCGGACGCGGGACGGCGCGTCACCGCCGCGCGCAAGGCCGATCCCGCGGAAGACGCCCCCGTCCGCCAGCCGCTCGCCGTTGGCGGGTCCACGGCACGGGCCGAGGAGACCCGGCAGCCCGGCGGCGGGACCGCCAAGGGCTCCGGCGGCGGCGGGCGGTCCCGCACGAAGGGGACGGGCGGCGGGGGCGCGCCGCGCCCGCGGACCGGCGGCGTGCGGGTCGCCAAGCCCCTCGGGGACGACGACCGCGGACGGCTCCTGTCCGGCTGTCACCACGACCCGCACGGGCTCCTCGGCGCGCACGCGGTCCGCGGCGGCATCCAGATCCGTGTCCTGCGTCCGCACGCGCTCTCCGTGACCGTGCTCGCCAAGGGCCTGCGCGCCGAGCTGAACGACGACGGCGACGGCCTCTTCTCCGGCGTGCTCCCCCAGCGGACCGTCCCCGACTACCGGCTCCTCGTCACCTACGAGGGCCACGAGGACGGCTTCGAGATCGAGGACCCGTACCGCCTCCTGCCCGCCCTGGGCGACCTCGACCTGCATCTCATCGGCGAGGGCCGGCACGAGGAGCTGTGGAAGGCTCTCGGCGCGCACCCCATGACGCACCAGGGCGTGACCGGCACCCGGTTCACGGTCTGGGCGCCCGACGCCCGGGGTGTCCGCGTCGTCGGTGACTTCAACTTCTGGGACGGCACCGGCCATCCCATGCGGTCGCTCGGTGCGACGGGCGTGTGGGAGCTGTTCCTGCCGGGCGTCGCCGACGGCACGCTGTACAAGTTCGAGATCACCCGCCCGGACGGCTCCCGCACTCAGCGGGCCGATCCGATGGCCCGGCGTACCGAGGTGCCGCCCGCGAACGCCTCGATCGTGACCGAGTCCCACCATGTGTGGCAGGACGGCGCGTGGATGGCGCACCGGGCGGACCGCCCGGTCCACGAGGCGCCGTTCTCGGTGTACGAGGTGCATCTGCCCTCGTGGCGCCCGGGCCTGACGTACCGCCAGCTCGCCGAGCAGCTGCCCCGGTACGTGAAGGATCTCGGTTTCACGCATGTGGAGTTCATGCCGGTCGCCGAGCACCCCTTCGGCGGCTCCTGGGGCTACCAGGTCACCGGCTTCTACGCGCCGACGTCCCGGATGGGCACCCCCGACGACTTCCGCTTCCTGGTCGACAGCCTGCACCGGGCCGGTATCGGCGTCCTGGCGGACTGGGTGCCCGCGCACTTCCCGCGCGACGACTGGGCGCTGGCGGAGTTCGACGGGCGCCCGCTGTACGAGCACAGCGATCCGGCGCGGGCGGCGCACCCGGACTGGGGCACGCTGGAGTTCGACTACGGCCGCAAGGAGGTCCGCAACTTCCTGGTCGCGAACGCCACGTACTGGTGCGAGGAGTTCCACATCGACGGGCTGCGCGTGGACGCCGTCGCGTCGATGCTCTATCTCGACTACTCGCGCGAGGACGGCCAGTGGTCGCCGAACGAGCACGGCGGGCGGGAGAACCTGGACGCGGTCTCCTTCCTGCAGGAGATGAACGCCACCGTCTACCGGCGCAATCCGGGCGTCGTCACGATCGCCGAGGAGTCCACGGCCTGGAACGGCGTGACCCGGCCCACCCACCACGGCGGCCTCGGCTTCGGCCTGAAGTGGAACATGGGCTGGATGCACGACTCGCTCCAGTACGTGTCGAAGGAGCCGGTGCACCGCAAGTTCCACCACAACGAGATGACGTTCTCGATGGTGTACGCGTACAGCGAGAACTACGTGCTGCCCATCTCGCACGACGAGGTGGTGCACGGCAAGCGTGCGCTGGTGAGCAAGATGCCGGGCGACTGGTGGCAGCAGCGGGCCAACCACCGCGCGTACCTGGGCTTCATGTGGGCCCATCCGGGCAAGCAACTGCTCTTCATGGGGCAGGAGTTCGCCCAGGGTGCGGAGTGGTCCGAGGGCCACGGCCCCGACTGGTGGCTGCTGGACCCGTCGTACTCGGCGGAGCCCGACCACCGGGGAGTCCGGGACCTGGTGCGCGAGCTGAACGCGGTCTACGGCGACGCGCCCGAGCTGTGGCAGCTGGACACCGTGCCGGAGGGCTTCGCGTGGGTGGACGGCGGCGCCTGGGAGGACAACGTCTTCGCCTTCCTGCGCTTCGACAAGCAGGGCACGCCGCTGCTGGCGGTGTGCAACTTCTCGCCCGTGGTGCGGTACGACTACCGGCTGGGCGTCCCGGAGTCGGTCCCCGCCTGGACCGAGGTCCTCAACACCGACGAGGAGCGCTTCGGCGGCTCCGGCGTACGCAACGCGGATCCGATGAAGCCCGAGCCGGTGGAGTCGCACGGCCGGCGGACGTCGATCGCGCCGACGCTGCCGCCGCTGGCGACGATCTGGCTGCGTCCGGCCTGACGGGCGTGCCCGTGCCCCGCCGCCCGTGCGGCGGCGGGGCACCGGCCCGGTCTACGCCTCGGTGCGCACGAGGCCGAGCCGCTGGGTGGCGCGGGTGCAGGCGACATAGAGGTCGTTCACGCCGCGCGCGGAACCGGAACGGATGAGTTCGGGCTCGACCACGATCACCGTGTCGAACTCCAGCCCCTTCGCCGCCTTCGGGTCGAGGAGCACGACGGGCCGGGTCAGGTCCGGCTCCGCGCCCGGGGTCACGTCCGGCAGTGCGGCGGCGAGCGCCGTGTGCAGCGCGGCGGGTGCGATGACCGCGAGCCGCCCCTCGTGCGGCGCAGCGGCGGCCTTCGCAGCCACGGTGGCGGCCAGTTCGTCCGGGGCGACGACGGCCTCCCACGGTTCGACGCCGGTCGAGCGCACCGAGCGCGGCGGCTCGAACGCGGGGTCCTCGCTGCGCCGCACCTCGGCCGCGAGCGCCATGATCTCGGCGGGCGTGCGGTAGTTGACGCCGAGCCGGGTGTGCTCGTAACGGTCTCCGACGTAGGGTGCGAGGATCTCCTGCCACGATCCGCAGCCCGCCGCGTCCCCGGTCTGCGCCGGGTCGCCGACGAGGGTCATCGACCGGGTCGGGCAGCGGCGCATCAGCAGCCGCCACGCCATCGCGGACAGCTCCTGCGCCTCGTCGACGATGATGTGCCCGAACGCCCAGGTGCGGTCGGCGGCGGCTCGGGCCGCCGCGCTGCGGTGGTCGGCCTCCTCGTGGCGTTCGGCCATGCGCTCGGCGTCGATGATGTCGTGCGCCGCGAGCACCTCGGACTCCTCGTCCTCGAACTCGTACGTCTGCGAGCCGTGCGACAGCTCCAGCACGCCCTGCGCGTACGCGATCCGGTCCTGGCGCTCGGCCTCGGCCGCGGCCCGCTCCGCGCTGTCGTCGACACCGAGGAGTTCGGCGGCCTCGTCGAGCAGCGGCACGTCGGCGGGCGTCCAGGGGCCGCCGTCCCGCCGGACGGCGGCCGCGTCCGCGGGCTCCAGGTACGGCTCGGGCTCGGCGAGGAATCCGGCGACGAGCTGCTGGGGCGTGAGGTGGGGCCACAGCGCGTCGATGGCGGCGTGGACCTCGGCGCTGGTGGCGATCTCCTTGCCGAGCTGGGCGGTGTCGTCGGGCCCCAGCAGGTTCTCGCCGCCGTACGGGTCCGCGCCGAGCCGGTCGGCGAGCTGCTCGGTCAGGGCGTCGATGACGCGGAAGGCGAAGTGCGGGCGGGCCAGGTTGTGCGGGAGTCCGGTGTCCCGTGCCCGGTCGCGGGCCTCGTACGCCATCTCCCGGTGCAGCAGCAGCGTCCCGTACTCGGCGTGGTCGATCTCCAGGGCGGGTTCGGGCAGGGCGCCGCAGTCCTCGCCCGTGGCCCTCGGCAGGGTCTCGGGCAGTGTCTGCCGGTCGGCGACGACGCGGGCGAGGACGTCCGCCATCGTGGCCGCGCCCTTGACGGCCGCTGCCTCGGGGGTGTCGGTCCCGGTGGCGTGCACGCCGGGGAACAGCTCGCCCATCGTGGACAGCAGCACGCCGGTCTCGCCGAGGGAGGGCAGCACCTCGCCGATGTAGCCGAGGAAGGCGGGGTTGGGGCCGACGATCAGGACGGCGCGGCGGGCGAGCTGCTCGCGGTGGGCGTAGAGGAGGTACGCGGCGCGGTGCAGCGCGACCGCGGTCTTCCCCGTGCCGGGTCCGCCCTCGACGACGAGCACGCCGTGCCGCGGGGCGCGGATGATGCGGTCCTGCTCGGCCTGGATGGTCTGCACGATGTCGGCCATGCGCCCCGTGCGGGCGGCACCGAGGGCGGCGAGCAGCACCTCGTCGGCGTCGTGCGCCTCGTACCCGGTGCGGGTGGTGTCCGCGAGGTCGAGGATCTCGTCGTGGAGCGCGGTGACGGTGCGGCCGCGGGTGCTGATGTGCCGCCGTCTGCGGAGACCCATCGGTTCGTGGCCGGTGGCGAGGTAGAAGGGCCGGGCGACGGGTGCGCGCCAGTCGATGAGCAGCGGGGTGCGCCGGGGGTCGTCCTCGCGCATGCCGATGCGGCCGATGTGATGGTGGGTGCCGTCCTTGAGGTCGATGCGGCCGAAACACAGACCGTTGTCGACCGCGTTGAGCGCGGAGAGGTGCGCACCGTGTTCGGCGACGCCCACGTCGCGTTCCACGCGCGACTGGGCGAGGCCGGTGCTGGCCTGCCTCAACGTGGTCGCGATGGCTCCTTCGGCCTCCTCGCGGAGCGCGTCGAGACGCTCGTAGAGCCCGGTGACGAATTGCTGCTCGTTCTGCAATTCCTCGGTTGACAATTCAGCTCCTGACGCGATAAGGTGTCACCAATGAACTTCTCCGCGTTTATCGCTATGCCCTGAAGCAGGCGAACTCGGAAACATTCAATATACGCAGAGAAAGCCCCCGGCCGTCAATTCGGTTCGGGGTATTTTTCTGCCCATGGACACACCGGCTGACATATCGGCGGGCATCACCGCGGCGACGGCGCTGCTGCGACAACACGGCGCGGCGGACCTCGGCCACCCCGGGGGCACTCTCCTCGCCCACCTGGAGCGGGTCGAGAAGCGCCTCGCCGGCTGGGGTGCGCGCCCCGCACTGCGACTGGCGGGACTGTGCCACGCCTTCTACGGCACGGACGGCTTCGCCGAGTCGCTGCTGCCGCTGGAGCGGCGCGGGGAACTGGCCTCGGTGATCGGTACCGAGGCGGAGGAGCTCGTGCACTTCTACGCGAGCTGCGACCGCGAGGCGTCCTACGGGGCCCTGGCGCAGCCCGGCGCGCGCTTCCGCGACCGGTTCACGGGCCGCACGTCCTCACCCGCGCCCGAGCGGCTGCGGGACTTCGCCGAGCTGACGGCGGCGAACGAACTGGACCTCGCGGAGGTGAACGAGGCGATACGGGCCGAGCACGGAGGTGCGCTGCTGCGGCTGTTCACCACGTGGCTGCCGCTGCTGACCGACGCCGCCCACCGGAACGCCCGCGAGGTGCTCACGCTGCGCGGCGAGGAGCGGCAGGCGTTCCTGCACGGCCTCGAACGGGGCGACGTGGTGACCGGAGTGGTCTCGGTCATCGCGGACTTCGGCGTCACGTTCGTCGAACTCGGCGGTGTGCAGGCGATGATGAACATCCCCGAGGTGTCGTGGCGCCGCATCGACTTCCCCTCCGACGTCATCCGCGTGGGCGAGGAGCTGGCCTTCACGGTCCTGGACGTGGAGACGGAGGAGGTCGACGGCCGGGAGCGTGTCTCCCTGTCGCTGAAGGACCTGCGTCCGGACCCGCTGCGGGAGCTGGCGCGGACGCGGCTCGGGCAGGCCGTGCGGGGCACGGTGACCACGGGGGTGGCGTTCGGGGTGTTCGTGCGCGTCGCGGACGGGGTCGAGGGGCTGCTGCACGACGACGACCTCGCGGGCCGCGCACTGCGCGTGGGCGACGAGGTCGACGTCGTGATCGCGGGGGTCAACGTGGTGCAGCGCCGGGTGCGCCTCACACTCGCGCCGTAGGGGCTGTCCGGCGGATCAGGGCCGGGGCCACGGCCAAGATCCGCCGGACAGCCCCTAAGGGAGTTCGTCAGCGCGGGAGCACGTCCTGAAGTTCGTCCAGGAGCCGGCGCTTGGGGCGGGATCCGACCATCGACCGGACCGGCTCACCGCCCTGGAACACCAGCAGCGTCGGCAGCGACAGCACCCCGTAGCGGGTCACCGTCTCCGGGTTGGCGTCCGCGTCGATCTGCACGACCTTCAGCCGGTCGGCCTCCTCCCGGGACACCGCGCTCAGCACGGGCGCGAGCTGCCGGCAGGGGCCGCACCAGTCCGCGCCGAACTCCACCAGGACCGGGCGGTCGGCGCCCAGCACCTCGGCGTCGAAGTCCGCGTCCGTCACCACGGCCACGTCCTTGGCAGGAATCATCTCTCAGCCTCCGAATTCGCATCTGGGTTCCGGGCCCGCCTGCTGCTGCGCCTCGGCGCGCAGCAGCTGCGCTCCGACCTGCGCGCGCACCGACTTCAACTGGTCGATGAGCGCGTCCAGTTCGGAGAGTTTGGCCCGGTAGACGGCGAGCGACGCGGGGCAGGAGTCCCCTGCCGGATGCCCGGCGCGCAGGCATTCGACGAACGGCCGGGTCTCCTCCAGGTCGAATCCGAAGTCCTGAAGGGTCCGGATCTGCTGGAGCAGCCGCAGGTCGTCCTCGTCGTAGGTGCGGTAGCCGTTCACCGCGCGCCGCGCGGGCAGGAGCCCGCGGGACTCGTAGTAGCGCAGAGTGCGGGTGGTGGTGCCGGCCCGCTCCGCAAGCTCGCCGATTCGCATGTCCCCGACCGTAATCCTTGACGCCGACGTCAAGGCAACGGCCGGCGGCCGCGGCCGGTCAGCCGTCGCGCGGCAGCAGTGGTTTGCGCTCCAGTGGGGAGGTCAGCACGATCGACGTCGTGGTGCGGCCGAGCGCCGACACGTGTTCCAGCACGTCCTCCAGGTGGACCGTGTCGGTGACGGCGACCTTGAGGATCCAGCAGTCCTCGCCCACGACGTGGTGCGCCTCGATCACCTCGGGGCGCTCCAGCAGCGCGAGTGTCCTCGGGTGCTTGAAGGTGTGTCCGCCGTGGGGGTTCACGCGGATGAATGCCTGGATGCCGTGTCCGAGCCGGGCCGGTGAGACGTGTGCCCCGTAGCCGGTGATGACCCCGGACGCCTCCAGCCGGCGCACGCGCTCGGTGACCGCCGCCGGGCTGAGCCGGACCCGGCGCCCGAGCTCGCTGAGCTTGACGCGACCGTCCCGCTGGAGGATGTCCAGGATGTGCCGGTCGACGGCGTCCAGAGCGGCCGCCGACGTTTCCCCGGCGGCGGCCCCTTGATGCCGTGGTTCTTTCGGCGCGGCGGCCGGAACTCCCATGTCTCCCCCTTCATGACGCGGCCCGCAAAGATAACACTGGTGACCCGTAAGGAATTCGGCGGCAGGAAAAGGGGATCCGGGCGGATGAGGGACGTACTGGTCATCGGGGGAAATCGGTATTTCGGAAAGCGGCTGATATCCCGGCTGCTGAATTCTGGCGACCGGGTCACCGTGCTCAATCGCGGTTCGTCGGCCCCGCCGGACGGCGTGACCGCGCTGAGGGCCGACCGCGACGACGAGCACGCCCTGCGGGCGGCGCTGGGCTCGCGCGGCTTCGACGTGGTGGTCGACCAGGTCTGCTACACGCCGCGCCAGGCGGACATCGCCCGCCGGGTGTTCGCGGGCCGCACCGGGCGCTATGTCATGACGTCCACCGTGGAGGTGTACGAGAACGAGGACTCGGCCGCGCCGGTCGGCGAGGACGCGGTCGACCCGCTGACCGTGCCGGTCGACCTCGCCGCCCCGTGGGACGAGGCGGCCTGGCGCGAGAGGCACTACGGCGAGGGGAAGCGGCAGGCGGAGGCGGTCCTCGCCGCCGGTGCCACGTTCGACTGGGTGTCCGTGCGGACCGCCCATGTACTGGGCGGCGCCGACGACTTCACGGGGCGTCTGGAGCACTACGCGTGCCGGATGCGTGCGGGCCGTCCTGTCGCGGTGCCCGCGAGGAACCACCCGGCGACGTACATCCACGTCGAGGAGATCGCCGACTTCCTCTTCTGGACGGCCGGTCAGCAGTTCACGGGACCGGTGAACGCGAATTCCCACGGACCGCTCACCACCGCCGACATCTGCGCGGCGATCGGGCACCGGACGGGCGCCGGGGCACAGTTCGTGACGGTGGACGGGGGAGAGACGTCGCCGTTCTCGTTCGCCCGCTCCTACGGCATGGACAACGCCCGGGCCACCGCCCTCGGCTTCGCGTTCGGCCACAAGGTACCACCGTGCGTCGTGCCGGTCCCGGGAAGCGCGCCGCCGGGACTGCGCGGCCGGGCCCGGACAGCGGTGTGCGCCGGGCCCGGAGGGGTGGGGCCCGGCGCACACCGCTGGAGTCGTGAGGGTCAGACCTTCACGGGCTCGCGCTCGTCGTCCCGGGGCTGCGGAATCTCGCTCTCCTCCGCGGGGAGGTGGTCGTCCAGCAGCGTCTTCTCGTCGAACGGCAGGCGTCCCGCGAGGACCTCCCGCACCTGGCCCTTGTCGATCTCCTTGGTCCAGGTGCCGATCAGCACCGTGGCGACGGCGTTGCCCGCGAAGTTCGTCAGGGCGCGCGCCTCGCTCATGAAGCGGTCGATGCCGACGATCAGGCCCACTCCGTCGACCAGCTCCGGCCGGTGCGACTGCAGGCCGCCGGCCAGGGTCGCGAGGCCGGCGCCCGTGACACCCGCCGCACCCTTCGACGCGACGAAGAGGAACAGCAGGAGCGCGATCTGCTCACCGATCGACATCGGGCTGCCCATGGCGTCGGCGATGAAGAGCGAGGCCATGGTCATGTAGATCATGGTGCCGTCGAGGTTGAAGGAGTATCCGGTCGGGACGGTGATGCCGACGACCGGCTTGCTCACGCCCAGGTGCTCCATCTTCGCGATGAGCCGCGGCAGGGCGGACTCGGAGGAGGAGGTGGAGAGGATCAGCAGGAACTCACGGCCCAGGTACTTGAAGAGCGAGAGGATGTTGAGGCCCGCGACGATCCGCAGCAGCGCGCCGAGCACGATGACGACGAAGAGGAAGCAGGTCACGTAGAAGCCGAGCATCAGCACGGCGAGGCTCTTGAGCGCGTCGAGACCCGCCGAACCGGTCACCGCGGCGATCGCACCGAAGGCGCCGATGGGCGCGGCCCACATGACCATCGCCAGGATGCGGAAGACGAGCCGCTGGATGTGCTCGATGCCGCGCAGCACCGGCCGGCCGGCCGGGCCCATGGCCTGGAGCGCGAAGCCGGCGAGCAGGGCGACGACCAGGGTCTGGAGGACCTCACCACTGGTGAAGGCGGAGACGATCGTGGTCGGGATGATCCCGAGCAGGAACTCGGTCGTGTCCTTGGCCTCGGCAGTGACCTGCCCCTGGCCCGCTTCCTTGACCGCGTCGGTCACCGCGAGGCTCGAACCCGGCTCCAGGATGTTGCCGACGACCAGGCCGATCCCCAGGGCGACCAGCGACATCACCACGAAGTAGCCGAGAGCGATGCCGCCGACCGCGCCGACCTTGGCGGCCTTGCGCACCGAGCCGATGCCCAGCACGATCGTGCAGAAGATGATGGGCGAGATCATCATCTTGATCAGGTTCACGAACCCGGTGCCGATCGGCTTGAGCTCGACAGCGAAGTCGGGAGCGACCAGGCCGACGGCGATGCCGAGCGCGACCGCAATGATCACGGCGATGTACAGATAGTGGGTACGGTCCCGCCTGACGGCTCCTGTGGCCACGGGGTCCTCCTCGATTTCCGGTGTCTCCATGTCCCGATGGATGTCGTGAATATCCACCAGCCCTGTGACCCCGGTCACCCTTGCGTTCGTTTCGTTCACACAAAACCGGCCAGGCAGACTTAACCCATGCGCATTCCCCGTCCCCGCAGCCTCGCGGGCCAGCTCTTCGCGATGCAGGTCGTCCTGGTCGCGGCCATCGTGGCGGGCTGCGCGCTCTTCGCGTACGTCACCGACCGCTCCCAGGCCGAGGAATCGGCCCGCCTGCAGACCAGCGCCACGGCGTCGGCCGCGGCCCGCTCCCCGTCGGTCGTGGAGGCGGTCCGCTCGGACGACCCGTCGGCGCGGCTCCAGCCGTACGCGGAGGCCCTGCGCAAGGACGCGGGCATGGACTTCGTCGTGATCATGAATCCGCAGGGGCGGCGCTGGACCCATCCGGAGCCCGGCCAGATAGGGCGGACGTATCTCGGCCACATCGAGCCCGCGCTGCGCGGCAGGATCTACAGCGAGCAATACACGGGCACGCTGGGCCTGTCCGTGCGCACCGTGGCGCCGGTGCGCGACGGCGGGAAGGTCGTCGCGCTCGTCAGCGCCGGCATCACGGTCGAGGAGATCAGCGAGCAGGTGGCCAAGCAGGTCACGGCGCTGCTGGCGATGGCGGGCGGGGCCCTCGCGCTCGGCGGCCTCGGCACGTACGTGATCAACGCCAGGCTCCGCAGGCACACGCACGGAATGAACGCGGAGGAGCTGGGCCGGGTGCACGACTACCACCAGGCCGCGCTGCACGCGGTGCGCGAGGGCCTGATCATGCTCGACGGCTCCCGGCGCATCGCGCTCGTCAACGACGGGGCGCAGGAGCTGCTGGGCCTCGGTGACGACGCCGTGGGCCGCCCGGTGACGGAGCTGGGCCTGCCCGCGCCGCTCACGGGTGCGCTGCTGGCGTCCGAGCCGCGGGTCGACGAGGTCCACCTGACGGCGGACCGCGTGGTCGTGGTGAACACACAGCCGGTCGTCGGGGGCGAGAAGCGCGGCACGGTGGTGACCCTGCGCGACCACACGGAGCTCCAGGCGCTCTCCGGCGAGCTCGACTCGGAGCGCGGGTTCTCGCAGGCCCTGCGCTCGCAGGCGCACGAGGCGGCGAACCGGCTGCACACGGTGGTGTCGCTGATCGAGCTGGGCCGCGCGGACGAGGCGGTCGACTTCGCCACGGCGGAACTGGAGCTGGCGCAGGCCCTGACCGACCGCGTGGTGGGCGCGGTCGGCGAGCCGGTCCTCGCGGCGCTGCTCCTCGGCAAGGCGGCGCAGGCGAACGAGCGCGGTGTGGAGCTGGTCCTCGCGGAGGACAGCCGCATCGACGACGGCGTCCTGCCGGCGTCGCTGCCGTCGAGGGACCTGGTCACGATCCTGGGGAACCTGATCGACAACGCGGTCGACGCGGCGGCCGGCGTCACGGCCCTGGTACCGGCCGGCCCCTTGCCGCCCCTGCCGGGCGGCACCCGCCCACGGGTCACCGTGACCGCGCGGGTCGAGCGGGACGAACTGCTGCTGCGCGTCACCGACACGGGCCCCGGCGTCGACCCCGGGTCCGCCGAGGACGTCTTCCGCCGCGGCTGGTCCACGCACGGCCCGGGCCGCGGCATCGGACTGGCGCTGGTCCGGCAGGCGGTCCACCGCAGCCGTGGCACGATCACGCTCACACGCGCCGCGGAAGGCGGAGCCGAGTTCACGGTCCGGCTCCCGCTGCCCCCGGAGGTCCCCGCATGACGCCCCCCGCCGCCCGCGCCTCACAGGCGCGACCGTCCGCGCCGGGGCCCACCCGGGAGGTGAGACCGTGACCATCCGTGTCCTCGTCGTCGAGGACGACCCGGTCGCCGCCGACGCCCACGCCCTGTACGTCGGCCGCGTGCCCGGGTTCGCCGTGGTCGGGGTCGCGCATTCGCGGGCCGAGGCCGTGCGCGTGCTGGAGCGGGCCGAGGTCGACCTGCTGCTCCTCGACCTGTACCTGCCCGACGGGCACGGCCTGCATCTCGTGCGCTCCCTGCGCGCCGCCGGGCACTCCACCGACGTCATCGCCGTCACCTCGGCCCGCGACCTCGCCATCGTCCGCGAGGGCGTGTCGCTCGGGGTCGTGCAGTACGTGCTGAAGCCGTTCACGTTCGCCACGCTCCGCGACCGGCTCAGCCGCTACGCCGAGTTCCGCGCCGCCGCGGGAGAGGCCAGCGGCCAGGAGGAGGTCGACCGCGCGCTCTCCGCACTGCGCGCACCGCGTGAGGCGACGACGCTCCCCAAGGGGCTGAGCGGGCCCACCCTGGAGGCGGTCACCCGCACCCTGCGCGAGTCCGCCGAGGGACTCACCGCCGCCGAGGCCGCCGCCGCCGTCGGCATCTCGCGGATCACGGCGCGCCGTTACCTGGAGCATCTGGTCACGGGCGGACGGGCCGTCCGCAGCCCTCAGTACGGCCAGATCGGCCGCCCCGAGCTCCAGTACCGCTGGGTCAGCGCCCGGCGCTGAACACAGGCCCGGCGTCAACTCCTGTGCTGTGCACGGGGATTGCCTTTGTCAACTGACCGGCCATACCGTCACGGGCAGCAGCCCCGCAGCCCCGCGCCGCCCGCACCACCTGCCCGGCGACGCCCGGCTCCCCCGGCTCAGAGGAGGTCGTGCCCGTGCGCCCCACCGCCCCACTGATCCTCGTCACCGCCGTCACCGCCCTCGCGGCGAGCCTCACCGCGTGCGGAAGCGGCTCCGGCGGCGACCCCGACACCGTCGAGGTCGCCTACAACCGGTCCACCGACAACAAGATCCGTTTCAAGGACGCCTATCTGGAGGCGGCCAAGAAGCAGTTCGAGAAGGACCATCCGGGCAAGAAGGTCAAGCTGATCCCGATCCAGGCCCCGGACAACGACTACGCCACCAAGGCGCAGCAGATGATGCGCTCCCCCAAGACCGCGCCCGACCTGGTCTACGAGGACACCTTCCGCATCAACTCCGACATCAAGGCCGGGTACTTGAAGCCACTGGACGACTATCTGGCCGAGTGGGACCAGTGGGACCGGTTCGTGGACACCGCGAAGGCCGCGGCGAAGGCCGAGGACGGCAGGACGTACGGGGTCCCGGACGGCACCGACACCCGCGGCCTGTGGTTCAACAAGGAGATCTTCGCCAAGGCCGGACTGCCCGCCGACTGGGCCCCGAAGAACTGGGCGGAGGTCCTGGACGCGGCCCGTACGGTCAAGGAGAAGGTCCCCGGCGTCATACCGATCAACGTCTACACCGGCAAGGGCCCCGGCGAGGCGGCGGTCATGCAGGGCTTCGAGATGCTGCTCTACGGCACGGGCGAGGACCCGCTCTACGACACCTCGGCCAAGAAGTGGGTGGCCGGCGGCAAGGGGTTCCAGGACGCCCTCGGTTTCGTGGGCACCGTGTACAAGGAGAAGCTCGGCCCGGACGTGTCCGATGCCCTCGACCCGAACATCGGCACGCGCGTCGCCACCGAGTTCTTCCCCGAGGGCAGGCTGGCGATCTCCCTCGACGGTTCGTGGATGGGTCAGAACTGGGTGAACGAGGGCCCCAAGGAGTGGCCCGAGTGGAGCGGGAAACTCGCGCAGGCGCCGATGCCGACCCAGCACGGCCAGGCGCCCGGCAAGGTCTCGATGTCCGGCGGCTGGGCGTGGTCGATCCCGTCGAAGGCCCAGAACCCCGATCTGGCCTTCGAGTTCATCAGGACGCTCCAGTCGAAGGAGAACGCGACGCAGTGGTGCGTGGTCGGCGCGCAGATCGCGGTGCGCGAGGACGTCGCCGCCGATCCCCGGTATCTGCGGTCCATGCCGGGCATCGACTTCTTCACCGGCCTGGTGCGCTACACCCACTACCGGCCGGCGCTGCCCGTCTATCCGCAGGTGTCGACGGCGATCGGCGAGGCGATGGAGAGGTGACCACGGGTGACGCCTCGCCGGCCGACGCGGCGAAGGCGTACGACGAGCAGCTGAGGACCATCACCGACGGCGCGGTCGTCTCCCGGTGACCGGCCGGTGAGCGCCTCCCGGACGGGACGGTGGCGGTGGGTCCCGCTCGCCCCCGCCACCGTCCTCCTGCTGCTGTTCCTGGCCGGCCCGATCGGCTACTGCGTGTGGATCGCCTTCACGAACACGCAGCTCACCGGGCAGTCGGGCGCGGACTTCGTGGGTCTTGCGAACTTCCGGCGGGCCTTCGCCGACGACGGCTTCCGCAACGCGGTGTGGCTGACCCTCGTCTTCACGTTCGTCTCCGCGATCGCCGGCCAGAACACGCTGGGCCTGGCGCTGGCCGGTCTGATGCGTGTCGCGTCGCGCCCGGTGCGCACCCTCACCGGTGTTCTCGTGATCACGGCGTGGGTGCTGCCGGAGATCGTCGCGGCGTTCCTGCTCTACACCTTCTTCCGGCGCGAGGGCACGCTCAACGCGATCCTGGACTGGCTCCATCTGCCGTCCCAGAACTGGCTGTTCACGCTGCCGATCCTGGCCGTGTCGTTCGCCAACGTCTGGCGGGGCACCGCGTTCTCGATGCTGATCTACTCGGCGGCGCTGGCGGAGATCCCGCGCGACATCACGGAGGCGGCGGAGGTCGACGGGGCGAGCGGCCCGCGCCGCGTCTGGCACATCACCCTGCCCATGATCCGCCGCTCCATCGGCACCAACCTGATGCTCAACACCCTCTCCACGCTGTCCGTCTTCGGCCTGATCTGGGCGATGACCCGCGGCGGTCCGGGCAACCGCAGCCAGACACTGCCGGTGTTCATGTACGACCAGGCGTTCCTGAAGTCCCTGATCGGCTACGGCACGGCGGTGGCGCTGCTGCTCCTGCTCGTCGGGTCGCTGTTCTCGGTGGTGTACCTGCGTCTGATGAGGGTGGAGGTGTGATGCGGACCGTGCTGCGCCGTGCCACCCGCGCCCGGCTCGCGGCGAACGGCGCGCTGTTGGTGACCGCCGCGGCCTTCGCCGTGCCGCTGGTGTGGCTGCTGCTGGCGTCGGTGGACGCGGACGCCGACCTGCGCGTACGGGTGCCGTCGGCACCGACGGCGGAGAACTTCGACGCGGTGCTCACGGACGAGATCACGTTCACGCCGATGCTCAACAGTCTGCTGCTGTGCGGCGGGGCGACGGTGGTGTCGGTGGTGTGCGCGGCGCTCGCCGCGTATCCGCTCTCGCGCCACCGTTCGCGCCTCACCCGCCCGTATCTGCTCACGATCCTGTTCACGACGTGCCTGCCGATCACCGCGATCATGGTCCCGGTGTACGGGCTGTTCGTGCAGGTGAACCTGATCGACACGATGTACGGCACGGCACTGTTCCTCGCCGCCTCCCAACTGCCCTTCGCCATCTGGCTGATGAAGAACTTCATGGACGGCGTGCCGGTGGTGCTGGAGGAGGCGGCCTGGACGGACGGCGCATCGAGCCTGCAGACGCTGACCCGGGTGGTGCTGCCGCTGATGGGCCCCGGCCTGACGGTGGTGACGATCTACACGTTCATCATGCTGTGGGGGAACTTCTTCGTCCCCTTCATGCTGCTCCTGTCCCCCGAGCAACTGCCCGCGTCCGTCTCGATCTTCACCTTCTTCGGCAACTACGGCTCCGTCGTCTACGGTCAGCTCGCGGCGTTCTCGCTGCTGTACTCGGCGCCGGTGCTGGTGCTGTACGTGCTGATCGCGCGCAGGCTCGGCGGCGGGTTCGCTCTCGGCGGCGCGGTCAAGGGGTGACGCCCGCACGAGCGCCTATACCCTCCGGTAGCTGCGGCGTACGTGCACGGCTGTGGATCAGCTAGGAGATTCCTACGACATGTAGCTTGGGGGGAACGCACCGTAGTCGCCGGGGTGTACGAACCCGTACGTTGTGCCCGTGCAGCACACCCCCTCCCCACCCTTCAACGCCCCCGCCGCGCGCCGTCTCCGCGAGGCCCTGGGGATGGCGCCCGGTCATGTCGCCTACGGACTGCGGGCCCAGTACGGACTCCCGGTCACACCGGACACGGTCATGGCCTGGGAACGCGGACTCGCCACGCCCGGCACCCGGGAGCTGACCGCACTCGCGGGCGTCCTGTGGTGCTCCCCCGGCGAACTGCTGGCCGCCGCGACCACCCTGCGCGAGCACCGCATCGCGCGCGGCATGGCGCCCGACGACCTCGCCAGCCGGGTCGGTCTCGACGTGGCCGCGTACCGGCGGATGGAGGACTCGGGCCGCTGGCGCGGCAACGAGCGCCAGACCGCCGCGCTCGCCGACACACTGCGCCTGACCCCGCGGCAGCTGCTGACGGCGACGGGCCGCGACGAGGACCTCGCCGAGCTGCTGCGCAGCGCGGTGACCGCGCGCTGGCAGGCGTACGTCCGCCCGGTCGGCAAGATGCTCCCGCTGGACCGCGGCCACCTGGAGGCCGTGCTCCAGCAGCTGCACACCGAGTACCAGTCCCGGATGGTGGCGACCCTGAGCTGGGGTACGGCGTCGAGGGACACGGGCGAGGCCGGCCGTGACTTCCTGGACGACATCGTGGGCCGCTTCTGGGACCTGTCCGGCGGCTGACGCCCTCGCGCGCCGGCCGGTCACAGCCAGCCGCGGCGGGCGGCCAGGGCGCCGGCCTGGAACCTGCTCGTGGCACCCAGCCGTTCGAGCACCGTCTTGATCCGGCGTTCGACCGTGCGGGGGGAGACCCCGAAGTGGCGGGCGATGCGCAGATCGGTCGAGCCCGCGGCCATCAGGCACAGCAACTCGCGGTCGTTGTCGCCCAGATCGGTGTCGACCGTGCCTTCGACACCGAGCGGCATCGCCATCTCCCAGACGGTCTCGAAGAGGCTCAGGAACCCGTCGAGCAGGTCGGAACGGCCGATCACCAGCGACTCGGAGGTCCGGGTCCGCGACACCACCGGGACCAGGGCGAGGTCCTCGTCGAAGATGACCAGTTTCATCGGGGTCTTGGCGATGAAACGCCCCTCCTCGCCGTGGGCGAGGGTGTGGAGCATGCTCGTGCGGGCGGCCGGGTGGTTCAGGGCCTCGGCCGCGTAGATCGTCCGGTACGAGATGCCCTGGCTCATCCGCCGGAGCTGACGCCGGTCGTTGGTGCCGATCACCGCCGCGAAGGGCGGCGCGGCTATGCCACGCACACTGCTGCGGCAGTTCTCCTGGCCGGTCTCGAAGAGGTGCAGCATCTCCTCGTTGGACACGGCCCGGATCCGCGAGGCGCTGCCCGCGCCGCGGGCGGCGAGGTACTCCTGGGTGAGCGATTCGACGGCCCGGTGCGACTGGATCACCTGGTCCTCCAGCCGGCGCACCCACTCGGCGGCGACCGCGCTCGGCGGCAGGACGACCACCTTCAGCGGCACACCGGCGGCCGCTTCCGCGGCGCCCATGTCGACCAGCCGCTCCAGCGCCGCGCGGGTCTCGTGCTCGGTGAGGGAGGTCAGCGCGGCGAGCTCCGCGAGCTCCAGCCAGGGCGAGCGGGCGAGCTCGGCGTAGACCTTCTCCAGGACGGGGTCGTCGACCGGGAGGACACGGCCCTTGCCTCTTACCCGCTCCGCCATGACTGTCAGCTCCCCTCGGCCTGTTGCATACGGCGCAAGGGATGATCTCAGAGGCCCGGCGGGAGTGCGGTGAGGGGAAGCACAGTTTTTGCAGGAACCTTGCACCGTCGCGGGGCCGTGCCGTCCCGCCCGGTGGAGGGGCGGTACGGCACGGCCGGGGACGACGGCGTCGTCCCGCCGGATCAGCGGGGCGTCACTTGACGTTGACCGCGGCCCAGGCGGCGTTCACCGCCTGGTACTCGGCGCTGCTCGCGCCGTACAGGTCGGTCGCGGCCGACAGCGTCGCGGTGCGGGCGCCCGCGTAGTCGGTGGTGGAGGTCATGTACGCGGTCAGGGCCTTGTACCAGATGCGCTCGGCCGCGGCCCGGCCGATGCCGCTGACGGCCTTGCCGTCGTAGGTCGGGCTGTCGTAGCTCACGCCGTTGATCGTCTTGGCGCCGCTGCCCTCGGACAGCAGGTAGAAGAAGTGGTTGGCGGGACCGGACGAGTAGTGGACGTCGATCCGGTTGATGCCCTTGTACCAGTAGTCCTTGGAGTTGCCGTCCTTGCTGGGCTTGTCCATGTAGCGCAGCGGGGTACCGTTCCCGCGGATGTCGATCTTCTCGCCGATGAGGTAGTCGCCGGGGTCGGCGGAGTTCGACGCGGCGAACTCGGCGGCGGCGCCGAAGATGTCGGAGGTGGCCTCGTTGAGACCGCCCGACTCGCCGCGGTAGACGAGCTTCGCGGTGTTGGAGGTGACGCCGTGGGTCATCTCGTGGGCGGCGACGTCCAGCGAGGTGAGCGGCTTGGCGTTGTTGGCGCCGTCGCCGTAGGTCATGCAGAAGCAGGAGTCGGACCAGAAGGCGTTGACGTACGCGTTGCCGTAGTGGACGCGGGAGTACGCGGCGACCCCGTCGTTCCTGATGCCGCTGCGGCCGTGGACGGACTTGTAGTAGTCCCAGGTGACCGCTGCGCCGTAGTGCGCGTCGACCGCGGCGCTCTGCCGGCCGCCGCCCCAGACGTCGTCGGCGTCGTTGAACAGCGTGCCGGTGCCCGAGGTGCCGCCGTTCAGGTCGAAGGTGCGGTGGCCGCCGCGCAGCCCGTCCTTCAGGTCGAAGCTGCTGCCGTTGGGTGTGGTGGTCAGCGGGACCGTGCCGTTGTAGTCGCCGGTGCCGGTGCCGGTGTGGACCGTCTCGTAGGAGTACAGCTCCGCTCCGGTGGCCGCGTCCGTCACGACGTGCAGCTCGCTCGGCGTGCCGTCGTGCTGCACTCCGGTGACGACGGTCTCCCAGGCCAGTACGGGCTTGCCGGACGCCGCCCAGACGACCTTGCGGGGCGCGCCCTCGGCGGCGGCCTTGTCGGTCTCTCCGGCGGCGGCCGCCGTCAGGGCGGACTTCTGCGCGGCCGACGCGGACACCTTCGCGTCCGTGCCCGGCACGGATATGCGGGCCGCAGTCGCCTTGGTGACCGAGCGCTTGCCGTTCTTCCGCTCGTGGACGACGAGGTCGCCGCCGAGGACGGGCAGTCCGGCGTACGTGCGCTCGTAGCGCGTGTGCACCGTGCCGTCGGCGTCCTTGATGACATCGCGGACGACAAGCCTCTCCTGGTCCCCGAGTCCGAGCGTCTGCGCCTCGGCGGCGGCCCCGGCCTGGGCCGCCCGGAGAGCGGAGGCGCGGTCGGCGGGCGCCTGCGCGCTCGCCGCGGCGCCGTCCGCCCGGTCCGCCTGGGCGGTTGCCGAACCGGTCTGCATACCGACGACGACCATCGCGGCCGACGCCGCGAGAACTGCGGCTCGGGTGGTCGCCCTGCGGGTGGTGCTGCGTGTCACTCAAGTCTCCTCGGCAGGGGGGCCGCGCGGTGTCCGCGGCCCGGCGGGGGGGTGAGCGGCGGGGGTAACGCCGCCCTGATGCGGTGTCAGGAGCTCGTCGGCAGGCCGACGCCTGCACCGGCGGACAGCGTGGGGAGGAAGTGCCGGGTGGGGCGGGGGTGTTCGGCCTGCCTGGTTGAACCCGGCCGAGACTGCCAGCAATCAGTGGCTGAATGACAGAGGACAGACAAATGAAGCGCTGTCGTATACCCGACATGCCGAATCGCGTCAGCGGCAACGTCCGCTTTGCCCGCCCGAGGTGCCCGCCGAAGAGCCGTTGGAGCCCGTTCCGGGCGAATTGACGGCGACAGCGCGAAGGCGCGGTTCATCCGGAACGTGCGCGCGCCCGTTCATCCGGGACGCGCGACCCGCTCGCGCGGAACATGCGCGTGTTCCTCACGGGTGCGCGCCGAACGGCGCGCGCGCCCGCTCAACCCGTCGCGGCGGGCGCCTTGCGGTCGAAGGCGAAGAGCTGCCCCTTCGCGTCGGCGGCGCAGGCGAGTTGCCGCAGCGGCGCCCCCGCCCGCGCGGTCCCCTCCTCCACGCCGACGCACAGGTCGCTGTGGAGCGGCCGCAGCCGGTAGCCGCGTACGGGCGTGCCGACCGGCTCCAGGCGGAACGCCTCGGCCGGTCCGCGCTTGCCGCACTCCTGGTCCTCCACGGGGGCGCCGGCCTCCGGCGACTTGTCCCGCACGCCCGTGCAGCCCTCGCCGAACCTCTGATGGAACGTCACGAGCCGCCAGCCGCCCTCGACGCGCTTGAGTGAGAAGCTCGGGATCGAGTCCGGTGCGCAAGGGCGCTGGAACAGCTGGCCGTTCTGGCCGCCGTCCTCGGCGAGGCACAGACCGGAGTGCACGGCCCTGATCGTCACGGCTCCGGGCGCGGGCGCGGGGCCCGGCCCGGACGCAGCAGGGGCGGGCCGGACGTCCCCCTGCCCCTCCTCGCGCCCCTTCCCCTTTCCGTCCCCGTCGCCGGGCAGGGCGACGGCGGCGGCCACGGCAGCGGCGGCGCACAGGACTCCGGCGACGGGCAGCAGGACCCTGGCCCGGCGGCGCGGCCGGGGCGCGGAGGGGCCGCCCGCGGAAGACCCCGGCCCCGCGGGTGCGGCTCCGCCCGTGGCCAGGCGGACCGTGTCGGCCGTGTCGGCCGTGTCGGCCGTGTCGGCCGTGTCGGCCGTGGGCGGGACGTCGTCCGGTGCCTCTCCGGCCTGCCGTTCACCGCGCGCCAGCTCCTTGCGCACCCGCAGCCAGGTGTCCAGGTCACCCGGGTCGCACCCGCAGGCCCGTACGAAGGCGGCGACCAGTTCCTCGCGCGGCACCGAGCCGCGGCCGAGCATGTTGGCGACGGTGGAGCGCGGGAGCACGTCGCCGACGGCCTCGGCGCGGGAGGTCAGTTCGCGGTAGGTCAGACCCGACCAGTCCTTGAGCGCCTGCAGAGCGGCGACGAACTGCGCCGCGTCCGCTGCCCGTTCCGGATCCGGAGCACCGCTCCTGGCCCCCGTCATCCGCGCTCCTCCCGCCGGTTCACCTGCTGGGACAGGATGGGACATGTCCCGGACAAGCCACAGCCTTGCGCGGGGCGCCGCGGAACTCAAGAGTGATCTGCGCCAACCGGATTCCCGCGCTCAGGACGCGGGGCCGGCCGGGCGGCGGGGGAAAAGACGGGGGAACCACGGGGACACGGGGGAAGCACGAGCGGCCCCGGCCGTCCGGGGAAGGACGACCGGGGCCGCTCGGCAGGGCAGCGGGAGCGGAGGGTCAGAAGACGGACTCCGCCTCGAACACCCGGTCCTCCGGCACGGTCTTCAGCCGCGTGACCGCCTCGGCCAGCGGCACCATCACCACGTCCGTGCCGCGCAGGGCCGTCATCTTGCCGAAGTCGCCGCGGTGCGCCGCCTCCACCGCGTGCCAGCCGAAGCGGGTGGCGAGGACGCGGTCGTACGCGGTCGGTGTGCCGCCGCGCTGCACGTGGCCCAGGATGACCGGCTTGGCCTCCTTGCCGAGGCGCCGCTCCAGCTCCGCGGCCAGCCGGTTGCCGATGCCCTGGAAGCGCTCGTGCCCGAACTGGTCGATCTCGCCCTTGGCGTACTCCATCGATCCCTCGGCGGGGTGGGCGCCCTCGGCGACGCAGACGACCGCGAACTTCTTGCCGCGCGCGAAACGCTCCTCGACCATCTTCACCAGGTCGTCGACCTCGAAGGGCCGCTCGGGCAGGCAGATGCCGTGCGCGCCGCCCGCCATGCCCGACTCCAGGGCGATCCAGCCCGCGTGCCGGCCCATGACCTCGACGACCATCACGCGCTGGTGCGACTCGGCGGTCGTCTTGAGGCGGTCGATGGCCTCGGTGGCGACCATGACGGCGGTGTCGAAGCCGAAGGTCCGGTCGGTGGACGAGATGTCGTTGTCGATCGTCTTGGGCACGCCGACGACGGGCATCCCGGCCTCGGACAGCATGCGGGAGGCGGTCAGCGTGCCCTCGCCGCCGATGGGGATGAGCGCGTCGATGCCGTACTGCTTGGCCAACTCGGCCGCGTTCTCCGCGGCTTCGCGCAGCCGGTCGCGCTCCAGGCGGGTGGAGCCGAGGATGGTGCCGCCGCGAGCGAGGATGCCGGCCACCGCATTGAGGTCGAGGGGGCGGTAGTGGCCGTCGAGCAGACCGCGGAAGCCGTCCTCGAAACCGATGACCTCGTCGCCGTGGCCGGTCAGGGCGCGGTGGACGACCGACCGGATCACTGCGTTCAGGCCCGGACAGTCGCCGCCTGCGGTGAGAACTCCGATACGCATCGTGCCGTGTCTCCTGCCCGTCGTGGAACGTGTGAGCCCGGTCCGATTGTCCCACGGTGCCCGAACCGCCCGCGCTCCCAGTCGCCCCCCCAGCCGTTCCCCCGGACGGACCGGGCCGTCCCCCGCCGGAGGCCGGGCCGCGCAGCGGCCGACGGGCGCATTATCGACCCTCAGGGGTATTGTCAAGAGGGCAATGCCGCCCCGGGCGGCCCTTCTGCACGCCCACATCCGTTCGGCCGCCCGCCCGCGGTCCGCCCGGAACGACGTACCGGAACGACGCAATGGACGGGAGAGCACGCGTGACGCGCAGCGTGTACGTGACCGGGATCGACCGCGGAGACGGACGGCAGGTGGTCGAGCTGGGGGTCATGGAGCTCCTGACCCGCCAGGTGGACCGGGTGGGCGTCTTCCGCCCGCTCGTCCACGACGGTCCCGACCGGCTCTTCGAGCTGCTGCGGGCGCGCTACCGGCTGTCCCAGGACCCGGCGTCGGTGTACGGCATCGACTACCACGAGGCGGCGGCGCTGCAGGCCGAGAAGGGCACCGACGAGCTCGTGGCCGCCCTGGTCGAGCGCTTCCTGCGAGTGGCCAGGGACTACGAGGTGGTCCTGGTCCTCGGCACGGACTACGCGGGCACGCAGCTCCCGGACGAGCTGGCGCTCAACGCCCGGCTGGCGAACGAGTTCGGCGCCTCGGTGATCGCCGTGGTCGGCGGCAAGGGCCAGACCCAGGAGTCCGTACGGGCGGAGACCCGCAACGCCTACCGCGCGTACGAGGGCCTGGGCTGCAACGTCCTCGCGATGGTCGCCAACCGGGTGGCGCCCGGCGACCGCGCCGCGATAGCCGAGCGGCTCGCGGCCCGCCTCCCCGTCCCCTGCTACGTGCTGCCCGACGAGCCCGCGCTCGCCGCGCCCACGGTCGCCCAGATCACGCACGCCCTCGGGGGCACCGTGCTGCTCGGCGACGACTCCGGGCTCGCGCGCGACGCGCTGGACTTCGTCTTCGGCGGCGCGATGCTGCCGAACTTCCTCGGCGCCCTGACGCCGGGCTGCATGGTGGTCACGCCGGGCGACCGCGCCGACCTGGTCGTGGGCGCGCTCGCCGCGCACTCCGCGGGCACCCCGCCCATCGCCGGCGTGCTGCTGACGCTGAACGAGCGCCCCAGCGAGGAGATCCTCACCCTCGCCTCCCGCCTCGCCCCCGGCACGCCGGTGGTCTCGGTCGCGGGCAACAGCTTCCCGACGGCCGGTGAACTGTTCGCGCTGGAGGGCAAGTTGAACGCCTCCACCCCCCGCAAGGCGGAGACCGCGCTGGGTCTGTTCGAGCGCCACGTGGACGCCGCGGACCTGCTGGCCCGGCTCGCGGTCGCCCGCAGCGGGCGGGTGACGCCGATGATGTTCGAGCACGAGCTGCTGGAGCAGGCCCGCGCCGACCGCCGCCGTGTCGTGCTGCCGGAGGGCACGGAGGAGCGGGTGCTGCGCGCCGCCGACGTGCTGATCCGCCGCGACGTATGCGACCTGACGCTGCTCGGCGACACCGAGCAGATCCGCAAGAAGGCCGCCGACCTGGGCATCGACCTCTCGGCGGCCCAGCTGATCGACCCGCAGACCTCCGAGCTGCGCCAGACCTTCGCCGAGCGGTACGCGGGGCTGCGCGCGCACAAGGGCGTGACGGTGGAGCTGGCGTACGACGTGGTCGCGGACGTGAACTACTTCGGCACGCTGATGGTCGACGGGGGCCTGGCCGACGGCATGGTGTCGGGCTCGGTGCACTCCACCGCGGCGACGATCCGCCCGGGGTTCGAGATCATCAAGACAAAGCCCGAGGCGTCGATCGTGTCGTCCGTCTTCTTCATGTGCCTGGCCGACCGGGTGCTCGTGTACGGCGACTGCGCGGTCAACCCGGACCCGAACGCCGAGCAGCTCGCGGACATCGCGATCCAGTCGGCGGCGACGGCCGCCCGCTTCGGCGTGGAGCCGCGGATCGCGATGCTGTCGTACTCCACGGGCACGTCGGGCACGGGCGCGGACGTGGACAAGGTGCGCGAGGCGACCAAGCTGGTCCGGGACTCCCGGCCCGACCTGCGGATCGAGGGTCCGATCCAGTACGACGCGGCGGTCGAGCCGTCCGTCGCGGCGACGAAGCTGCCCGATTCCGAGGTGGCGGGCCGGGCGACGGTCCTGATCTTCCCGGACCTGAACACCGGCAACAACACGTACAAGGCCGTGCAGCGCTCGGCGGGCGCCGTGGCGGTCGGCCCGGTGCTGCAGGGTCTGCGCAAGCCGGTCAACGACCTCTCGCGCGGCGCACTCGTCAGCGACATCGTCAACACGGTCGCGATCACCGCGATCCAGTCCCAGGCTCAGGAGCTCCCGGCATGACGGCCACCCGTGTACTCGTCCTCAACTCCGGCTCGTCGTCGGTGAAGTACCAGTTGCTGGACATGCGCGACAGCACGCGGCTGGCCGTCGGCCTGGTCGAGCGGATCGGCGAGTCCACCTCGCGCCTGGTGCACACCCCGCTGGCCGGTGACGGCGAGAAGCGGGAGCGTACGGGCGCGATCGCGGACCACTCGGCCGCGCTGAAGGCGGTCGCCGACGAGCTGGCGCGCGACGGTCTCGGCCTGGACTCCCCCGAGCTGGCGGCGATCGGCCACCGGGTGGTGCACGGGGGCCTGAAGTTCACCGAGCCGACGGTGATCACGGACGAGGTGATGGCGGAGATCGAGCGCCTGGTCCCGGTCGCCCCGCTGCACAACCCGGCGAACATCACGGGCATCCGGACCGCCCAGGCGCTGCGGCCCGACCTGCCGCAGGTCGCGGTGTTCGACACGGCGTTCCACACGACGATGCCGGAGTCGGCCGCCCGGTACGCCATCGACGTCGAGACGGCCGACGCCCACCGCATCCGCCGCTACGGCTTCCACGGCACCTCGCACGCGTACGTGTCGCGGGCGACGGCGGCGCTGCTGGGCAAGGATCCGTCCGAGGTGAACGTCATCGTGCTGCACCTCGGCAACGGCGCGTCCGCCTCGGCGGTGGCGGGCGGCCGCTGCGTGGACACCTCGATGGGGCTGACCCCCTTGGAGGGGCTCGTGATGGGTACGCGGTCCGGGGACGTCGACCCGGCGGTGACGTTCCACCTCATGCGGGTGGCGGGAATGTCGGCGGACGAGATCGACGTCCTGCTCAACAAGAAGAGCGGTCTGGTCGGCCTGTGCGGCGACAACGACATGCGGGAGATCCGCCGCCGTGTCGACGCGGGCGACGAGCGGGCGACGCTGGCGTTCGACATTTACGTCCACCGGCTGAAGAAGTACATCGGGGCGTATTGCGCGGTGCTCGGCCGGGTGGACGCGGTCGCTTTCACGGCCGGGGTCGGTGAGAACGCGGCGCCGGTGCGGGAGGCTGCGATCGCCGGCCTGGAGCAGCTGGGCCTCGCGGTGGACGCCGGGCTGAACGCCGTGCGCTCGGACGAGGCGCGGCTGATCTCGCCGCGGGACGCACGGGTCGCGGTGGCCGTGGTCCCGACCGACGAGGAGCTGGAGATCGCCAGGCAGAGCTACGACCTTGTAGGGAAAAAGGTGAACGCCTGAGCGGACCGGCGCCCATTTGTACATTCCACCAGACGGAATATTCCGCAGAGAAACAAACCGATAGGATCCGCCTTATGCGCCGTTCCAAAATCGTCTGCACACTGGGCCCCGCCGTCGACTCCTACGAGCAGCTGAAAGCGCTCATCGAGGCCGGCATGAACGTGGCCCGTTTCAACATGAGCCACGGGTCCCACGCTGAGCACGAGGAGCGGTATCACCGCCTGCGTCAGGCGTGCGAGGACACGGGCCACGCCGTCGGCGTGCTGGCCGACCTCCAGGGCCCCAAGATCCGCCTGGAGACCTTCGCCGAGGGGCCGGTCGAACTGGTCCGCGGCGACGAGTTCACCATCACCACCGAGGACGTCCCCGGCGACAAGTCGATCTGCGGGACCACGTACAAGGGCCTCCCCGGTGACGTGTCCAAGGGCGACCAGGTCCTGATCAACGACGGCAACGTCGAGCTGCGCGTCGTCGAGGTGGACGGCCGGCGGGTCAAGACGATCGTCGTCGAGGGCGGCGTCATCTCCGACCACAAGGGCATCAACCTTCCCGGCGCGGCGGTCAACGTCCCGGCGCTGTCCGAGAAGGACGTCGAGGACCTGCGCTTCGCGCTCCGCATGGGCTGCGACCTGGTGGCGCTCTCGTTCGTCCGCGACGCGAGCGACGTCAAGGACGTCCACAAGGTGATGGACGAGGAGGGCCGCCGGGTCCCGGTCATCGCCAAGGTAGAGAAGCCGCAGGCCGTCGCCAACATGCAGGACGTCGTGATGGCGTTCGACGGCGTGATGGTCGCGCGCGGCGACCTGGCCGTCGAGTACCCCCTCGAGCGGGTCCCGATGGTGCAGAAGCGGCTCATCGAGATGTGCCGCCGCAACGCCAAGCCGGTCATCGTCGCCACCCAGATGATGGAGTCGATGATCACCAACTCCCGCCCCACGCGAGCCGAGGCGTCCGACGTCGCCAACGCGATCCTGGACGGCGCGGACGCGGTCATGCTGTCCGCGGAGTCCTCGGTCGGCGCGTACCCGATCGAGACGGTCAGGACGATGTCGAAGATCGTCGTGGCCGCGGAGGAGGAGCTGCTCTCCAAGGGTCTGCAGCCGCTGGTCCCGGGCAAGAAGCCGCGCACCCAGGGCGGTTCGGTGGCCCGTGCGGCCTGCGAGATCGCGGACTTCCTGGACGGCAAGGCGCTGGTGGCCTTCACCAAGTCCGGCGACACGGCCCGCCGCCTGTGCCGCTACCGCGCGTCCCAGCCGATCCTGGCCTTCACCACGGACGAGTCCACCCGCAACCAGCTGTCGCTGAGCTGGGGCGTGGAGTCCTTCCTGGCGCCGTTCGTGGAGACGACGGACGCGATGGTGGAACTGGTCGATGCGGCCCTGCTGAAGCTCCAGCGCTACAACGAGGGCGACACCATGATCATCACCGCGGGCTCCCCTCCGGGCGTCCCGGGCACGACGAACATGGTCCGCGTGCATCACCTGGGTGGTCAGTCGAAGTCCTGACGTCTCGCCGACACTCGGCTCGAAGGGCGGCTTCCGGTAGGGACACCGGGGGCCGCCTTTCGCATGGGCGGATCCTGTAGCACCTGGTAGCACACCATGCCGCGACCCCGTATCGTGACACCATGAGCGCGCAACCCGAGATCACCCAACGCGACCTCCGCCAGCGGTCGAAAGAGATCATGGACGCCGTCCAGCACGGTCAGTCGTTCACGGTCACCCGGGACGGCCACCGGATCGGAGAGCTTGTCCCGCTGCGCCGGCGCAGGCGGTTCGTGCCACGCGCGGAGTTCGCGGCGCTGTCGCGGTCCGCGCCCGACATCTCGCTCGACGCCTTCCGGGCCGACCAGGAGATGACCGCCGAGCAGGGAGCGGACGACCCGTATGCCCGCTGACCCCGCTGCGGGGGGACCTCGCATGCACCAACAGGGACTGCTCGACACGAACATCATGATTCTGCGGAAGTGGGTGAACCCCGAGGAGCTGCCGGCGGAGGTGGCGATCAGCGCCGTCACACTGGCCGAACTCTCCGCGGGCCCTCACGAGGTCCGCAGGAACGAAGACCAGAGCGACTACGACGAGCACGCCGAGCGCGCGAGGAGACTCGACGTACTGCAACGCGCCGAGAGCGAGTTCGATCCCATTCCCTTCGGGGTCGAGGCGGCTCGCATGTACGGCAGGGTCTGCGCGGCGGTGGTCGCAGCGGGCCGCAAACCCAGGCGCCGCGTCGCGGACCTGATGATCGCGGCGATCGCCATCGCCGAGGACCTCCCGCTGTTCACCACCGACCCGGACGACTTCAAGGGGCTGGACGGCCTCCTCACGGTGGTGCCGGTCACCCGCCCGCAGGTGCTGCACGACCGGTGATGCGCCGAGGCAAAAGAAGGCCGAGGCCATTCCCAGACGTTCTCCTCAGTCCGGCACCGGACGAACTGTGGGCCGCACCCCGAGGGGTGCGGCCCACAGTTCCTTTCGCGGCTCCCGGTGGATCGGGAAATCTCAGGACGTCCCGCCCGTGAAGTAGTTGTGCAGACCGGGAACGGTCAGCGTCCCGCCGAACTGGCCGGCCTGGGTCACCTTCACGCCGGTGAAGAAGGCGAACGGAACATTCAGCGGCGGCGGAGTCTCCGGGCTGAACGTCACCGGGATCAGCCCGAAGAGGCTGCCCTTCAACTCCTCGGTGTACATGGTGACTTCGCCGTTGCGGATCGTCGACGTCGAGCCCTCCTCGGCCTTGACGTGCGCGATCGTGCCGTTCGGGCCGACCACCAGCTGGTGCAGGTCCTTGATGTCCACGCTCGTCGCGGTGAACTTCAGCACCTTCTTGATCTTGCCGCCGTACGTCTTCACCTCGACGATGCCGTGGTAGTCCAGGCCGTTCAGGGTGAGCCGGGAGCTCTCCAGGATCCACGGGTCGTCCGGGAGGAGCGGGCGGCCCTGCTCCAGGTCCGCGGCGGCGAGGGCCTCCGGGTCCGGAGTCGGGCACGGGAAGGGCGGCTTGGCGCCGTCCGGGATGTTCTCGTCCTTCTGCGGGTCGAGCCCCTTGGCGTCCTCGTCCAGCTCCTCGACCGTCGCGCCCGCCTTGTCGGCCGCGTCCTTGATCGCTTCCTTGGACGAGTCGACCGTGTCGTCCACCACGTCGTCCACGGCGTCGGTGGGCTTCTCGGACGGCTTTGCGGACGGCTTTGCGGTGGCGTCCTCGGCCGGCTCGGTGCTCTCGCTGGGCGTCGGCGTCGGGCTGGTCTCCGGCTCCTTGTCGGAGCCGTCGAACAGGTCCTTGAGCGCATCCCCCACACCCAGCGGGTCCAGCGGGTTCCTGGTCTCGCTCGGCGTCGCTTCCGGCGACGCGGCATCCCCTGCCTCGTCGGCCGTGTCCGCGGACGGACTCTCGGACGGCTTCGGCTCCAGGACGTCCGTGACCGACGTGCCGCTCGGCGTCGGCTCCGGCTTGGCGCTGTCGGAGGGCGACGGCGTCTCGGACGGCTTCGCCGATGCGGACGGCGACGGGGACTCGGACTCCGCCGGCTCGTCCGAGCGCGTCACGCAGGGACCGGGGGCGAACGGGATGTCCTTGTCGTCGGCGAGCGCCAGCTTGGGGGTGAGGCCCATGCCCACGAAGACGGCGGTGGGCATCGCGGCCAGCGCCACGGCCTTGCTCGCGGGCAGGTGGAGCTTGGTCAGCAGCGACTTCTTCGGAGCGGCGTGCCGCGGTCCTTGCCTCTCCCGGAACTCACCGCCCTCAGCCGAGCTGAGCTGCGTGTCGTCACCCCGCACTGTTCCTCCCGCCGTCGGCGTGGGCAGTCGTTTCGGTCACGTTCGGGTCGTATCCCTCGTCGGCGCGCGGCCCCGGCACGGTCACCCCGTCCAGGCCCTTCGCGGGCTCGGGGGACGTCTGCGGCTCGGGCGCCTCGGCCACCGGCCTGCCCGGCGCCCAGGAGATCGACAGAGCACCGCCCAGCAGGGAGCACAGGAAGCCGATGAGGAAACCGCCGATGTTGGCCACGGGGATCGAGATCAGCGCGAGCACGATCGCCGCGATGCCCGCGAAGACGCGCACCGCTGCCTGGAACCACATCGTCAGGCCGAGCGTGACCAGCAGGACGCCGATAATGAGCGAACCGGCGCCGGCCGTGGTGGCCATCGCGAGGGTGATGTTGCCGAGCCGGAGGTCGGCGTACGGCAGATAGGCGATCGGTACACCGCCGAACATGGTGAACAGACCGGCCCAGAAGGGCCGCTGCCCCCGCCAGGTGCGAAAGGCCCGCCGAAAGACGCGGAGGAAGTGCTCGTCCCGCCCCTGTGCTGCTGAAGTCTCGGCGCTCATGGAAAAAGCTCCCTGATACTGGCGTTGCTGTGTGAACGGAGACGGGCGGGCGAAGCCGGAGTCGCACCCGCCCGTCCCGGAGGGCGTCAGCCCTGAGGCCCTGTCCGGCCGATCTTGCCGGGCTCGCGTGGCCTGGCACGCACATCTGCTGCGTTGTCGTCGGTCGCCAATGCTCCGCAGTGGCTCCCTCCTCCGCCTTGCATCTGCACGCACCAGACCCCGCTCACTGATCCGGCCTGATCGACCGGACAGGACCTAAAAGCACTCCTTGACGCCCTTGTGCAGCTTCAGCGACAGACCGCTGAGCTTGAAGGTGCCGGCGGTGGTCGCCCACGCCTTCTGCTCCACACCCGTCAGCTTCGCCACTTCGGCGCGCTGGGCGAAGCCGTGCGGGTTGGCCCTGGTTCCGGGCTGGATGCCCGGGTCCTTCAGCTCGCCCGCCGCGACACCGATGTCGATGTTGGTGAACTCGGCGTCCGCCTTGAGGTCCGAGACATCCAGGTAGATGTTCGTGGCCTCGACCGGGTGGTTCGGGTCCTGACCGGCGCGCAGTTCGAGGCTGACGTTGCCGACGAACGGGACGTTCGGCGTGACGACCGACTGACACATGTTGGTGATCTTGGCGGTCTTGAAGCCCGACACCGCCACCGGAGCGGCAAAGTCCTTGCCGTCCAGCGTCTTACCGGTCGCAACGCTGCCGTACTGAACGAAGTTGGTGCCGGTCAGGCTCTCCGCCTTGACCTTGAACTCCTGGCCGGAAATGCTGAAGGACGCGGCGAGCGCGCCCTGTGCCAGGCCGATGCCTATCGCGGCCGTCGCGGCCACACTCGGCACCATGACAAGGGCGAACCGCTTCCATCTGGTTCCGCCACGAGCCACAGACTCCATGACTTTCCTCCTTCTCGGACGTACATCTCCGGTCCGGGCCCGCGGGCCCGTCCTGGGATGGGAGAAGTGCTACGTCCTCGGGAAGGAGAGCGCCTGTACTTTCAGGCGCTGACTGCGTCCGAAACACCGGCGATCACCCCCGAGCGACAACCACTGGCCGCACTCTCGCGCAACCGGTCGGACAGGCCCTGCCGGTCAGCAGGAACCCCCCTGTCCGCGGCCGGCGCCACTGCCGCCGGCCGGCCCGGTGGGGACCCAACGGACCGCGGCTCGGCGGGAAGCCGGGCTGGTGCGGTATTGGACCGAGCGTCGCCGATCGTGGTCCATTCCAGGCGCGGATACAAGGGGGTTCGTTACTCACTAGTAACGGCCTGATAACCCCGCCACGACCGCGCGACACCGCCCGAGCACGCAGGGTGCCACCGGGGGTGAGAGCAGAGCGGGCGATTGCTGTCAATAAACGGACAGAACCAGCCCGTTGCTGTACTCCGAGTAACAGCCGTTCACATTACCAAGTTTTGGTAAAGCAAGGCTGCGTTTTGTCGCTGTGTCGCCAAAACGGCGGTGGTGCCGCGCCCGGCACCACCGCCGCAAAACCGCCAGACCGGCGCACTCCGGGCGCCGTTGTCAGAAAGGCTGTCAACGCGACATCAGAACAGCACCCGCGCCAGCGCCTGACGTGACGCCGTCACCCGCGGGTCGTCCGGGCCGACCACCTCGAAGAGTTCGAGCAGTCGCACCCGCGCCGTGTCGCGGTCCGCGCCGGCGGTGCGCCGCACGGCCTCCACGAGCCGGCCGAACGCGTCCTCCACGTGACCGCCCACCAGGTCGAGATCGGCCGCTGCGATCTGGGCCTGCACGTCGCCCGGATTGTCGGCTGCGTCCCGGCGGACCTGCTGCGGGTCCATGTCCCGTACACGGCCGAGCAGTTCGGCCTGGGCGAGGCCCAGCTTGGCCTCGCTGTTGGCCGGGTCGTCCGCCAGCACGTTCTTGTACGCCTGGATCGCGCCGGCGAAGTCACCGGCATCGAGCGCGTCCATGGCCGCGCTCAGCAGGGCGTCGTACGGGCCGGCCGGAACGGGGGCCTCGGCCGCCTCGCCCGTCGCGCCCGTCGCGTCCGGGTCCACGGTGATGCCGGTCAGCCCGAAGCGCTCCTCGGCCACCTGGATCAGCTGGTCCAGCGTCTGGCGGATCTGCGCCTCGGGGGCCGCGCCCTGGAAGAGGGGCAGCGCCTGGCCCGCCACCACGGCGAAGACCGCCGGGATGCCCTGGACACCGAACTGCTGCATCAGCATCTGATTGGCGTCCACGTCGATCTTGGCGAGGACGAACCGGCCGTTGTACTCCTTGGCGAGACGCTCCAGAAGCGGGCTGAGCTGCTTGCACGGCTCACACCACTCGGCCCAGAAGTCGATGACGACCGGGACCTCGGTGGAGCGCTGCAGTACGTCGCGCTCGAAGCGCGCCTCGTCGGTGTCGATCACCAGGGCGGCGGGTGACACGGCACCGCCGCCACCCTGCCGGGCGGACTCCGCGCGGGCCTGCTCCGCCTTCGCCTTGGCCTCTCCGGCCGCCTTCACCGCGGCGAGGTCGACGACGCCGCTCATGGACATGTTCCTAGGCTGCATACGTACATCCTCCCCCTTCCCCGCGCGCATGTGAAAAATCGGCCGTACGATCAGCCGGGACGGCGCCGGGTCCCCACCTCGACGCCTGTGGTTGTCGCTCCGGCCCGGCCGCTCGGGCGGGCCTTTCGCTACGGGTCGTAGCGTATCTGCATCGCACGTCACGCGTGTGAGATTTCCCCGGTGAACTGCCTCACAGGGATCTGTTTACCGGCCGGTATGGTCTCGGACATGTCCAGCACCGCCCACCCCGAATCCGCGCGTCAGGGCCGTACGGGACGGCCCCGCAGCGCCGAGACCGATGCCGCGATCCTGGCCGCCACCCGTGCCTCGCTCGTCCAGGTCGGCTGGTCGAAGCTGACGATGGGCGACGTGGCGGCCCGTGCCGGGGTCGCCAAGACCACGCTCTACCGCCGCTGGACGAACAAGAACGAGCTCGTCGTCGACGCCGTCGCCGTGCTCTTCGACGAGCTCGAACTCCCGGACCGCGGCAGCCTCGAAGCCGATGTGGAGGGCGTGGTCCTGCAGTTCGCGGACCTGCTCGCGCAGCCGGAGACCAAGACCGCGCTCATGGGCGTCGTCGCGGAGTCCACGTGCGACGACGCGCTGCGCCGCCGGATCCGCGAGGCGATCGTCGAACGGCAGAAGCGGCTGGTGGTGGAGGGCCGGGAGCGCGCCCAGGCCCGCGGCGAGCTCCCGTACGAGGCCGACCCCGAGACGGAGGCCCGCAACACGGACCTGATCTTCGACGTGGTGGCGGGCGCGGTGGTCCACCGCGCGCTGGTGAGCGCGGAGCCGGTGGACGCGGAGTGGGCGCGCCGATTCACCACACTGCTGGTATCGGGCCTCGGCGCGCTGCCGTCCTGACGGCCGGGTGAGGCGGTCCGCACGCCTGACGCCGCTCGCGGGGCGAGCGCCTTCCGCCGGGGCTCCGGCCGGGTCGGCCTGCGGCCGGGCGAGGCCTTCCGCCGCTGCCCCGGCCGGCGAGGCCGCCGGCCGCGGCCGGGCGCGTCAGAAGCCCGGCGGCTCCGTGTAGACGCCCCACTCGTCGCGCAGCACCCCACAGATCTCGCCCAGGGTCGCCTCCGCGCGGACCGCGTCCAGCATTGGGGCGATCATGTTGGAGCCGTCGCGCGCGGCGGCGAGCATCGCGTCCAGGGCCGCTCGCACCGCGGCGTCGTCCCGCCGGCCCTTGCGCTCGCCGAGCACGCGGACCTGCTCCCACTCGACCTCGTGGCTGACCCGCAGGATCTCTAGGTCGCCCGTGACCGAGCCGGTGGCCGTGTTGACGCCGACGACCTTCTTCTCGCCCTTCTCCAGCGCCTGCTGGTAGCGGAAGGCCGACTCGGCGATCTCGCCCGTGAACCAGCCGTCCTCGATACCGCGCAGGATGCCGGACGTCATCGGCCCGATGGGGTGCCGACCGTCGGGGTGGGCGCGCAGGCCGCGCTCCCTGATCTGCTCGAAGATCTTCTCGGCGTCGGCCTCGATCCGGTCGGTGAGCTGCTCGACGTACCAGGAACCGCCCAGCGGGTCCGCGACGTTGGCGACGCCGGTCTCCTCCATGAGTACCTGCTGCGTGCGCAGCGCGATCTCGGCGGCCTGCTCGGAGGGCAGCGCGAGGGTCTCGTCGAGGGCGTTGGTGTGCAGCGAGTTCGTGCCGCCGAGGACCGCCGACAGGGCCTCGACCGCGGTGCGCACCACGTTGTTGTACGGCTGCTGGGCGGTGAGCGAGACGCCCGCGGTCTGGGTGTGGAACCGCAGCCACTGCGCCTTGTCCGTCTTCGCCCCGTAGACCTCCTTCATCCAGCGGGCCCAGATCCGGCGCGCCGCGCGGAACTTGGCGATCTCCTCGAAGAAGTCGAGGTGCGCGTCGAAGAAGAAGGACAGGCCGGGCGCGAAGGTGTCGACGTCCAGGCCCCGGGACAGCCCCAGTTCGACGTAGCCGAAGCCGTCGGCGAGGGTGTACGCGAGCTCCTGCGCGGCCGTCGCACCGGCCTCGCGGATGTGGTAGCCGGAGACGGAGAGCGGCTTGTAGGCGGGGATGCCCTGCGCGCAGTGCTCCATCAGGTCGCCGATCAGACGCAGATGGGGCTCGGGCTGGAACAGCCACTCCTTCTGCGCGATGTACTCCTTGAAGATGTCCGTTTGCAGCGTGCCGTTCAGCACGGCCGGGTCCACGCCCTGGCGCTCGGCGGCGACCAGGTACATGCAGAAGACCGGGACGGCCGGGCCGGAGATCGTCATCGACGTCGTCACGTCACCGAGGGGGATGTCCTTGAACAGGACCTCCATGTCGGCGGCCGAGTCGATGGCCACACCGCAGTGGCCGACCTCGCCGAGGGAGCGCGGGTCGTCGGAGTCGCGGCCCATCAGCGTCGGCATGTCGAAGGCGACGGAGAGCCCGCCGCCGCCGGCGGCCAGGATCATCTTGTAGCGCTCGTTGGTCTGCTCGGCGTTGCCGAAGCCGGCGAACTGGCGGATGGTCCAGGTGCGGCCCCGGTAGCCGGTAGAATGCAGTCCGCGGGTGAAGGGGTACTCACCGGGCCAGCCGATGCGCTCGAATCCCTCATAGGCGTCCCCGGGCCGCGGGCCGTATACCGGCTCGACCGGGTCCCCGGAGAGCGTGGTGAAGTCGGCGTCCCGCTTGCGGGCCTTGTCGTAACGGGCCTGCCAGCGTCGGCGGCCTTCCTCGATCGCGTCAGCGTCCATACTTCGAATTTACTAGGACGTCCTAGTAAATGTCGATGGCTGACCGGCGCGAGCCTCGCTCGCGCCGGTCACACAGTGCTACGCCTCGGCCTCGACCGGGGTCACGCCGTCCGTGATCAGGGCACGCGCCTCGCGTGTGACCTTCGGCTCGACGAAGAAGGAGGCGAAGGGGATGCAGCCCGCGGCCAGCACCCACAGCAGCTTGCCGAACGGCCACTTCGCCTTGGAGCCGAGGTCGAAGGCGAAGATCACGTAGACGATGAACAGCACACCGTGGATCTGCGAGATCAGCATGGTGTCGCCGGTGTCGAACCCGTACTTCAGGACGATGGCGCCGGTGAACACGAGCAGCCACACGGCGGTGATGTAGGCCATCACCCGGTAGCGGGTCAGCACATTCGCTTTCATGGCATCGAGCGTAACGGGGCGCAAGGGGCGATCTTCGCCCGGGTTGCCCGGGGCTACTTCTCCTCGAAATCGTGCGCCGCGACCCGCAGCGGGCGCAGCATCGCGAAGATCTCGGCACACTCCTCGTCGTCGTACACACCGAGCCCGAAGTCCATCGCCATCAGCTCCCGGGTGGCGGCCTCGACGACCTCGCGGCCCTTGTCGGTGATGGAGGCGAGTGTGCCGCGGCCGTCGTTGGGGTTGGGCCGCTTGTCGACCAGACCGGACCTCACCAGGCGGTCGACGGTGTTGGTCACGGACGTCGGGTGCACCATCAGACGCTCGCCGATCTTGGACATGGGCAGCTCACCGGCCTTGGAGAAGGTCAGCAGCACCAGGGCCTCGTACCGGGCGAAGGTCAGCCCGTACGGCTTGACGACGGCGTCGACCTCGGCGAGCAGGATCTGGTGCGCGCGCATGATGGAGGTGATCGCTGCCATCGAGGGCACGGGGCCCCAGCGCTGCTGCCACAGTTCGTCGGCGCGGGCGATGGGATCGAAGGGAAGGCTGAGCGGCTTCGGCACGGCACCGACCTTACCGACAGGTCACATCGTGGTCAGCCCCGTCTCGCTCTTCGGTCCCGGCCGGCCCTGCGGCAGCCGCTCCCGCGCCCGCCACGACCTGATGGACGGGCCGGAACTCGGCGGCGAGACCGGCCAGGGCCATACCGGCGCCCCGGACCGTCATCAGCCCCGCCGTCATCAGCGTCATCGCCTGCCCGCGCAGCGCCTCGGCCCCCGTGGCAGCCCGCCGTGATCTACCCGGCGCGGGGCATCGGCGGCCTCTGGACGCGGCCGGCGGACCGTACCCCCGAGGCGCCGGCCCGCCTGCTCGGGCCGGTGCGCGCGGACGTGCTGTGCGCACTGGACGAGCCTGCCGGGACGACGACGCCGGCGCGGCTGCCCGGTCTGGCACCGTCGTCGGTGTCGGCGCACCTGTCGGTGCTGCGGGCCGCGGGCCTGCTGGCCTCCCGCCGGTACGGGCACCAGGTGCTGTACGAGCGCACGCCGCTGGGCATCGCCCTGGCGGTGTCGGCCCCCGCACCTGACTGACCGTCATGGCCGCACCGTGCTTCGGGACTCAGGTGCGGGCGGAGCGCTTCAGGCGGTGCCGGACGGCGCGCTGGGCCACGGGTCCGAGATCGTCGAGGGCCGCGACGAGGGCGGCCAGTTGACCGAGGGCGCCCAGGGCGCGTTCCGCGCCCTGGGGGTCGACCCCCTCGTAGAGCTCCAGGCCGACGAACGACGCGGCGACGGCCCGGGCCAGTCCCGTGGCATCGGTGAACTCGGCGATCGGGGTCCCGGCGAGCACTCGGGCGAGCACCTTCTCGATCTCCGTGATCCACAGCTCGAGCCCGGCCGCCGTGGCCGGCGCGAGACGGGGCTGTGTCTGGGCGCCGGCCAGCAGCTGGCCGAGAACCGCGACATGGCCGCCGGCGCGCTCCTCCTCGTGCATCCGGCGGCCGAACTCCAGCAGTCCGGCGAGCGTGGTGATGCCGGCAAGACGGTCGCGGTAGCGGGCGACGCGCTGCTCGGCGCCGTACCGGCAGGCAGCGGCGAGCAGTTCGTCGACCGAGCCGAAGTGGTAGAAGACCAGCGCCTGGTTGACCCCGGCCGCGGCGGCGACGGAGCGCGCGGAGGTCTTGGCGATGCCCTGCTCCGTGAGGGTGCGCAAGGCACCTTCCAGCAGCTTCTGCCTGGTCTCCTGGCTCACGCCCGTATCTCCTCCCGCACCGGGCGCAGCCCGGCGCGCACCCCGTGCGAGCGTACGTCCGTGTACGCGGCCGTGAACGAGCCCTCGTAGCCGAAGAGCGGCCCGAAGCGGCGGTTGGTGACCCGTACGCGGATACGGAAGCGGCCGCAGCTCTCGTCGTACGACTCGCGCACCTCCGCGTCGCCGCCGATCAGTTGCGGGACGGGGAGGTCGAAGGGGCCCTCGCGGAAGCGGTGTTCGCCGGAGCGGATGAGCAGCGACCCGTCCGGCTCGGCGGACAGGTGCAGGTCGCTGGCGAGATGCTGATGGGTGCCGAGGTAGTCGAGCACGCGGTCGCCCTCGGGGGCGAGGACCATTGTGGCGTCGAACCGGCGGGGGCCGCCTGGCAGGGCGAAGGTGCGCACGAAGGTGACGGTCTCGCGGCCGTAGGAGTCGGTGTACGGCACGTTCTCGATGGTGAAGGGGACAGCGCGGCCGGTGCGGGGAACCAGGATGTTGCGGCTGCCGCCGAGCGCGAGGAACGGCTTGACGAAGGCCCCGCCATGCCAGATCCGGTCCATGACGCCGCGCCCGGTGCAGGCCTCCCCGCTGTCGAGCCCGACGGAGAAGCGCCGCTGGAGCTGCGGGTGGAGGCGGTCGAAGGCGTCGCCCATGGCGGCGCGGAAGATCGAGGTCATGCGGGCTCCAGGGTGCCGAGCAGGGCGGGCGGGGCCGTGCGCGCCGGCGGGGTGCGCAGGCAGCGCCTGGCCGCGGGCGTCAGCGGCGAGGGCGGCAGCAGTACGGCGGCCAGGGCGACGGCCGCGGCGGCGGCGGGCGGGGCGGACACCGCGGCGGCGGCCACGGCGGCGAGCCGCGCGCCCGACTCGGCCAGCGCGTGGGCGAGCGAGCGGGCCGGGGTGACGTCCCGTTCGCACCACAGGCGGAGCCGGTCGAAGGACCAGGCCGTCGCCCATCCCATGAGGGGCCGGAACAACAGGCGGTCCGCGGTGCGGCCGAACCGCCCCCAGCGCGGGCGGTAGTCGTAGCCGGTCAGGAAACGGACGCCGTCGGCCGCCGGTACGTAGCGCCAGTAGCCGCTGCCCTCCTCCAGCAGCGACAGCGGGTGCGGCGAGGCGAACCGCAGTGCGGAGACCCGCTCCCCGGCCCGGTGCCGCTCCCCCGCGCTGATGCCCGTGCCGGCGACGGTCAGGAAGGGCAGCACGCGGGTCGCGTACCGGAAGCGCCGGGGGGCGCCGGGTTCGCCCGGCAGCTGGTGGATCTCGGTGAAGCGCAGGTCCCACCGCTGGTGCTGCGCGGGCTCCTGGGTGCGCTCCCAGAGCGTGTCCATGTCGGCGCGGACACGGGTCTCGATGTACAGGCCCACGGCTCTCCCCCGCTGGTCGTAACGGTTTGAGCGACTGCTCAACTCTTCGTTCCGACGGACCGTAGCGGCTTTTGAGCAATCGCTCAAGTGCGGGCATGCGAAACCCCCGGCCGCGGGGCGGCCGGGGGTTCGGGGAGATCGGGCTCAGGCGCTCGGGGTATTCAGGCGCTCAGGTGCCGTTCGACGGTGTCGACCTTGGAAGTGAGGCCGTCGATGACGCCCGGTCGGATGTCGGCCTTCAGGACGACCGAGACGCGCGGGGCGCGGGCCTCGACCGCGGCGACGGCGCGCTTGACCACGTCCATCACCTCGTCCCAGTCGCCCTCGATCGAGGTGAACATCGCGTCCGTACGGTTGGGCAGGCCGGACTCGCGCACGACGCGGACGGCGTCGGCGACGTACTCGCCGACGTCCTCACCGACGCCGAGGGGCGTGACGGAGAAGGCGACGATCATGCGCTGACCGTGCCTTCGCGGCGGGCGCGGGAGGCGATCACGGCAGCCTCGGCCTCCGCCTTGAGCTTGCGCTCCGCGAAGAACCCGCCGAACGGCAGGACGGAGAGCACGAAGTAGAGCGCCGCCGTCTTCAGGTCCCACTTGGTGCGGTTCCAGGCGTCGAGCCAGAACAGGACGTAGAGGATGAAGAGCACACCGTGGATCGCACCCATGACCGGGACCGCGTTGAACTCCGTCGTCCGCTTGAGTACCGAGCAGACGAGCAGCAGCAGGAACGACACGGCCTCCGGCGCGGAGACCAGGCGGAGGCGGTGGAGGGAGGAAGCGGTCTTGATGTCCACGGAAGGCACCTTCGACGTCGGAGCGGGCATGGCCGGACGGGCGATCTTGTGAATGAATGCACAAGCGCCGCCCCCATTGTGGCAGCTCTCTTTGCCAAGCCTTTGTCAGGGTCCGAATCCTCCCTGAGGACGCTGTTCGGGGCCGGAATCACCGGTTAACGTCAGCGCGTGGCAACGTTCCGACTCCAAGGCAGCAAGGTGCTCGCCGTCGACCTGACCGGTGACGCCGTCAAAGCGAAGAACGGCTCGATGGTCGCGTACGACGGCCAGATGGCGTTCAAGAAGATGTCCGGCGGCGGTGAGGGCCTCCGCGGGATGGTGACCCGCCGGCTCACCGGCGAACAGATGGAGATGATGGAGGTGAAGGGGCAGGGCACCTGCTACTTCGCCGACCGCGCGAGCGAGATCAACCTGGTGCAGCTCCACGGGGACAAGCTCTACGTCGAGTCGAGCAACCTCCTGTGCACCGACGGCGGGCTGCGCACCGGCACCACCTTCACCGGTCTGCGCGGCGCCTCCCAGGGCAACGGCCTGTTCACCACGACCGTCGAGGGCAGCGGCCAGGCGGCCGTCATGTCGGACGGTCCGGCCGTCGTCCTGCGGGTGACGCCGGCCTACCCGCTCTCCGTCGATCCGGGCGCCTACATCGCCCACCAGGGCAATCTGCGCCAGGACTTCCAGTCCGGTGTGACCTTCCGCACCCTCATGGGCGAGGGCGGCGGCGAGGCGTTCCAGATCCGCTTCGAGGGCGAGGGGCTGGTCTACGTCCAGCCCAGCGAGCGCAACACCGTGGGAGGGGACGTCTGACATGCCGTTCCGTGAGATCAACTCGAAGATGGTCGAGGCGACGATCGCCCCCGGCCAGAAGATGTTCAGCCAGCGCGGCGCGATGCTCGCCTACAAGGGTGACGTGTCGTTCACCCCGAACATCCAGGGCGGCCAGGGCGGGCTGGCGTCGATGATCGGCCGTCGCGTGGCGAACGAGGCGACGCCGCTGATGACCGTCGAAGGAAGCGGCACGGTGATGTTCGGCCACGGCGGCCATCACATCCAGGTGATCCAGCTGACCGGCGACACGCTGTACGTCGAGGCCGACCGGCTGCTCGCCTTCGACGGGACGCTCCAGCAGGGCACGATGTTCATGGGATCCCAGGGCGGGGTCATGGGCATGGTGCGCGGGCAGGTCACCGGGCAGGGCCTGTTCACCACCACTCTGAAGGGCCACGGAGCGGTCGCGGTGATGGCACACGGCGGAGTGATCGAGCTGCCGATCACCCCGGGCCGGGCCGTCCATGTCGACCCCCAGGCGTATGTCGCGCACCACGGCGACGTGCGCAACAAGCTCTCCACGGCGCTCGGCTGGCGCGACATGGTGGGGCGCGGCTCGGGCGAGGCGTTCCAGCTGGAGCTCAGCGGCAATGGTGCGGTGTACGTCCAGGCGTCGGAGGAGAAGCTGTGAGCACGCCCGTCATTCTCGACCCGACGACCCTGCCGAGCGACGACAATGTCAACGCGTACACCTTTTGCGTGGAACTCAAGGGCAGTCAGTGGTTCCTGCAGAAGGGCAAGATGATCGCCTACTACGGACGCATCGACTTCAACGGAATCGGCCACGGCCGGCTCGACCGGCTGATGCGTACGTCGTTCCACTCGCCGCTGCACGCGAGCGACTGGGTGGTGGCCGAGGGCAGCGGCAAGATGCTGCTCGCGGACCGCGCCTTCGACGTGAACTCCTACGACCTGGAGGACGGCAACCTCACCATCCGGTCGGGGAATCTGCTCGCCTTCCAGCCGACGCTGGCGCTCAAGCAGTCGATCGTGCCGGGCTTCCTGACCCTGATCGGGACGGGCAAGTTCGTGGCCGCGTCGAACGGTCCCGTGGCCTTCATGGAGCCGCCGATCCGGGTGGATCCGCAGGCCCTGGTGGGGTGGGCGGACTGCCCCTCCCCCTGCCACCACTACGACCACGCCTACATGACGGGCGTGATGGGCGGGCTGCGGGCGCTGACCGGGATCGGCGGGGCGTCCGGTGAGGAGCACCAGTTCGAGTTCGTGGGGGCGGGCACGGTGCTGCTCCAGTCCAGCGAAACGCTGATGCCGGAGCAGGCGACGGGTGTCGTGGGACCGGAACCGGGCGTTCCAGGGGGCGGCGGACCGATGGGCGGCGCCGGTCAGCACGGTTCGTCACCGCGCCTTCCCGGCCAGCTCGGGGACCTCCAGCGTCGCTTCGGCCTGTGAGCGGTAGTCTGCGGAGTGTGACGTCGAACGTCTGCGCACCCTGTGCGACCTTCGGGTCGCACGGGTGCCGGACGTCACACCCCCAACTTCGTCCGCTTTTCAACTTCTTAGGTAGAATCCATATATGGAGACCGAGACGGCCACTCGCTGGCTGACCGATGACGAGCAGTGCACCTGGCGCACCCATCTGGAGGTCAACAAACTCCTGATGCACCAGCTCGAGAAGGACCTCCAGCCGTTCGGACTGACCAACAACGACTACGAGATCCTGGTCAACCTATCCGAGTCGGCGGACCAGCGCATGCGCATGAGCGACCTCGCCGCGGCCACGCTGCAGTCCAAGAGCCGCCTCTCGCACCAGATCACCCGTATGGAGAACGCCGGACTCGTCCGGCGGGAGAACTGCGAGTCGGACCGGCGGGGCCTGTACGCGGTGCTGACCGACGAAGGCCTCGCGACGATGCAGAAGGTCGCGCCGCACCATGTCGCCTCCGTGCGCAAGCACTTCATCGATCTGCTGACGCCCGAGGCACTCGCCGACCTGCGGGAGTCCCTCACCCCGGTCGCCGAGCACCTGCGCGGACGGCGCGGCTAGGGGCTGTCCGGTGGATCAGGGCCGGACAGGACGCGGCGTCTGGTGCGGTGCATCGCAAGGCGCCGGAGTGCCCTGATAGCGGAGCTATCAGGGCACTCCGGCAACGCAGCGAGGTGCCGTGCCAGGCGTCGTGGACCCGGCCAAGATCCGCCGGACAGCCCCTGGCTCTGAGCGAGGGGACCGAGGGCCCGGGGCCGCCACCCCGGCCCGCCACCCCGGACCGCCACGCACGCCCTACGAGGACAGCCCCGGACCGCCACGCACGCCCTACGAGGACAGCCCCGGACCGCCACGCACGCCCTACGAGGGCTCCGGGGCGAGCGGCAGGCTCAGTTCGAACAGTGCTCCGCCCGCCGGGGACCGGCCCACCGTGAGCGTCCCGCCATGGCGCCGCGCCACATCACGCGCGATGGCCAGGCCAAGTCCCGCACCGCCCTCGTCCCGGCTGCGGGCGTCGTCCAGGCGTACGAACCGCTCGAAGATCCGCTCCCGCTGCTCCTCGGGCACGCCCGATCCGTCGTCGCCGACCGCGAACACGACCCGGCCGCGCTCCTGCCGTACCGACGCGGTGACCGAGGTGGCCGCGTGGCGCTGCGCGTTGTCCAGCAGATTGCCCAGCACCCGGGCCAACTGCCCGCGCGATCCGGCCACTTCCAGCCCCTCCTCGGCACGCACCTCGACCGGGACCCGGTCGGCCGGCCTCCCCCTGGGCCCTGCGGGCCCGGGAGGTGCCCCCAGCGCCACCTCCTCGCGCAGCAGCCGCGCCGCGTCCAGGCGCGTCTGCCCCGGCCGCTCCCCCGCGTCCAGGCGCGCCAGCAGCAACAGGTCCGCGGCCAGCTGCTGAAGCCGTACGGTGTCCTCCACCGCCCCTGGCACGTCCAGCAACTCCGGGTGCGCCGCGCCCACTTCGAGCTGGGTGCGCAGGGAGGCGATGGGGCTGCGCAGTTCGTGCGAGGCGTCCGCGACGAACCGGCGCTGCCGCTCGACCGACACCTCGAGCGCGGCCAGCGTCTCGTTGGTCGTACGGGCGAGCCGGGCCACCTCGTCCCCCGAGCCGGGCTCGGGGACGCGGCGGGACAGGTCCTCGGACGCGGTGATGGCCGCCATCTCGCTCCTGATGCCCTCCACGGGCCGCAGTGCGCGGCGGGTGACCAGCCAGGTCACCGAGCCGACCACCGCGAGCAGCAGCGGCAGGCCGACCAGCATCGCGTCGCGGACCGTGCCGACGGCCTCCTGCTCGGTCGCGAGCGGGGCTCCGGCGTACACGGTGTAGGTCCGCTGCTCCCGGCCGGACGTCACCTCGACGGCGGCGAACCGGTAGTCCGCGCGTTCACCGTCGACGGTGGCGGTGCCGGAGGTGAAGCGCGGTGCGTCGTTCGCGACCTCGCCGCGCGCCGGGTCGTCGTCATCGTCATCGTCGTCGTCACCGCCGGGCGACGCCGGCGCCGACGGCTGGGGTGCGACGGCCGTGCTCGACGTCCCGGCGATCGCCTCCAGGCCCTCGCTGACAGCCGCCACCCGCCCGCCCTCCTCGACGACCTGGACGGGCCGCCCGTCGTCGTCCGGCAGCTCCAGACGGTCGAGCGGCGTGTCGAGGGCGATCTCGGAGGCCACCTCCCTGGCCACGACCTCGGCCTGAAGGTCCGTCCGGTCGATGAGGTTGGACCGCAGCGCCAGCAGGACGGCCGCGCCGGCGGCGATCAGCGCGACCGCGACGACGAGGGTGGCGCCGAGCGCGGCCCGTGCCCGTACGGACCTCATGACGCCGCCACCAGGCGGTAGCCCGCTCCGCGCACGGTCTGGATACGGGTGGCGCCGAGCTTGCGGCGCAGGGAGCTGATGTACACCTCGACGATGTTGGGGTCGCCCTCGTAGGCGAAGTCCCAGACGTGTTCGAGGATGTCGGGCTTGCCGACCACCTCTCCGGCGCGGGTCGCCAGTTGCTCCAGCACTGCGAACTCCTTGGCCGTCAGGGCCACTTCGTTCTCCCCGCAGAACACGCGACGGGCGGCCGTGTCCACGCGCAGGTCGCCGACGGCCAGCACGGGCGACCCCCCGGCCCGGCCACGGCGGCGCAGCAGGGCCTTCACGCGGGCGACGAGGACGACGTACGAGAAGGGCTTGGTGAGGTAGTCGTCGGCACCGGTGTCCAGCCCCTCGGCCTCGTCGTACTCGCCGTCCTTGGCGGTGAGCATCAGGATGGGCATGTCGTGACCGGCGGCGCGGAGGGCGGCGCAGACGCGGTAGCCGTTCATGCCGGGGAGCATGATGTCGAGCACGACGAGGTCGTGCACCCCCTCGCCGGCGCGGTGCAGTCCCTCCAGACCGTCGTGGACGACGTCCACGGCGTAGCCCTCGGCCGTCAGCCCCGCGGCGAGGGACAGGGCGAGCCGCTTCTCGTCCTCCACGATCAACAACCTCATGCGCTCAGGGTCGCAAACCGTGGCTGAAGATCTCTTCAGGTGGCTTCAGGCTGGGTTCAGCATGGCCCGGCGAGATTGGTTCCTGTCGCAACCGGCGACGAGCGAACGACTCGGGAGGACCCCCTCATGAAGCGCAACCTGGTGATCGCGACCGTCGCAGCGGCGGTGCTGGTGGGCGGCGGCGCGTATACGGCGGTGGCGGTGTCGGCCGACGACGACGCGCCGCGGTCGGCGAGCGCGGCGGTGGCGAAGGACGACGACCGCGACGACAGGGACGACAGGGACGACCGCGACGACGACCGTGCCGTGCCCGCCGGGTCGCTGACGGCGTCGGAGGCCGTTGCCGCGGCCCTGCGGCAGACGCCGGGCACGGTGGACTCCGTCGACCGCGACGACGACGGCGACGGCCACTGGGAGGTGCACGTGCTCGGCAAGGACGGCCGGATGCACGAGCTGAACGTCGACGCGAAGACCGGCGCGGTGCGGGCCGACGACCGGAACGACGACGACGGTGACGACGACCGCGACCGCGCCGCGCTGCGCGCCGCGTCCGTGGACATCCGCGAGGCGGTCGAGGCCGCGCTCAAGGCCCACCCCGGCGGGACGGTGACGTCGGTGGACTTCGACGACGACGGAGGCGACCACTGGGAGGTCGAACTCCACGACGGCAAGGGCAACGGCGACGACGGGACCGACGTGAAGGTCGACGCGAAGACGTCGAAGACGTCGGTGGAGCGGGACGACGACGGCGCGGACGACTGAGCGGGGGGTTGCGCCGGGGGCTCTGCCCCCGGGCCCCCGCGCCTCAAACGCCGGCGGGGCTGATTCCGCGGAGCGAATCCAGCCCGTCCGGCGTTTGAGGACACCGCGCGGTACGGGGTCCGGGGCTTGCCCCGGTTACGGGAAGGGGCGGGGAGGGGAACAGCCCCACGCAGCGGCCCGCACGCAGCGGCCCCTGCCATGCGAAGAGGCCCCCGCCTACGACTGCGTCAGGCCCGCCACCAGTTCGTCCGCCGCCCGGTACGGGTCCAGTTCGCCCGCCACGATGCGCGCCGCCAGCGAGCCCAGCCGGCGGTCGCCATGGAGGTCGCCGATGCGCTCGCGCAGCGCCGTGACCGCGATCGTCTCGACCTCCGTCGCCGCCCGGCGTGCCCGGCGCTCCGCGAGGACGCCGTGCTCCTCCATCCAGGCCCGGTGCTTCTCCAGCGCCTCGACGACCTCGTCCACGCCCTCGCCCCGCGACGCGACCGTCTTGACGATCGGCGGCCGCCAGTCGCCGGGGCCCCGGGCCTCGCCGAGGCCCAGCATGTGGTTCAGCTCCCGGGCCGTCGCGTCCGCGCCGTCCCGGTCCGCCTTGTTGACGACGTACACGTCGCCGATCTCGAGGATTCCCGCCTTGGCCGCCTGGATGCCGTCACCCATGCCGGGCGCGAGCAGCACCACCGAGGTGTCGGCCTGGGAGGCGATCTCCACCTCCGACTGGCCGACGCCCACCGTCTCGACGAGGATCACGTCGCAGCCGGCCGCGTCCAGGACGCGGATCGCCTGCGGCGCGGCCCAGGCCAGCCCGCCCAGATGGCCGCGGGTGGCCATCGAGCGGATGTAGACGCCCGGGTCGGACGCGTGGTCCGACATCCGTACGCGGTCGCCCAGCAGCGCCCCGCCCGAGAAGGGCGAGGACGGGTCGACGGCCAGGACGCCGACCCGCTTCCCGGCCCGCCGGTAGGCGGAGACCAGCGCGGACGTGGAGGTCGACTTGCCGACGCCCGGCGAGCCCGTCAGGCCCACCACGTACGCACCGCCGGTCAGCGGGGCCAGCGTCGCCATCACCTCGCGCAGCTGCGGGGACGCCCCCTCCACGAGTGAGATCAGCCGGGCCACCGCACGCGGCCGGCCCTCCCTCGCCTGGGCGACCAACTGGGGGACGTCCACCATCACGTATCGCTCCTTGCCTGGCGGGTTACTTGGACGGTACGCGGACGATCAGCGCGTCGCCCTGACCGCCGCCGCCGCACAGCGCCGCCGCGCCGACGCCGCCGCCGCGGCGCTTGAGCTCCAGCGCCAGGTGGAGCACGACGCGTGCACCGGACATGCCGATGGGATGGCCGAGCGCGATCGCCCCACCGTTCACATTCACCTTTTCCGGCGTAACGCCGAGGTCCTTCATTGACTGGTGGGCGACCGCGGCGAAGGCCTCGTTGATCTCGATGAGGTCGAGGTCCTCGACCTCCAGGCCCTCCTTCTTCAGCGCGTGCCGGATGGCGTTGGACGGCTGCGACTGCAGGGAGTTGTCGGGGCCGGCGACATTGCCGTGGGCGCCGATCTCGGCGATCCACTCCAGGCCCAGCTCCTCGGCCTTGGTCCTGCTCATCACGACGACGGCCGCGGCGCCGTCCGAGATCTGCGAGGACGTGCCCGCGGTGATCGTGCCGTCCTTGGAGAACGCGGGGCGCAGCTTGCCCAGCGACTCGGCGGTCGTCTCCGCGCGGATGCCCTCGTCCTTGGCGAACAGGACCGGGTCGCCCTTGCGCTGCGGGATCTCGACGGGCGTGATCTCCGCCTCGAAGAGGCCGTTCTTCTGCGCGGCGGCGGCCCGCTGGTGGGAGAGCGCCGCGATCTCGTCCTGCACGTCGCGCGGGATGCCGAGGCGGGTGTTGTGCTTCTCCGTCGACTCGCCCATGGCGATGTTCTCGAAGGCGTCGGTGAGGCCGTCGTACGCCATGGCGTCGAGCATCTCGATCGCGCCGTACTTGTAGCCCTCGCGGGACTTCGGCAGCAGGTGCGGCGCGTTGGTCATGGACTCCTGGCCGCCGGCGACGATCACGTCGAACTCACCGGCGCGGATCAGCTGGTCGGCGAGCGCGATGGCGTCCAGACCGGACAGACACACTTTGTTGACGGTCAGGGCCGGGACGTTCATCGGGATGCCGGCCTTGACCGCGGCCTGGCGGGCGGGGATCTGGCCGGCGCCCGCCTGGAGCACCTGTCCCATGATCACGTACTGCACCTGGTCGCCGCCGATGCCGGCGCGTTCGAGGGCGGCCTTGATGGCGAAGCCTCCGAGGTCGGCGCCGGAGAAGGACTTGAGCGAGCCGAGCAGACGGCCCATGGGCGTACGAGCACCCGCGACGATCACGGAGGTGGTACCGGTCGTTCCAGACATGTGCACGATCCCCTTTCAGCCGCAGCTGAGGAGTGAACGAGGGTTTACTCAAATGTACTGAGCGGTACCGTCGCCGGTCACCGGTCGGCCGGTGTGATCGCGCGCACGTTGCGTAATCGGGCGCCGGGGCGCTGCACTGGAGAAATGCTGACGCGAATCGACCACATCGGGATCGCCTGTCTCGACCTCGACAGGACTGTCGAGTTCTACCGTGCGACCTACGGCTTCGAGGTCTTCCACGAGGAGGTCAACGAGGAGCAGGGCGTGCGGGAGGCCATGCTCAAGATCAACGAGACGTCCGACGGCGGCGCCTCCTATCTCCAGCTCCTGGAGCCCACCCGCGAGGACTCCGCGGTGGGCAAGTGGCTGGCCAAGAACGGCGAGGGGGTGCACCACATCGCCTTCGGGACGGCGGACGTCGACGGCGATGCGCAGGACATCCGGGACAAGGGTGTCCGTGTGCTGTACGACGAACCGCGTATCGGCTCCATGGGGTCGCGCATCACCTTCCTCCACCCGAAGGACTGCCACGGCGTTCTCACCGAACTCGTCACCTCTGCAACGGAGCACTGACCGACACGATTCCCGGCCCGGTAGAGTGGGCCGTTCCGGGCCGGGGCCGGGTCGGGGCCGTGCCGCGTCTCCGTCGTTGATCTGTCACCATTCCCCGGGGGGCCGTTCGCCGGCGAACGGTGCTCGTGTGGAGACAGTTGCGACCAGGGGACGGATGGGACCGCGCAGTGCGGGGCTACGAACGCCAGGAGAGCCACCGAGCTGACGACGACCACCTCTCGCGGTTCGAGGCCGAGATGGACCGGCTGAAGACCGAGCGGGAGAAGGCCGTCCAGCATGCCGAGGACCTCGGCTACCAGGTCGAGGTGTTGCGCGCCAAACTCCATGAGGCGCGGCGCACGCTCGCCTCCCGCCCTGCCCATGACACCGCCGACCTCGGTTACCAGGCCGAGCAGTTGCTCCGTAATGCCCAGATCCAGGCGGACCAGCTGCGCTCGGACGCCGAGCGGGAGCTGCGCGAGGCGCGCGCCCAGACCCAGCGCATCCTTCAGGAGCACGCCGAGCACCAGGCGCGCCTCCAGGCCGAGCTGCACGCCGAGGCGGTGCAGCGCAGGCAGCGTCTCGACCAGGAGCTGGCCGAGCGCCGCCGGACCGTCGAGTCGCACGTCAACGAGAACGTCGCCTGGGCCGAGCAGTTGCGCGCCCGCACCGAGTCGCAGGCGCAGCGTCTGCTGGACCAGTCCCGCGCCGAGGCCGAGCAGTCGCTTGCCGCGGCGCGCGCCGAGGCCGCGAGGATCACCGAGGAGGCCCGCCGCCGGCTCGGCAGCGAGGCCGAGGCGGCCCGCGCCGAGGCCGAGGCGATCCTGCTGCGTGCCCGCAAGGACGCCGAGCGGCTGCTGACCGCCGCATCGAACCAGGCGCAGGAGGCGACCGCCCACGCCGAGCAGCTGCGTTCGTCGACCACGGCCGAGTCCGACCAGGCCCGCCAGCAGGCCGCGGAGCTCAGCCGTGCCGCCGAGGCGCGGATGCAGGAGGCGGAGGACAGGCTCCGCGAGGCGCGGGCGGAGTCCGAGAAGCTGGTCGCCGAGGCCAAGGAGTCCGCGGCCAAGCAACTTTCGTCGGCCGAGTCGGTCAACGAGCAGCGCACGCGTACGGCCAAGGCGGAGATCGCCCGGCTGGTCGCCGAGGCGACCAAGGACTCGGAGGCGCTGAAGGCCGACGCCGAGCAGGCGCTCGCGGACGCCCGTGCCGAGGCCGAGAAGCTGGTCGCGGACGCCACCGAGAAGGCCCGTACGGCGGCCGCCGAGGACTCCGCCGCCCAGCTCGCGAAGGCCGCCCGCACCGCGGAGGAAGTGCTGACCAAGGCGTCGGAGGACGCCAAGGCGACCACCCGCGCGGCGAGCGAGGAGGCCGAGCGGATCCGGCGCGAGGCCGAGGCCGAGGCGGACCGGCTGCGCGGTGAGGCGGCCGAGCAGGCCGACCAGCTCAAGGGCGCGGCCAAGGACGACACCAAGGAGTACCGCGCCAAGACGGTCGAGCTCCAGGAGGAGGCGCGCCGGCTGCGCGGCGAGGCCGAGCAGCTGCGTGCCGAGGCGGTCGCCGAGGGCGAGCGGATCCGCGGCGAGGCGCGGCGCGAGGCCGTCCAGCAGATCGAGGAGGCGGCGAAGACAGCCGAGGAGCTGCTGACCAAGGCGCGTACGGACGCGGACGAGCTGCGGACGAAGGCGGCGGGCGACTCCGAGAAGGTGCGCACCGAGGCGATCGAGCGCGCCACCACGCTGCGCAAGCAGGCCGAGGAGACGCTGGAGCGCACCCGCGCCGAGGCCGACCGGCTGCGCGCGGAGGCCGAGGAGCAGGCGGACGGCATGCGCGCGGCGGCCGAGGCCGAGGCGGACCGGCTGCGCGAGGAGACCGAACGCGGCGTCGCGGCCCGGCAGGCGGAGGCCGCCGAGGAGCTGACGCGGCTGCACACCGAGGCCACGGCCCGGCTCGCGAGCGCCGAGGAGAACCTCACCGAGGCCCGTGCGGAGGGCGAGCGGATCCGCCGCGAGGCGGCGGAGGAGACCGAACGGCTGCGCACGGAGGCCGCGGAGCGGCTGCGTACGCTCCAGGCGCAGGCCGAGCAGGAGGCGGAGCGGCTGCGCACCGAGGCAGCCGCCGACGCGTCGGCGGCCCGTGCGGAGGCCGAGACCGTTGCCGTACGGCTCACCAGCGAGGCGGCGAGCGAGGCGGAGCGGCTGCGCACCGAGGCCCAGGACACCGCCGACCGGGTACGGGCGGAGGCCGCTGCGGCCGCCGAGCGGCTCGGCGCGGAGGCCGCCGAGGCGCTGGCCGCCGCGCAGGAGGAGGCGGCCCGTCGTCGCCGGTCGGCCGAGGAGACCCTCGAGTCGGCGCGCGCGGAGGCCGGCCAGGAGCGCGAACGGGCCCGCGAGCAGAGCGAGGAGCTGCTGGCGTCGGCCCGCAAGCGGGTCGAGGAGGCGCAGGCCGAGGCGCAGCGGCTCGTGGAGGAGGCGGACCGGCGCGCCACGGAGATGGTCTCGGCCGCCGAGCAGACCGCCCAGCAGGTGCGGGACTCCGTCAGCGGGCTGCAGGAGCAGGCCGAGGAGGAGATCGCCGGGCTGCGCAGCGCCGCCGAGCACGCGGCCGAGCGCACCCGCGCCGAGGCGCAGGAGGAGGCGGACCGGGTCCGCGCGGACGCGTACGCGGAGCGGGAGCGTGCCTCCGAGGACGCGGCCCGGCTGCGGGAGCGGGCGCGGGAGGAGACGGAGGCCGCGCAGGCGCTGGCCGAGCGGACCGTCGCCGAGGCGATCGCGGAGGCGGAGCGGCTGCGGACGGACGCCTCTGAGTACGCCCAGCGGATGCGTACGGAGGCGTCGGACTCGCTCGCCTCCGCCGAGCAGGACGCGTCGCGGACCCGCGCGGAGGCGCGCGAGGACGCGAACCGGATCCGTTCCGAGGCGGCGACGCAGGCGGACCTGCTGGTCGGCGAGGCGACGAGCGAGAGCGAGCGGCTGCGCACGGAGGCCGCCGAGGTGCTGGCCACCGCGGAGGCGGACGCGACGCGGCTGCTCAGCGAGGCCGAGCAGATCAAGGTGGACGGCGAGGCCGAGGTCGAGCAGATGCGCGCGGCGGTGCGCGCCGACCGCGAGCAGGTGCTCGACGAGGCGCGCAGGGCCGCGGACAAGCGCCGTGCCGACGCCGCGGCGCAGGCGGACCAGCTCATCTCCGAGGCGACGGGCGAGGCCGAGCGGATCGCGGCGGAGACGGCCGCGGAGGCGGAGCGGGTGCGGACCGAGGCGGCCGGCGACGCCGAACGGATGCGGGCCGAGGCCGCCGAGACGGTGGGCACCGCGCAGCAGGCCGCCGAGCGGATGCGGGCGGAGGCGGAACGGCACCGTGCCGAGACGGAGGCCGCTGCCGAGCAACTGCGCAGCGAGGCGCGTGCCGAGGCGGACCGGCTGCTGGACGAGGCGCGCACGGCGGCGGCCAAGCGCCGCGCGGACGCGGCCGAGCAGGCCGACCAGTTGATGGCCAAGGCGCAGGAGGAGGCGCTGCGCGCGGCCACCGAGGCGGAGGAGCAGGCCGACACGATGGTCGGCGCCGCCCGCAAGGAGGCCGACCGGATCGTCACCGAGGCGACCGTCGAGGGCAACGCGCGGGTGGAGAAGGCGCGTACGGACGCCGACGAACTGCTGGTCGGCGCGCGCCGGGACGCGGCGGCGATAAGGGAGCGCGGCGAGGAGCTGCGGGCACGGGTCGAGAGCGAGATCGAGGAGCTGCACGAGCGGGCCCGCCGGGAGACCTCGGAGCAGATGAAGACGGCCGGGGAGCGCGTCGACAAGCTGGTCAAGGCCGCCGAGGAGCAGCTCGCCGATGCGGAGGCCAAGGCCAAGAAGCTGGTGTCGGAGGCCGATTCGGAGGCCGGCAAGGTCAGGATCGCCGCCGTGAAGCGGGCCGAGGCGCTCCTGAAGGAGGCCGAGGCCAGGAAGGCCGAACTGGTCCGCGAGGCCGAGCGCGTGAAGGCCGAGGCCGACCGGGAGGCCGAGCGCACGATCGCCGAGGGCAAGCGGGAGCTCGACGTGCTGGTGCGCAGGCGCGAGGACATCCAGGCCGAGATCTCCCGTGTCCAGGATGTTCTTGAGGCGTTGGAGTCTTTCGAGGCGCCGACGGGGGGTAAGGCTTCGGCCAACGGCGGTTCCGGAGCGGGAGCCGTCAAGGCGGGAGCATCAGCAGGGGTTACACGTTCGAGTGGCAAGTCGTCCGACGGCTAGCCACTCAAAAGGCTGGACATTCTCCAGATCAAACCGGCATCCGCTCGATGACACGCCGCTTCGGCCCCTAGGATTCCCTCTAACACCTCACCGGTCTCATTCGACAGGAACCCCATGAGCGACACTTCCTCCCCCTTCGGCTTCGAGCTCGTGCGGCGTGGTTACGACCGCGGTCAGGTGGACGACCGCATTACCAAACTCGTCGCCGACCGTGATAGTGCTCTGGCCCGAATCACCTCTCTGGAAAAGCGCATCGAGGAGCTCCACCTCGAGACGCAGAACGCCCAGGCCCAGGTCAACGACGCCGAGCCGTCGTACGCGGGACTCGGCGCGCGTGTCGAGAAGATCCTCCGTCTCGCCGAGGAGGAGGCGAAGGACCTGCGCGAGGAGGCCCGTCGCGCGGCCGAGCAGCACCGTGAGCTCGCCGAGTCCGCCGCTCAGCAGGTGCGCAACGACGCCGAGTCGTTCGCGGCCGAGCGCAAGGCGAAGGCGGAGGACGAGGGCGTCCGTATCGTCGAGAAGGCACAGGGTGAGGCCAACTCGCTGCGTGCCGAGGCGCAGAAGGACGCGCAGTCCAAGCGTGAGGAGGCGGACGCGCTCTTCGAGGAGACCCGCGCCAAGGCCGCCCAGGCCGCCGCGGACTTCGAGACCAACCTGGCCAAGCGCCGCGAGCAGTCCGAGCGCGACCTGGCCTCCCGTCAGGCGAAGGCGGAGAAGCGCCTGGCGGAGATCGAGCACCGCGCCGAGCAGCTGCGTCTGGAGGCCGAGAAGCTGCGCACGGACGCGGAGCGCAGGGCCCGTCAGACGGTGGAGACGGCGCAGCGTCAGGCCGAGGACATCGTGGCCGACGCGAACGCCAAGGCCGACCGTATCCGCAGCGAATCGGAGCGCGAGCTGGCGGCGCTGACGAACCGCCGCGACTCGATCAACGCCCAGCTGACGAACGTCCGCGAGATGCTGGCGACGCTGACCGGTGCGGCCGTGGCCGCGGCGGGTACGCCGGCGGACGACGAGCCGATCTCCCGCGGGGTTCCGGCGCAGCAGTCCCGCTGACGCCTTCCGCAGGCCGGATCCGACGAGTGCCCGGTGCCGTTTCGGCACCGGGCACTCGCGCGTCGTGGGCCGCCTCCGCGCCGGGCACTCGCGCGTCGCCGGCCGATCCGGAATGGCCCTGTTCCGTTGGGCGAACCCGGTGGCGGACGCCATGATGCCCCCGTAGCGTGAAACGCATGATCGAGCTCGAGGGCCTCACCAAGCACTTCGGTACGAAGGTCGCCGTCGACCATCTGTCCTTCACGGTCCGCCCGGGCATGGTGACCGGCTTCCTCGGTCCCAACGGCGCGGGAAAGTCGACGACGATGCGCATGATGCTCGATCTGGACAACCCCACCAGCGGCACGGTCCGGATCGACGGCAAGCACTACCGGGATCTCGACGAACCGCTCAAGTACATCGGCGCCCTGCTGGACGCCAAGGCGATGCACGGCGGCCGCAGCGCCTACAACAACCTGCTCTGCCTGGCCCAGGCGAACCGGATCGCGGCCGCCCGCGTGACCGAGGTCCTCGACGTGGTCGGGCTGACGGCGGTGGCCCGCAAGAAGTCCAAGAGCTTCTCCCTCGGTATGGGTCAACGGCTGGGAATCGCCTCGGCGCTGCTCGGCGATCCCGAGATCCTGATGTTCGACGAGCCCGTCAATGGTCTGGACCCCGAGGGTATTCACTGGATCCGCAATCTGATGAAGACTCTTGCCGCCGAAGGCCGGACGATCTTCGTCTCCTCCCATCTGATGAGTGAAATGGCGCTCACCGCCGACCACTTGATCGTGATCGGCCAGGGCAGACTGCTCGCCGACACATCAATGGCCGATTTCATTCACGAGAACTCCCGCAGTTATGTCCGGCTGCGCACTCCGCAGCGGGAGAAGCTGCTGGACGTCCTGCACACGGCCGGTCTGATCGCCGTCGAGTCGGGCAACGGCACGCTGGAGATCGACGGGGCTTCCACGGAGCAGCTGGGTGAGCTGGCGGCGGAGCACCGGATCGTGCTGCACGAGCTCAGCGCCCAACGCGCCTCGCTCGAGGAGGCGTTCATGCAGATGACGGCCGGCGCCGTGGAGTACCACGCGCACGCCACCGACGCGGCCGCGCCCGTCCCCGCACCTGCCGCCACCGGCACCGCCGCCCCGCAGTGGGCCCCGCGCAACAAGGGAGCCTGACCGATGGCATCCGTACCCGCCGTCCTCCAGTCCGAGTGGACCAAGATCCGCACGGTCTCCTCGACGCGCTGGACCCTGATCTGCGCGCTCGCGGTCACGGTGGCCATGAGCGCCGCGCTCTGCGCCCTGATGAACTCCACCTTCGAGGACCTGCCCGCCCCCGAGCGCCTCACCTTCGACCCGACGCTGATCAGCTTCTCGGGGATGGTGCTGGGCCAGCTGGCGATGGTCGTCTTCGGTGTCCTCGTGGTCGGCACGGAGTACAGCTCCGGCATGATCCGCACGTCGCTCGCGGCCGTCCCGCAGCGCGCCACCTTCCTCTTCAGCAAGATCACGGTGGCCGGACTGCTGGCGCTGGTGGTGGGGATGGCGACGAGCTTCCTGACCTTCTTCCTCGGCCAGGCGCTGCTGGGCGAGCACCGCACGACGATCGGCGAGGAGAACGTGCTGCGCGCGGTCGTCGGCGGCGGCATCTACATGGGTCTGATGGCGATCTTCTCGATGGGTGTCGCCGCGATGCTGCGCAGCTCGATGCTGTCGCTGGGCATCCTGATGCCCTTCTTCTTCCTGGTGTCGCAGATCCTGTCCGCGGTCCCGGGCGCGAGGGACGTGGCGCGCTACTTCCCCGACCAGGCCGGGTCCAAGATCATGCAGGTCGTCCCGGGCGCGATGAACAGCGGCGACTCCCCGTACGGGCCCTGGGGCGGCCTGGGCATCATGCTGCTGTGGGTGGCGGCGGCACTGATCGGCGGCTTCGTGGTGATCAAGAAGCGGGACGCGTAGGCGTCCTCGGGCCCGGCGCACGGGGCGGGCCGCGGCGGACACGGGCGCGGGCCCACCTCGCACGGCTTGAACGGAACCGTCAAGGCCCGGATATCCTCCTAACTCTTACGGGGGCGTACGGCATGCATGGCCTGTGCCCCGACGACCCGAACGTCGATGGGGCTGGAGAATGATCGAGGCAGTCGGCCTGACGAAGCGCTACGGCGCCAAGACGGCCGTGTACAACCTTTCCTTCCAGGTGCGGCCCGGCGCCGTCACCGGGTTCCTCGGACCCAACGGCGCCGGCAAGTCCACGACGATGCGCATGATCCTCGGGCTCGACAAGCCGACCGAGGGGCAGGTCACCATCAGCGGCCGGCCGTACCGGCAGCTGCCGAACGCGCCGCGGCAGGTCGGTGCGCTGCTGGACGCCAAGGCCGTGCACGGCGGGCGCAGCGCGCGCAGCCACCTTCTGTCGCTGGCGCAGCTGTCCGGCATCCCGGCCCGCCGGGTCGACGAGGTGCTCGGGGTCGTCGGCCTCCAGGACGTCGCCAAGCGGCGTTCCAAGGGCTTCTCGCTCGGTATGGGACAGCGGCTCGGCATCGCGGCGGCGCTGCTCGGCGACCCGCAGGTGCTGCTCTTCGACGAGCCGGTCAACGGTCTCGACCCCGAGGGCATCCTGTGGGTGCGCAATCTGATGAAGCAGCTGGCCGCCGAGGGCCGTACCGTCTTCGTCTCCTCGCACCTGATGAGCGAAATGGCGCTCACGGCCGACCACTTGATCGTCATCGGCCGGGGGCAGCTGCTCGCGGACATGAGCGTCAAGGACTTCATCTCGCACAACTCGGCCGATTTCGCGCGCGTGCGCACGCCGCAGACCGACCCGCAGCAGCGCGAGAAGCTGCTCGCGGCGCTCACGGAGGCGGGCGGGCAGGTCATGTCCGAGCCGGACGGCGCCCTGCGCGTCACCGGGCTCGCGCTGCCGAGGATCAGCGACGTGGCCCACGAGGCGGACGTCCGGCTGTGGGAGCTGTCGCCGCACCAGGCGTCCCTGGAGGAGGCGTACATGCGGATGACGCAGGGCGCCGTCGACTACCGCTCCACCGACGACCAGAAGGCGGGGCTGATGCAGCAGCCGCCGATGGGCTATCTGCCGCCGCAGCCGCAGATCCCCGATGTCCCGCAGCAGGGCTGGTACGCCCCGCCGCCGCCCGGAGCCGGGCAGAACCCGTACGCGGCCGTGGCGCCGGGCGCGCCCGTCCAGCCCGCGCCGCCCGTCGCTCCCCCTGCTGCCGCCCCCGCCGACCCGACCAAGCCCGAGGACGCCCGATGACCACCCCCTACCAGCATCCGGGCGCCGCCGCGCCCACGTACGCCTCTCCCATCCCGGTCCGCGGCGCGCACCTCGGCGACGCCCTCGCCTCCGAGTGGACCAAGATCCGCTCGGTGCGCTCCACGATGTGGACGCTCGGCGTGATGATCGTGCTGATGCTCGGCATCGGTCTGGGCGTCGCCGCGATCGTGGCCGCCAGCGACGTCGACCTGCAGGGGGAATCGGCGCTCGGCTTCGGCTTCTTCGGCATTCTGCTCGGCACGATCTGCGTGATGACGCTGGGCGTGCTGACGATCGCCTCCGAGTACGGCACCGGCATGATCCGTACGACCCTGACCGCCTGCCCCAGCCGTTCGCGCGTGCTGGCCGCCAAGGCGATCGTCTTCTTCGCCCTCGTCTTCACCATCACCCTGGTCTTCGCCGCGCTGGTCGCCGCGATCCAGACGGGCATGGTGGAGGCCACCGAGCCCACCGGCGACGAGTGGCTGCGCGCGACGGTCGGCGTCGCGCTGTTCGTCGCCTCGATCGGTCTGCTGTCGCTGGCCGTCGGCACGATGATCCGGCACTCGGCCGGAGCCATCACGATCATGATCGGCGTGATGCTGCTGCCGCTCGTCGCGGCCATGTTCATGTTCTCGGAATCGCTCGCCGACGTGCAGGAGTTCCTGCTCGACTACGCGGTCCCGAGCCAGCTCATCGGCATCTACGGCGAGGCCGCGGCCGGCGGCTCCTCGGGCCCGGTCGGCTGGGAGCCGGTGTGGATCATGCTCGTCATCAGCGCCGTGGCGATGGGCGGCGCGTTCGTCGTGATCAACAGCCGCGACGTGTGAGACCTCAGTAGCGAGGCGCGTTCCGGGACCGCTGCACCCGCGTGGTGCGGCGGTCCTTCGCGTTCCAGCACGCCTTGTGCCAGTGGCGCCGGTCGTCGACCCCCCCGTGCTCGGGCCAGGCCACCACGTGCGGGAGGCCGGAGGGGATCTCCTGGTCGCAGCCCGGGCAGCGGTACGTCTTGCCGGCGGCGCGTGCGCCCGCGACGTGGCGCACCGACCAGTCCTCGCCCTGCCAGGTCTCGCTGCTCCCGAACCCGCCGTACCGGTCGCCGCTCTCCGTTGCTCGCTCGGTCGGCTTCTCGCCGCCTCGGGGGCGGTTGCGGCGCGGGGACACGTGGACACCTCACGGGAGACGGAAACAGTTCCATTCCAGCGTAAGGGCCGAGAAGCGGGGCACTCGTCCCGCCGGCTGTGAGACCGTGGCTGCCGGCGAGCGCCGGTTACCGGACAATCGCAACAACTTCCCGTCCGGCCGTGCCTTTGGCACGTGTCGGACGTTGTTGCCGGTGGGGGAGTGACGCGTCGGCCGCAAGGAGGCTAAAGGCGATGCGCGTTGGGACTTTCGTACTGGCAGCCCAGTTCCCGGGACAGGGGCAGGGGGAGGCGCTGCACCGGGCGGTGCGGACCGCCGAGGTCGCGGAGCAAACCGGGCTGGATTCCGTCTGGTTGGCGGAGCACCACTTCGTACCGTACGGGGTGTGCCCGTCGGCGGTGACTCTCGCGGCGCTGCTCCTCGGCCGCACGCGCCGGATCCGGGTCGGCACGGCCGTGAGCGTGCTGCCGACCGTCCATCCCGTGGCGCTCGGCGAGCAGGCGGCGTTGCTCCACCTCACCTCCGGCGGGCGGTTCACGCTCGGGGTGGGGCGTGGCGGTCCGTGGGTCGATCTGGAGGTGTTCGGCTCCGGAGCGGCCGCGTACGAGAGCGGGTTCCCCGAATCGCTCGATCTGCTGATGCGGTGGCTGCGCGAGCCGCGCGTCGGCGCGGACGGCGAGCGGTTCGCCTTCCGCGAGGTCGCGGTCGTGCCGCGGGCGGACGAGCTGATCGGCGGCCCGCCCGGCGGCCCCGAGGTCGTCGTCGCCTGTACGTCGCCGAAGAGCGTGCGGCTCGCCGCCGAGCGCGGGCTGCCGATGCTGCTCGGGATGCACTGCGGGGACGAGGAGAAGGCGGAGATGGTCGCCCTGTGGCGCTCGCATGCGCGGGCCTGCGGCCGTTCCCCCGACGAGATCGCGGCGGCGCCTCATGTGTCGGCGGGCGTCGTCCAGATCGCCGACCGGGCCGCCGATGCGACCGAGACCCTGGTGAAGGCGCTGCCCGGCTGGCTCAAGCAGGGCCTGGACGCGCACGTCACGGTCGACGGCCGGCACCGCACGATGCGCGACCCCCTGGCGTACACGGAACTGCTGTGCGCGCTGCACCCCGTGGGCACCCCGCGGCTGGCGGCCGACCGGCTCGCCGCCACGGCGGAGCGCACCGGCATCACGCGCTTCGCGCTGCTGGCCGAGGGCTCGGGCGATCTGGCGGCGACCGAGGAGAACGTACGGCGCCTGGGTGCGGACGTGCTGCCGCAGCTCGCCTGAGCAGACCGGCCGTACGACCCCGGCCGGTCCCGTCGTCCCGGCCGAGGTCGCACGCGTTCGCTCGAACGCGCACAGTGCCGCCGCCCCGGCACCGGTGAGTACGTCCCGGGATGCGGAGCGGCAGCGGAAGATCTCAGCAGTCGCGCAGTTCGGGCGACTGATTGAGCAGCTGGGCCCGTACGGAAGTGAAGCGGGCGAGCCGCTCGTCCACCGAGGAGTCCAGCGGGAACACCGCGACGCGGTGGCAGTTCTGGAATGCCAGACGCACACCAAAGTGCCGCTGGAGCGCACCGCGAATGGCGTCACTCGCGAGTGCGCGCAGCAGCTGACCACGTGCCTGCTCGTCCGGCGGAGGCGTCTGGTTGTCGGCGAAGTCGCCGCCGTCCACCTTCAGCTGAGCCACCAGAGAACTGATCATCTCCCATGCGTAGGGCAGGGAGGTCCGGACGCAGTCGACGAAAGCTGCTTCGTCGACCTCGCCTCGCTCGGCCTGTTCCAACAGCGCCGGTGAGACGTCGAGCGACATGGGTTCTCCTCTCGCGGCCCCGGGCTAACGGGGCCTTACGGGCAGGGAAGGAGGTAGCGGACGAAACGACGGCATACGAACGGCGTAGGACGACGCAGAGTGCACGAGCGGCAACCTCCCGCTTCCACGGTAAGTGCGGTGTCTTGAGCGCACCAGGAGATTGGGAACACAACCGGCCAAATAAGAAGGGGGCTTCCGGGGCGAATCGCGCGGGGCGGCGTCGGTCGAGTAGCGTTGCCGACCATGCGTCTCGTCATCGCCCGCTGCTCCGTGGACTACGCGGGCAGGCTCACCGCCCATCTGCCCTCCGCTCCCCGATTGATCCTGGTCAAGGCGGACGGCAGTGTGTCCATCCACGCCGACGACAGGGCGTACAAACCGCTGAACTGGATGTCACCTCCGTGCACGTTGAAGGAGGGCGACGACCAGGTGTGGACCGTGGTGAACAAAGCGGGCGAGAAACTGATCATCACGATGGAAGAAATCCTCCACGACTCGTCGCACGAGCTCGGGGTGGACCCGGGCCTCATCAAGGACGGCGTGGAAGCGCACCTGCAGGAGCTTCTGGCCGACCGGATCGAGACACTCGGCGAGGGATACAGCCTGATCCGCCGCGAATACCCCACGGCCATCGGCCCGGTGGACATCCTGTGCCGCGACGCGGACGGCGGGACGGTGGCGGTGGAGATCAAGCGCCGCGGCGAGATCGACGGCGTGGAGCAGCTGACCCGCTACCTGGAACTCCTGAACCGCGACCCGCACCTGGCGCCGGTGAAGGGCGTGTTCGCGGCGCAGGAGATCAAGCCGCAGGCAAGGGTGCTGGCGACGGACCGGGGCATCGGCTGCGTGGTGCTGGACTACGACGCACTGCGCGGCATCGAGGACGACAAGCTCCGCCTGTTCTGACGGGCCTGCGCGAGGCCCGCGTGTGCGGGCTGCGTCCGGGGGCAAGCGGTGCGCCGGGCCCGCGGGTGCGCTGCGCCCGGGGGCGCGAGCGGGCGCCTGAGGTCGGCCTGCGACCGCCGCGGCCGCGCGACCGGTCCCGTCGACCGCTCTCCGCAGCGCTCGCCCCGGACACCCGCGGTGCCGACAGAGTCGGCCTGCGGCCGAAGACCACGACGGCCACGGCCGGCCCAGGGGCCAGGGCAGCGCCCGCGGAGAGGGTCGGCGGCCCCGGCCGTCGGGCCGCGGCAAGGCCGCATCAGCGGGGTGCCGGAGCCTGCCTCGGCCGCGCCCCGGGGGCAGGCCAGGTACGCCCGTTGGTCCTCGGCGTGCCCGGCCGCGAACGGCGACCACACAACCCCGCCAGACCAGCTCGGGTGCGGCCCTGGCCCCGGGGCTGCGCCCGCACAGCGTGCGCGCCCCAGGGGCGCCGTTTACATCACCGGCGCGGACGAGCTCTCCGGTGTCGACGGGCCGCTGGCCGACGTCTCGCTGCCCTGGGGAGGCGGCGCAGGGGTGGTCGTCTCCGTGGGCGGCGGCTCCGAGGTCGGCGTTTCCGAGGGAGGCGACGGCTTCGGCGGGGTCGACGGCGGGTTCGGCGACGACCTCGTCGGGGTCGGGGTCGGCGCGGTCGTCTCCGGCGGGCTGTCCGGCTCGGACGGTGTCGACGGCGGGGCCCCGCCCGGCTGCGGCTGCGTGTCGGGGACCGTCGACGAACCCGGCACCGCCGACGAGGACGGGCTCTTCGTCGCGCCCTTGTTGTCCGGCGTGTTCGACGCGTCGTCCGCCGGCTCCTGGGGCGTGTCCCAGTCCTCCTCGAAGTCGTCCTCGTCCGTCTGCTGCCCGTTCCTGACCTTGTCCGTCGGGGCGTCCTCCTTTTCGGAGGTCGCCCCGAGCGTCACCACCGTGCCGAGGACGACCGCGAGCAGCGCGCCCGCCCCGGCGGCGACGACGTTGCGGCGGGGGCCGCCGAAGAGGGCGAGGCCGCGGCGGGCCGGCGGCGCGGTGCCGGTCGCCGGCGTGACGGGCTCGTCCGCCGGCTCCGTACGCGGCAGCTGCGGCGTCGTGGCCGTGAACCCGGACAGCGGCGGCGGCACGGGCCGCGCCGGCACCTCCGTGCGTATCGTCAGCGCCTCCGGCTTCGGCGTCAGCCCCGCCGCACGGTCCTCGACGAGCGCCAGAGCCCGCCGGCCCGCGACCGTGCCGCGCTTGTCCGCGAGCGCGCCGCGTATGCCGATGGAGGTCTCCAGCTCGGCCCTGGCCCGTTCGAGGTTGCCGGTGCACAGCGCGAGGACGCCCAACTCGTGGTGGAAGTACGCGTCTTCGGCGACCTCTCCAGCGATCCTGGCGGCCTGCGAGCCGGCCCGCAGGGCCCGCTCCCAGGCGCTCCAGTGCAGTCCGGCGGCGAACACGGGCGCGGCGCGGCGGGCGAGCAGCACGGCCGTGCCGGCGTGCTCGGCGTCCCGGCCTCCCGAGACCAGCGCGCTCAGCGAGGCGAGCACCGCGTCGGCCTCGGCGATCGCGCGCTCGGGCGTGACCGAGGGGTGGCCCGACCACCAGGCGTAGTGCTGGGCGACGGTGTTCGCGTGGCCGGCGGAGTCCTCGTCGTAGCCCTTCTCCCGCAGCTGGGCGAGCACTCCGGCCGCTAGGCGGTAGCGCGTCCCGACGGGGGACAGCAGCCCGCAGTTCGTCAGCTCGCCGAGCGCCGCGTCGGCGTGGGTGTCGTTGACGAGCGCCGGCAGATGCGCCTGGTGCGGCACCTCGCCGCCGAGGGCGACGGCGATCCGCAGGGTCTGCCGCGCGGACTCGCTGAGCCGCGAGGCGAGCAGCGGCGCGGGCGCCGCCCCCTCCCCCAGCGTCGGCAGCGGTACGTCCCGGCCCTGCGCTGCGTCGAACGCCGCGAACTCGTCCGGGTCCCCGCGCAGCTCGTCGCACTGCCTCAGCAGCGCACCGGCCTGGACGAAGCGCAGCGGCAGGCCCTCGGACTCGAACCAGAGGTCGCCGGCCCAGTTGGACTCCTCCTCGGTGAGCGGCCGCTCCACTATGCGGGTGAGCAGCTCCAGTGCCGTCGCGCGGCCGAGGCCGCCGAGGAAGACCTCTTCGAGGGGGGAGTCGGCGGAGGGCGCGGGGACGTCGGGCGTCGCGGCGAGCAGGAAGGCGCACTCGGGGGCTGCGTCGAGCAGTTCGTCGAGAGCGGCACCGCCGAACTCCAGGTCGTCCAGGACGACGACGGCCCCGATGTCGCGGACGAATCCGGCGAGGGCGTTGCGGTCGGGCCGGTGCCGCGGCGCGGAGTAGACGATGGCGAAGAGTTCGTGGAGGAGCTCTCCGCACGTGCGGTGGTGGCCGTTGAGGCGTACGACGCCGTCGGGGGCGAGGTTCGCGCAGTCCTCGGCGACGGCGTCGAGGAGGGTGCTGCGACCGGAGCCCGCGGGGCCGGTGAGCCGTACGGACCGGCCCTGGCCGAGCAGCCGGACGAGCCGCTCCCGCTCCTCGCCCCGTTCCAGCAGCGGCAGCCGCGGCGACGCAGGTCCCGGCGGTACGGGCGGCAGTGCGGAGCGCTGCAGTTCCACGCGCTCGGCGGCGGTGCGCCGGGGCGGCCGCGCGGGCTGCTCCCTCGGCGGGCAGGGTTCGATCTCGCTGCCGTCGATGGGGTTGACGGTGAGCAGGAAGTCGCCCGAGACGACCTTGACGGTGCGCACGGGCGCCGGCGCCCTCTTCGCGACCGGAGTGCCGGCGTCGCGCGGCGGCCGGGCCGTGCCGTCGCCGAAGCCGTCGTCGTCGCCGAAGCCACCCTCGCCGAAGCTGTCGTTGTCCATGGTGAAAGCCCCTCGATACGGTTCGCCTGGCCTCGCTCCGCCGGGATCGATCGATCCCGGGGCCCGAGCCGCGTGCGGATGCCCTCCCGGCCTTGTCTCGCACGCTCGCCGTCGCTTCGGTCCGGTGCCCACCTGATGGGTCCTTCACAAGGGTGGGCGATGGAACCCTAGACGCTCCGTGGGCGTCACGGAACCGGCGGGGTGCCGCCCCGCCTGGGACGTCACGGTCTCGGGAGGTTTGCGCGGCTCATGCCGTCACGCACGGCTCATGGCGCCGCGCGGAGCTCGTGCCCTCGCGCGGAGCTCGTGCCCCCGCGCCCGACTCAGACCCGAGGGAGCGATTCGGCCGCGATGCCGCCTTCGATCGCCAGGATGCGGTGCAGCCGGGTCGCGACGAGGAGTCTCTGCATCTGCGGCGGGACACCGCGCAGCACCAGGCGGCGGCCGCACCGGCCGGCCCGCCGGTGCGCGCCCATGATGACCCCGAGCCCGGTGGCGTCCCAGGAGTCGAGGTGCGTCAGGTCGAGCACCAGGTCGCCGACGCCGTCGTCGACGGCCGAGTGCAGGACCGTACGGGCGTCCGCCGCGCTCCGGACGTCGAGGCGGCCCCCGACGACCAGCTCGGCATGGTCGCCCCTGATGTGCATATGCGCTCCCCGAGAACTCTTCGTCTGCCCCGTAACCGGTACTTCTTCGTCTAGCAACAACTGACTGCCCGGCACGCGGAGGGGTTGCTGCTTGTAAGCGAACCGATACCGAATTCACCCCTGCGGGCGATACCGAACCGGTCGATATGGTCAGTGCTTGTAGAAGCCCTGCCCGCTCTTGCGGCCGATGTCACCGGCGTCAACCATCCGGCGCATCAGCTCCGGCGGCGCGAACTTCTCGTCCTGCGACTCGGTGTAGATGTTGCTGGTGGCGTGCAGCAGGATGTCGACACCCGTCAGGTCGGCGGTGGCGAGCGGCCCCATGGCGTGGCCGAAGCCGAGCTTGCAGGCGATGTCGATGTCCTCGGCGCTGGCGACGCCCGACTCGTACAGCTTCGCGGCCTCGACGACGAGCGCCGAGATGAGGCGCGTGGTGACGAAGCCGGCGACGTCGCGGTTCACGACGATGCAGGTCTTGCCGACGGACTCGGCGAACTCCCGCGCGGTGGCGAGCGTTTCGTCGCTGGTCTTGTAGCCGCGCACCAGCTCGCACAGCTGCATCATGGGCACCGGCGAGAAGAAGTGCGTGCCGACGACGCGCTCCGGACGCTCCGTCACGGCCGCGATCTTGGTGATCGGGATGGCGGACGTGTTGGAGGCGAGGACGGCGTCCTCCCGTACGAGCTTGTCGAGCGCACGGAAGATCTCGTGCTTGACCTCGAGCTTCTCGAAGACGGCCTCGACGACGATGTCCGCGTCGGCGACGGCGTCCAGGTCGGTCGTGGTGGTGATACGGGCCAAAGCGGCCTCGGCGTCGGCGGCTTCGAGCTTGCCCTTGGAGACGAACTTGTCGTACGACGCCTTGATGCCGTCCCGGCCGCGGGTCAGGGCCTCGTCGGTCACATCGCGGAGTACGACGTCCCAGCCGGCCTGGGCCGAGACCTGCGCGATTCCGGACCCCATGAGTCCGGCCCCGATGACGGCGAGCTTCCTGGCCACTGCGGCACCCCTTAACAGCTGTTTACATGTTCGCTCTCTGGCGGAGGTTAGCGCTCGTGAGGTGCCCTGTGGTCCCGAAGAGATGCGCGTCACGTCCCACATGGCGGACATCACACCGCCGGACGGCGCGTCCACCCGGATGGCTGCGGTTCGTCCCCCGCGCCGTGACGGTGGGCACAGGAGCCCGCCGCGCGGCCGAAGCGTAACTACGCTGGCCACATGGTCAATCTGACGCGTATCTACACCCGTACCGGCGACCGGGGCACCACCGCTCTGGGCGACATGAGCCGCACCGCCAAGACCGATCTGCGCATCGCCGCGTACGCCGACGCCAACGAGGCCAATGCCGTCATCGGCACGGCCGTCGCCCTGGGGCAGCTCGGCGAGGAGGTCGTGAAGGTCCTCGTCCGCGTGCAGAACGACCTGTTCGACGTGGGCGCGGATCTGTCGACCCCGGTGGTCGAGAACCCGAAGTACCCGCCGCTGCGGGTCGAGCAGTCGTACATCGACAAGCTGGAGGCGGACTGCGACCGCTTCCTGGAGGAACTGGACAAGCTCCGCAGCTTCATCCTGCCCGGCGGCACGCCGGGGGCGGCGCTGCTGCACCAGGCGTGCACGGTCGTGCGGCGGGCCGAGCGCTCGACGTGGGCGGCCCTGGAGGTGCACGGCGAGACGATGAACGCGCTCACCGCGACGTATCTGAACCGCCTGTCCGACCTCCTGTTCATTCTCGCCAGGACGGCGAACAAGGAGGTCGGCGACGTGCTGTGGGTGCCCGGGGGCGATCGCTAGTCGCTTCCGGCGCGGACCTTTTCGCGCTCCGGCCCGTCCGTGGGGGCCTTCTTCGGCCACAGGACGTACGACAGGGCGATCAGGCCGTGGATGCCGGCCGACCGCCACGCGACGGTCATCCAGCTCCGCAGCGACTCGGTCCGGCTCGCGTCGCCCACGTACCAGATCGCGATCTGCAGCAGCACGGTGGTGACGCCGGCGGCGATCAGCGTGCCGAGCCAGACGCGGCCCTCGTGCCGGGCGCGGGCCATGCCGTGGCGCGGCGGCTTCGGGGGCGGCGGGGCGCCGCCGAGGCGGTGCGCGGCGTGGCCGTCGAGCCACCTGACCGTGCGGTGGCCGTGGCCGACCGTGTAGCCGATGTAGAGCGCGGCCAGGCCGTGCTTCCAGCTCGGTTCGGCACCGTTGTCGAGGTCGACGGCCGTGGCGACGAGCAGGACCACCTCCAGCAGCGGCTCGCACAACAGTAGCGCGGCCCCGGTGCGCGGCATCATGAGCAGGTAGCGGGTGGCGAGTCCCGCGGCCAGCAGCACCCAGAAGCCGACCTCGCAGACCACGATCAGCGTGACGATCACGACGGCTCTCCTTTCGTACGGATCCAGCGTGTCGGCCGGGGGCCGCGGATTCGTCGTCGTGAGTGACGAGCTGCGACTGCATCGTTCGATGTAGTCGCGACTCCGCCCGCTCGGTGAGGCAGGGGGCGGCCGGCTGCGTGTTGGATGAGGGACGTGACCCTCCCCCGCCCGCACCGTGACGACGTCCTCATCGCGGCCGTCGGCCTGTCCGGCGGCCTCCTGATGTGGTCGCTGGAGCTGCACACCAACGGCCTGGGTGCGCCGCTGCCGGCGTGGGTGGCGCTGGTGCCGCTGGTGGCACTGGCCGGACTGGAGCTGCTGCGCCGGACCATGCCGCGCACGGCCCTGATCGCCGGGACGGCGGCGGTCGCGCTGGACCCGTTCACGCCCGGCAGCATCGTGACGCTCCTGATGTTCGCGGACCTCGTGTACGCGGCCGTGGTGTACGGGACGCCCGCCTCGGCGCGTCGTATCCCGGTCACCACCGGGATGATCACGCTCGCGGTGACGATCGGCTTCCTGGCCTGGCTCCGGGAGCCGAGCGCCCTGCTGATCGGCGTGGTCACGGGGCTCGTCTCGTTCGGCCCCGCCACGACCGGCGCGATCGTGCGCAACCACCGGGAGGCGGCGGAAGCGGCCCGGCTGCGCGCCGAGCAGACCGCGCTGCTGGCCGAGATGGACCGGACGCAGGCCGTCGTCGCGGAGCGCGCCCGGATGGCCCGGGAGCTGCACGACATGGTCGCCAACCATCTCTCGGCGATCGCCATCCACTCCACGGCCGCGCTCTCGATGGACGACGCGGCGACCACGCGGCAGGCGCTGACGGTCATCCGCGAGAACAGCGTCGAGGGGCTGGCCGAGATGCGCCGGCTCATCGGGCTGCTGCGGGACAGCAGCGGTGACGCCGAACCGGCCGTGGCCCCGACGCTGGCGGGTCTCGACGCGCTGCTGGAACAGGCCCGGACGAACGGGGCGTCGAGCGGGCTCACGTTCACGCTGCGCGACATGCGGGTGGAAGGCGGCCGGCTGCCCGCGCCGGTGGAGCTGGCCGCCTACCGGATCGTGCAGGAGTCGCTCACCAACGCGATCAAGCACGCGGAGGAGGGCGAGGTTCTCGTGGAGGTGTCGAACGACGGAGGGCGGGCGCTGACCGTGACGGTGACGAGCCCGTTCGGGCGGCGGCCGGGGCCGCGGGCGCCGGGATCCGGCGCGGGTCTCGTCGGGATGCGGGAACGGGTGGCCCTGCTGGAGGGGACGTTCGAGGCGGGACCGGCCGCGTGGCCCGGTCCCGGGACCGGGAAGATCTGGCGGGTACGGGCCGAGCTGCCCGTACCGGACGACAAGGAGCCTTCGGCATGACGTTCGCAGCGCAACCCTCGGACGCGCGGGGCGAACTCGCACCGCTGGGCGTACAGGCACCACAGGGCGAACAGGGACCGGCGGACGCACCCGGTGCAGAGGCGTCCCGGGTCGTGCGGGTCCTCGTCGCGGAGGACCAGAGCGCGGTGCGCGCCGGGCTGGTGCTGATCCTGCGCAGCGCACCGGACATCGAGGTGGCGGGCGAGGCCGCGGACGGCGAGGAGGCGGTCCGGCTGGCCCGCCAGCTGCGGCCGGACCTCGTGCTGATGGACGTGCAGATGCCGAAACTGGACGGGATCTCGGCGACCCGGCAGGTGGTCGCCGAGGGCCTGGCGGACGTGCTCGTGCTGACGACGTTCGATCTCGACGAGTACGTCTTCGGTGCGCTGCGGGCCGGGGCCGCCGGCTTCCTGCTGAAGAACACGGACGCGAGGGACCTGATCGCGGCCGTGCGCACGGTGGCGCGCGGCGAGGGCCTGATCGCTCCCGCGGTGACGCGCCGCCTGATCGCGGAGTTCGCCGCGCCGCGCTCCGTGCGCCCCGGACGGGCCGCCGACCTCTCGGTCGTCGACGCGCTGACGCGCCGCGAGCGCGAGGTGCTGTCGTGCCTCGGCGAAGGACTGTCGAACGCCGAGATCGCCGGCCGGCTGTCGATGGCGGAGGCGACGGTGAAGACGCACGTCAGCAGGCTGCTGTCCAAGCTGGAGCTGCGCAGCCGGGTCCAAGCGGCGGTGCTGGCGCAGGAATTGGGGATCTGACACCGTCCACCCGACGGCCCGTCACCCATGGTCTGGACCTATTGACGATTGGTCCAGACCTTCCTACTCTCACGGCACACACGCTGCGGTGAGCCCCGCGGCGTGCGCAGTGCACGGACCACCCCGACTTGTCCGTCCGCAACTCGAGGAGCTTCCTTGAGCACTCCCGTCAGCGGGGCGCCCCGCCCCAGAAGCAGCTACAGATCCAGAGCCATCGCGGGCCTGACCGCGCTGCTCCTCCCCCTCGCCGCCATGGTCGGCCTCGCCTCCCCCGCGGAGGCCGCAGCGTCGGCCACGGCCTCGTACACCAAGGTCTCCGACTGGGGATCCGGCTTCGAGGGCAAGTGGACGGTGAAGAACACCGGCACCACCTCCCTCAGCTCCTGGACCGTCGAGTGGGACTTCCCCGCCGGCACCTCCGTCACCTCCGCGTGGGACGCGGACGTCACCAGCTCCGGCACCCACTGGACCGCGAAGAACAAGAGCTGGAACGGCTCCCTCGCGCCCGGCGCCTCCGTCTCCTTCGGTTTCAACGGCACGGGCTCCGGCTCGCCCTCCGGCTGCAAGCTCAACGGCGCGTCGTGCGACGGCGGCTCCGTCCCCGGCGACAACCCGCCCTCCGCCCCCGGCACCCCGAGCGCGAGCAACATCACCAACACCGCGGTCACGCTCAGCTGGAGCGCGGCGACCGACGACAAGGGCGTCAAGAACTACGACGTGCTGCGCGACGGCGCCAAGGTCGCCACGGTCACCGGCACCACCTGGACCAACACCGGACTGACCGCCGGCACGGACTACTCGTACACCGTCCAGGCGCGTGACACGGCCGACCAGACCGGCCCCGTCAGCGGTGCCCGCGCGGTGCGCACCACCGGCGGCGGCACCGACCCGGGCCCCGGCCCCGGCGGCAAGGTCAAGCTGGGGTACTTCACCGAATGGGGCGTCTACGGGCGCAACTACCACGTGAAGAACCTGGTCACCTCGGGCTCGGCCTCGAAGATCACGCACATCAACTACGCCTTCGGCAACGTGACCGGCGGCAAGTGCGCCATCGGTGACGCCTACGCCGACTACGACAAGGCCTACACCGCCGACCAGAGCGTCGACGGCGTCGCCGACACGTGGGACCAGCCGCTGCGCGGCAACTTCAACCAGCTGCGCAAGCTCAAGGCGAAATACCCGCACATCAAGGTGCTGTGGTCGTTCGGCGGCTGGACCTGGTCCGGCGGCTTCGGCCAGGCCGCGGCGAACCCGGCCGCCTTCGCCCAGTCCTGCTACGACCTCGTCGAGGACCCGCGCTGGGCCGATGTCTTCGACGGCATCGACCTGGACTGGGAGTACCCGAACGCCTGCGGTCTGTCGTGCGACACCAGCGGCCCCGCGGCCTTCAAGAACATGATGCAGGCCATGCGCGCCAAGTTCGGCACGAACAACCTGGTCACGGCGGCCGTCACGGCCGACGCCTCGTCGGGCGGCAAGATCGACGCGGCCGACTACGGCGGCGCCGCCCAGTACATCGACTGGTACAACGTGATGACGTACGACTTCTTCGGCGCCTGGGCCGCCAAGGGCCCGACCGCCCCGCACTCCCCCCTCACCTCGTACCCGGGCATCCCGCAGGCGGGCTTCAACTCCGCCGAGGCGATCGCCAAGTTCAAGGCGAAGGGCGTGCCCGCGTCGAAGCTGCTGCTGGGCATCGGCTTCTACGGCCGGGGCTGGACGGGAGTGACCCAGTCGGCGCCCGGCGGCACGGCCACCGGTCCGGCGGCCGGCACGTACGAGCAGGGCATCGAGGACTACAAGGTCCTCAAGAGCACGTGCCCGGCGACCGGCACGATCGCCGGCACGGCGTACGCGCACTGCGGCAGCAACTGGTGGAGCTACGACACCCCGGCCACCGTCACGTCCAAGATGGGCTGGGCGAAGGGCCAGGGGCTCGGCGGAGCGTTCTTCTGGGAATTCAGCGGTGACACCACGAACGGCGAGCTCGTGAGCGCGATCAACAGCGGCCTGGGATAACCCCGGGCGGGCATACGGGCGGGGGCGGTGCATGCGCACCGCCCCCGCTTCACGTCCTACGGTCCTACGCGACGTTCTCCCCCGGACTTCGTCCGGGGGCGCCCCCAACCCGTGGTTCAGGCAACATTCACTCTTTGCCCGGGCGGTGCCGCCTCCAGCCAGGCGAGGAAGCCGGTGAGCGCGTCCTCGCTCATCGCCAGCTCCAGTCGGGTGCCGCGGTGCAGGCAGCCGAGCACGATCGAGTCCGACAGCAGCGCCAGCTCCTCCTCGCTGTCCGGCGTACGCCGGGCGAGCACCTCGATCGCCGAGCGCTCCAGGGTGCGCCGGGGACGGGGGGCGTACGAGAAGACCCTGAACCACTCGATCCGGTCACCGCTGTAGCGGGCGACGCCGTACACCCAGCCCTTGCTGGACGCATCGCCCTGCTCCGGGACGTTCCACCGCAGGCTGCAGTCGAAGGTGCCGCCGGAGCGCTGGATCAGGCGTCTGCGCAGACCGAAGACCAAGAGCGCGACCACTACCAGTAGGACGACCAGGCCGCTCACAAGAAGAGCGAGGAACATCTCCACCGACCTCCTCGCATCGTCCCGTAATACCGAATACCACGTGCACCTGCATCGCCTCAGCCGCGGCACGGTCTGGAGGAGCTCCAGCCCGGGCCGCGGCTGAGGGACAAATCTGACGGCGGTGCGCTAGTGCGCCGCCACCGCGCGCAGCCGGACCTCGGCACGACGCTCGGCGGCGGCGTCCGTCTCCGACTTGGCGCGCTCCAGCGCACGCTCGGCGCGCTGGACATCGATCTCGTCCGCCAGCTCGGCGATCTCCGCCAGCAGCGACAGCTTGTTGTCGGCGAAGGAGATGAATCCGCCGTGAACGGCGGCGACGACGGTGCCGCCCTCGCTCGTGCGGATGGTCACCGGGCCCGACTCCAGCACACCGAGCAGCGGCTGGTGACCGGGCATGACGCCGATGTCGCCGGACGTGGTGCGCGCGACGACCAGGGTGGCCTCGCCGGACCAGACACTGCGGTCCGCGGCGACCAGCTCGACGTGCAGCTCAGCAGCCAAGGTTGGCTCCTCGGGTCACCACCCGGCGGTACTGCCGGGTGTTGGGTCATAAGTCTAGTAGGGCTCGGGACGCCGGAGCGTCCCGGCCCGCCCCGGCTCAGGGGCCGGGCGTCCGGGGGTTGCCCCCCGGACGGTGCAGCACGGGGCGTGGCGAAGGGGACGGGACGCGCCCGCCCCCTTCGACGAGTCCGGGGACTCAGGAGACGCCGAGCTCCTTGGCGTTCTTCTTCAGGTCCTCGAGACCACCGCACATGAAGAAGGCCTGCTCGGGGAAGTGGTCGTACTCACCGTCGCAGATCGCGTTGAACGCGGCGATCGACTCGTCGAGCGGCACGTCCGAACCGTCCACGCCGGTGAACTGCTTCGCCGCGTGGGTGTTCTGGGACAGGAAGCGCTCGACACGACGGGCACGGTGGACAACGAGCTTGTCCTCCTCGCCCAGCTCGTCGATACCGAGGATCGCGATGATGTCCTGGAGGTCCTTGTACTTCTGCAGGATGCCCTTGACGCGCATGGCGGCGTCGTAGTGGTCCTGCGCGATGTAGCGCGGGTCCAGGATGCGGGACGTGGAGTCCAGCGGGTCCACCGCGGGGTAGATGCCCTTCTCGGAGATCGGACGGGAGAGAACCGTCGTCGCGTCGAGGTGGGCGAAGGTGGTCGCCGGCGCCGGGTCGGTCAGGTCGTCCGCGGGGACGTAGATCGCCTGCATCGAGGTGATCGAGTGACCGCGGGTCGAGGTGATGCGCTCCTGGAGCAGACCCATCTCGTCCGCCAGGTTCGGCTGGTAACCCACCGCGGACGGCATACGGCCGAGCAGGGTGGACACCTCGGAACCGGCCTGGGTGAACCGGAAGATGTTGTCGATGAAGAAGAGCACGTCCTGCTTCTGCACATCGCGGAAGTACTCCGCCATGGTCAGACCGGCCAGGGCGACGCGCAGACGGGTGCCCGGGGGCTCGTCCATCTGTCCGAAGACCAGAGCGGTCTTGTCCAGAACGCCGGACTCCTCCATCTCCGCGATCAGGTCGTTGCCCTCACGCGTACGCTCACCGACACCCGCGAAGACGGAAACGCCCTCGTGGAGGTTGGCGACACGCATGATCATTTCCTGGATCAGAACGGTCTTGCCGACACCGGCACCACCGAACAGACCGATCTTTCCACCCTTGACGTACGGGGTGAGAAGGTCGACGACCTTCAGGCCGGTCTCGAACATCTCGGTCTTGGACTCGAGCTGGTCGAAGGCCGGGGCCTTGCGGTGGATCGGCCAGCGCTCACCGACGTTGGCGTTCTCCTCGGGAACGTTCAGCACCTCACCGAGGGTGTTGAACACCTTGCCCTTGGTGAAGTCACCGACGGGAACGCTGATGCCGGCGCCCGTGTCGGTCACCGGGGCCTGGCGGACCAGACCGTCGGTGGGCTGCATCGAGATGGTGCGGACGATGCCCTCACCGAGGTGCTGGGCGACCTCGAGCGTCAGCGTCTTCTTCTCGCCCTCGAGGGCCGGGTCGGCAACCTCGACGTGCAGCGCGTTGTAGATCTCCGGCATCGCGTCGACGGGGAACTCCACGTCGACGACCGGGCCGATGACCCGGGCGACGCGGCCCGTGGCGGCGGCCGTCTCAACAGTGGTCGTCATTACTTGTCACTCCCCGCGGTCGCGTCGGCCAGGGCACTGGAGCCACCGACGATCTCGCTGATTTCCTGGGTGATTTCGGCCTGGCGGGCCGCGTTGGCAAGTCGGGAGAGCGTGTTGATCAGCTCGCCCGCGTTGTCGGTCGCCGACTTCATTGCCCGGCGGCGGGCCGCGTGCTCGGAGGCAGCGGCCTGCAGCAGGGCGTTGTAGATACGGCTCTCGACGTAGCGCGGCAGGAGGGCGTCGAGGACGTCCTCCGCCGACGGCTCGAAGTCGAACAGCGGAAGGATCTCGCCCTTCCCCGTCGTCTCCTCCGCGGCCTCATCGAGGCTGAGCGGCAGCATCCGGCGGTCGACGGGCGTCTGCGTCAGCATCGACACGAATTCCGTGAAGACGATGTGCAGCTCGTCGACGCCGCCCTCCGCGGTGTCCAGCTGGACAGCCTCGATGAGCGGAGCCGCGACCTTCTTGGCGTCCGCGTAGGACGGGCTGTCCGTGAAGCCGGTCCACTGGTCGGCGACCTTGCGCTCACGGAAGCCGTAGTAGGCGACACCCTTGCGGCCGACGATGTACGTGTCGACCTCCTTGCCCTCGCCGCGGAGCCGCTCGGTGAGCCGGTCCGCCGCCTTGATGGCGTTGGAGGAGTAGCCGCCGGCCAGACCGCGGTCGCTCGTGACGAGCAGAACCGCGGCACGGGCCGGGTTGTCCGCCTCCGTGGTCAGAGGGTGCTTGGTGTTCGATCCGGTCGCCACCGCCGTGACCGCGCGGGTGAGCTCGGTCGCGTACGGCGTGGAGGCCGTCACCTTGCGCTGCGCCTTGACGATGCGCGAGGCGGCGATCATCTCCATCGCCTTGGTGATCTTCTTCGTCGCGGTGACGGACCGGATGCGACGCTTGTAGACCCGGAGCTGCGCTCCCATGAGTCAGGTCCCTTCCGTCGTCACTTGGAGACGTTGACGGCGGCCGGGGCGTCCTCGCCGAGCAGCTTGCCGTCGAAGGTCTCGAACTGCTTCTTGAAGTCCGCGATGGAGTCCGCGACCTTGGTCAGGGTGTCGTCCGACATCTTCGCGCCCTCGCGGATCGACGTCATCAGACCGCCCTCCTCACGGTGGAGGTACTCCAGCAGCTCGCGCTCGAAGCGGCGGATGTCCTGCACCGGGACGTCGTCCATCCGGCCGGTGGTGCCGGCCCAGATGGAGACGACCTGGTCCTCGGTCGCCATCGGCTGGTACTGCGGCTGCTTCAGCAGCTCGACCATGCGCTTACCGCGCTCCAGCGAGGCCTTGGACGCGGCGTCCAGGTCCGAACCGAAGGCGGCGAACGCCTCCAGCTCACGGAACTGGGCGAGGTCCACGCGCAGACGGCCGGAGACCTGGCGCATCGCCTTGTGCTGGGCGGAGCCACCGACACGGGAGACCGAGATACCGACGTTCAGGGCCGGACGCTGGCCGGCGTTGAACAGGTCGGACTCCAGGAAGCACTGGCCGTCGGTGATGGAGATGACGTTGGTCGGGATGAACGCCGACACGTCGTTCGCCTTGGTCTCGACGATCGGCAGACCGGTCATCGAACCGGCGCCCATGTCGTCGGAGAGCTTGGCGCAGCGCTCCAGCAGACGCGAGTGCAGGTAGAAGACGTCACCCGGGTAGGCCTCACGGCCCGGCGGGCGGCGCAGCAGCAGGGACACGGCGCGGTAGGCGTCGGCCTGCTTCGAGAGGTCGTCGAAGATGATGAGGACGTGCTTGCCCTCGTACATCCACTGCTGACCGATGGCCGAACCGGTGTAGGGGGCGAGGTACTTGAAGCCCGCCGGGTCGGACGCCGGGGCGGCGACGATCGTCGTGTACTCGAGCGCGCCGGCCTCTTCCAGGGCGCCGCGCACGGACGCGATGGTCGAGCCCTTCTGGCCGATGGCGACGTAGATGCAGCGGACCTGCTTCTTCGGGTCGCCGGTGCGCCAGTTGTCGCGCTGGTTGATGATCGTGTCGACGGCCAGCGCGGTCTTGCCGGTCTGACGGTCGCCGATGATCAGCTGACGCTGGCCACGGCCGATCGGGGTCATCGCGTCGACGGCCTTGTAGCCCGTCTCCATCGGCTCGTGGACCGACTTGCGCTGCATGACCGTGGGGGCCTGCAGCTCGAGGGCGCGGCGGCCCGAGGTCGCGATCTCGCCGAGACCGTCGATCGGGGTGCCGAGCGGGTCGACGACGCGACCCAGGTATCCCTCGCCGACACCGACGGAGAGGACCTCACCGGTGCGGGTGACCGGCTGCCCCTCCTCGATACCGCTGAACTCACCGAGGACGATCGCACCGATCTCGCGCTCCTCGAGGTTGAGGGCGAGACCGAGGGTGCCGTCCTCGAACTTCAGCAGCTCGTTCGCCATGGCCGAGGGAAGACCCTCGACCTTCGCGATACCGTCGCCGGCCAGGCTGACCGTGCCGACCTCCTCGCGCGAGGCCGCGTCCGGCTGGTACGACTGGACAAAGTTCTCCAGCGCGTCCCGGATCTCCTCCGGCCGGATCGTGAGCTCCGCCATCTGGGTTCCCTGCTCTCCTTGTTGGGCCCGAAGTTTCTTTGGGGGTCTGGGGGCCGACCCCCAGGAATCTTCTGCAATCTCTGCACGGCCCAACCGGGCCGCTGGTCTTGCCAATTCAGTTGTGCGGCTGAGCCGTGTCAGCCGGCGATCCGACGCTTGGCCTCGTCGAGCCGCTCCGCGATCGTGCCGTTGATGACCTCGTCACCGACGCGCACCGAGATCCCGCCGAGGACCTCGGGGTCCACTTCGAGATTCAGGTGCATCTCGCGGCCGTACATCCGCGCCAGACCGGCGCCGAGGCGCTGCTTCTGCGCCTCGGTCAGCGGCACCGCGGAGGTGACGACGGCGACCATCCGGTTCCGGCGCGCCGCGGCGAGCTTGGAGAGGGACTCGAGTCCCGCTTCCAGGCTACGTCCCCGCGGGTGCGTGACGAGACGGACGACCAGACGCTCGGTGACCTGCTCGGCCTTGCCGCCGAGCAGGCTGCTCAGCAGCTCGCCCTTTGCGGCGGCGGTCGCGGACCGGTCGGTCAGCGCGGACCGCAGCTCGGTGCTGGACGAAAGGATCCGGCCGAACCGGAACAGCTCGTCCTCGACGTTGTCGAGCGCACCGGTCCGCTGCGCCGCCGTGAGGTCTGCGGTGTTCGCCAGCTCCTCCAGCGCGTCGACCAGGTCGCGCGACTGCGACCAGCGGGACCGGACCATGCCCTTGACCAGGTCGGCGGTCTCGCCGCTCACCTGGCCGCCGAGCACACGGCCCGCCAGCTCGGCCTTCGCCTCGCCGGCCTGCGCCGGGTCGGTCAGGACCCGACGCAGCGACACCTCACGGTCGAGCAGCGCGGTGACGGCAGCCAGCTCGCCGGCGAGCTTCGCCGCGTCGACCGACGTGTTGTCGGTCAGCGCGTCGAGGGACTCGTGCGCGGCGGCCAGCGCCTCGCGGCTGGCTCCGTTCATCGTGCGACCTCGGCCTTCGCCTCGAGCTCGTCGAGGAAGCGGTCGATGGTGCGGCTCTGCCGGGCGTGGTCCGCGAGGGACTCGCCGACGAGCTTGCCGGCCAGGTCGGTGGCGAGCTTGCCCACGTCCTGACGCAGCGCCGAGGCTGCTGCCTTGCGGTCGGCCTCGATCTGGGCGTGGCCGGCCGCGATGATCTCCTCACGCTGCCGCTGGCCTTCCGCCTTCATCTCAGCGATGATCGCGGTGCCCTGCTCGGTGGCTTCCTGGCGCAGCCGTGCGGCCTCGTGGCGGGCCTCGGCGAGCTGGGCCTTGTACTGCTCCAGGACGCTTTCGGCCTCGATCTTGGCCGCGTCGGCCTTCTCCATGCCGCCTTCGATGGCCTCGCGACGCTCTTCGAGAACACGGTTGATGTTCGGGAGGAGCTTCTTCGAGAGGAAGAAGAAGACGATGGCGAAGGCGATCAGGCCGACGAGCAGCTCGGGACCCGGAGGAACGAGCGGGCTCTGCTCCTCCTCGGCCGCCAGCTGAACGATGTTGGCGATCACATCAGTGCCTTTCGTCGAAATGTGTCAGTAGCTGTGAATTAGCGACCGAACACGAACGGCATAACGATGCCGATCAGGGCGAGCGCCTCACAGAAGGCGAAACCCAGGATCTGGTTGGCACGGATCAGGCCGGCGGCCTCGGGCTGACGGGCCAGGGCCTGCGTGCCGTTACCGAAGACAATGCCGACACCGATGCCGGGGCCGATCGCGGCGAGGCCGTAGCCGATGGAGCCGAGCGAACCGGTGACCTGAGCGAGGGTCTCAGTGGCAGCCATGCTGATTCTTCCTTTTCTTTACGGACCGGTGGGGGTTGGCCACCGGACGTCTGGTGTGGTGCGGGCGGGTTTGGCTCAGTGGTGCTCGGCGAGAGCGCCCTGAATGTAGGTGCAGGCCAGGAGGACGAAGACGTACGCCTGGACGGCCTGCACGAAGAGTTCGAAAGCGATCATGGCCATGGTCATCACGAACGAGACGCCGGCGGCCGGGATCAGGAAGCTGTTCAGCAGGTACCAGGAGGCGACGGTGAACATCACCAGCATCAGGTGACCGGCGAACATGTTGGCGAACAGTCGCACCGCGTGCGTGAACGGGCGGACGAGCAGGTTCGAGAAGAGCTCGATGAACGAGACGAGCCACTTGATCGGACCGAGCGAGTTGTCGTAGCCGGTGATGTTCTTCCAGCCGCCGACGAAGCCGTGACGCTTGAAGGTCAGCGACACCCAGAGCACGTAGACGATCAGCGCGAGCACGATCGGGTACGCGATGATCGACGACACCGGGAACTGCGCCAGCGGGATCACGGACCAGATGTTCATGATCCAGACGAAGAAAAAGATCGAGACCATCAGCGGGACGTACTTCTCGCCCTCGCGCTTGCCGAGCGTCTCGTAGACGATGCCGCGGCGTACGAAGTCGTAGCCCGCCTCACCGATCATCTGGAGCTTGCCCGGGACGACCTTCGCCTTCCCGAAAGCCATCGTGAAGAAGGTGACGACGACCAACGTGGTGATCAGCGCGAGCAGCATCACCTTGTTGAACTCGAAGCCGCCAACGGTGAAGATCGGCTGGAAGAGGAAGGAGTGCAGGCCCGGCGCCGGAAAGCCACAGCCGTTGTCGGCCATGATGCGGCAGCTCCAGTCAAAGGCGAGCGTGGTCTGTTCAGCACTCACCGCGGGCTCCTTCGGCGTGACGCATGGGTTCGGCAACCTCGTTGTGTCGGAGCGGCGCGCAGCCGCGAGTCGGCACCGGACTGGTGTTTCGGATGTGGGGGCGGCTCTCAGGCATCAAAGCCTCGCGTTCGAGCAGGCGTCAGCTCGGATGCCCGCGCCCGCAGTGCCGCAGTTGGCATCGGACGATAGCAGGGTCCCGAACGGGCGTTTATCCCGGCCCTACCTGTCACGTCGAGGACCCCGTCTTCTCGCCCTGACGGGAATCGGACGGCTCGGGATCGACGTAGAGGATCTTGGCCTTCATGTGTGCGCGGGCCTGAGCCGCCACCCAGACGAGCGTGGCCGCGACCAGCGTCACAGCGAAGGCCTTGGGGTGGAACAGCGTCGTGTCCTTGAAAGCGGCGACGAAGATGAACAGCACGAGCAGCTGCGTCGTGTAGAGCATCAGGCCCATCGCCTGGAAGAGCTGCGGGAACTGCTTCGCGGTCCGCTGCAGGACGAGAACGCCGATCCCCATGAAGAGGATGACCACCAGCGCGGCGACGCCCGCGCCCAGCGCACCCTTTCCACCGGCGACCACCCCACTGATCACAGCGGCGATCACGCCGGCGGCAGCGGTGGGCAGGACGGTGGGAAGGAGTGAGCGTGCGTCGTTGGACGGCATGGCGGCAGCTCCGCTTGCTGGTGGGGGCAAAGTGGTGTCGTCATGGACGAGCGTAGGCCCGGTCCCGAAATGGGCCTCGGGGGCCAACGGACCGTCGCACTACGGTCCTTCGGCGCTGTCTCCGGGTCTCGTGAACGGTATCACAAACTATTTGATGAGGTCTTTACCCAGAGGTGTGCCAACTCTCACACATGAGAGTGACGCCGCGCGTGTGTGCGGGACAAAACAGCACACTAGGTGCTAATGGACCGCCTGCACGTGGCCGCCCCCGGCTTTCACCGAAACGAGCGTCTCCCCCATCGCCCTGATCCACACGTCGGGAGACCGGACAGCGGGTGTCGGGAGACCGGATATCGACGCCTCGGGCGCCGCGCGAACCGCTCGTGCGGACCACGCTCGTGCGGACCGCTGGTGCCGAGCGCTCAGCGCGACGTGCCCGCGCTGTCGCGCTCGCGGAAGCGCGAGCGGCCGCCGATCGCCGTCGCCCCGTTCGCACCGCTCACGCCCACACCCACCGGGACCCTCGCCTCGTCCCCGTCGTACGACGGGACCGAGGCGCCGTGCGGCGTCGTGAACGCGGGCCTCTTCGCCGGCCTGCGGCGGCGGTAGCGCGGCGGGACGAACGACTCGGCCCACCGCGGCGCCCTCGGCGTGAAGCGGGGCAGGAGCAGCAGCACCAGGCCCACCGCGCTCAGGACCACGATCAGCAGCACGATCCACATCGACGCCGAGTGCACCGAGTACGCCACCGTGCCGAACGCGATCAGCGCCGACCAGAAGTACATGATCAGCACCGCGCGGCTGTGGGAGTGGCCGATCTCCAGCAGGCGGTGGTGGAGGTGTCCGCGGTCCGCCGCGAACGGCGACTGGCCGCGCCACGTCCGGCGCACGATCGCCAGCAGCAGGTCCGCGACCGGCAGCGCCGTGATCGTCAGAGGCAGCAGCAGCGGGATGAAGACCGGGAGCATCGCGTGCGTGGCCGCACGCTCGCCGCCCACGAAGATCCCCAGCCGGTCGGGGTCGACCTGGCCCGTGATGGAGATCGCGCCGGCCGCCAGCACCAGGCCGATCAGCATCGAGCCCGAGTCGCCCATGAAGATCCGCGCGGGGTGCATGTTGTGCGGCAGGAAGCCGAGGCACATGCCCATCAGGATCGCGGCGAACAGGGTCGCGGGAGCGGCGGACTCGATCCCGTAGCCGTACCAGAGACGGTAGGCGTACATGAAGAACGCGCCGGAGGTGATGCACACCATGCCGGCCGCGAGCCCGTCGAGGCCGTCCACGAAGTTGACCGCGTTGATGGTGATGACCACCAGCGCGACCGTCAGCAGATTGCCCTGCCACGCGGTCAGCGAGACGGTGCCGACGCCCGGCACCGGGATCCACAGGATGGTCAGACCCTGCACGACCATCACGCCGGCGGCGATCATCTGCCCGCCGAGCTTGATCAACGCGTCGATCTCGAACTTGTCGTCGAGGACCCCGATCAGCCAGATCAGGGCCGCGCCCGACAACAGCGCCCGGGGTTCGTTCGACAGCTCGAAGACGTCGTTGAGGTTCGCCAGATGGTCCGCGAAGAGCAGCCCCGCGCACAGGCCGCCGAACATGGCGATGCCGCCGAGCCGCGGTGTCGGTTCCCGGTGCACGTCACGCGCACGGATCTCCGGCATCGCGCCGGCGGCGATGGCGAACTTCCGCACCGGTCCGGTCAGCAGATAAGTCACTGCGACCGTGACACAGAGCGTCAGCAGGTACTCGCGCACTGATTCCCCATGTGTTGGACGACGCGCCGCTCCACACCTTAAGACATAGGACGACGGGGCACGGCCGACAGTTGCACGGCCTGCACAGCCCCTGCGCGCCGTCAGCGCGGGTACGGCGGGAAGCTCCCGGTCAGCTCCCGTACCTGATCGAGTACCCGGCCGTCCTCCTGAATCGCCTGCGCGAACAGCGACGCGATCCGCGCCATCTCGGGGCGGCCCATGCCCTGCGTGGTGACCGCTGCCGTCCCCAGCCGGATGCCGCGGCCGTCCCCGTACGGCAGGGCGCACGTGTCGAGGACCATGCCGGCGGCGGCGAGCCGGCCGCGCGCGGTGCGGCCGTCGACGCCGAGAGCGGCCGGGTCCGCGCCGACGATGTGCGTGTCCGTGCCGCCGGTCAGGACCGCGAAGCCCTCGGCGGCGAGGCCGTCGGCCAGCGCCCTGGCGTTGGCGATCACCTGATGGGTGTACGCCCGGTACGCGGGTGTCGCCGCCTCGCCGAAGGCGACCGCCTTGGCCGCGATCGTGTGCATCTGCGCGCCGCTCTGGGTGAACGGGAACACCGCCCGGTCGATGCGGTCGGCCAGCTCGGCCCCGCACAGGATCATGCCGCCGCGCGGGCCGCGCAGGACCTTGTGCGTGGTGGCGCAGACGACGTCGGCGTACGGGAGCGGGCTGGGCGCCGCGCCGCCCGCGACGAGCCCGATGGGGTGCGCCGCGTCGGCGATCAGGTAGGCGCCCGCCTCGTCGGCGATCTCACGGAAGGCCGCGTAGTCGGGGTGGCGCGGGTAGGAGATCGAGCCGCAGACGATCGCCTTGGGCCGGTGCTGGCGGGCCAGGTGGCGCACCTGGTCGTAGTCGATCAGTCCGGTCTCGGCGTCGACGCCGTACGCGACGAAGTCGAACCAGCGGCCCGAGAAGTTCGCCCGCGAGCCGTGCGTGAGGTGCCCGCCGTACGGCAGCCCCATCGCGAGGACGGTGTCGCCGGGCCTGAGCAGGGCCGCGTACGCCGCGAGGACCGCCGAAGAGCCCGAGTGCGGCTGGACGTTGGCGTGTTCGGCGCCGAACAGGGCCATGGCCCGCTCGACGGCCAGCCGTTCGGCGGCGTCGACGAACTCGCAGCCGCCGTGGTGGCGGGCCCCCGGGTAGCCCTCGGCGTACTTGTTGGCGAGGGGCGAGCCGAGGGCCGCGAGGACCGCGGGCGAGGTGAAGTTCTCCGCCGCGATGAGCTGCAGCGCGGTGGCCTGGCGCTGCGCCTCGCCGTAGAGGATGTCGGCCGCCTGCGGATCCTGGCGGCGCAGCGCCTCGAAGGACGGGCTGTCGTAGACGGCCGGTACGGAACGCACTTCAGGGGTTACGGACATGACGGCTCCGGTCATCGGCGAGGAGCTGCGGCTCCTCCAATGTAGGACCGGGGCGGGGTGCGCGCGCGGTGTACGGCCGAGCCGGTACTCCCGCGGCCGCGGCACCCGGTGCCGCGGCGCACCGGATGTCAGGCCCGCGACTCCACACCCGTCAGCGCGGTCACCACGGGGTCCAGCGCCTGGTGGATCTCGTCGCCGATCGAGCGGAAGAACGTGATCGGGGCGCCGTACGGGTCGAACACCTCGTCCGCGTCGGGGCTCGGCGCCAGCAGCCACCCGCGTAGAGCCGCGGCCGCGCGCACCAGCGCACGCGCGCGCTCGACCACGCCGTCCTCCCGCGGGTCGGGCAGCGTGGCCGGGTCGATCGCCCGGACGAGCCGGGTGAACTCCTTGAGCGTGAAGGTCCGCAGGCCCGCCGAGTGCCCCATCGAGATCACCTGGGCGCGGTGGTCGCGGGTCGCGGTGAGGACCAGGTCCGCGCGGATCACGTGCTCGTCGAGCAGTTCGCGGCCCACGAAGCCGCTGGCGTCCGCGCCGAAGTCCGCGAGGACGATCTCGGCGTTGGCCTCCATCGGGGCACCCTCGTGGCCCCAGGTGCCGGCGCTCTCCACGATGAGGCCGCCGGTGAGGGGGTCGCCGAGGCGGTCGCTCAGGGCATGGCGGGTCAGCCGCTCGGTGATGGGCGAGCGGCAGACGTTGCCGGTGCTGACGTGAAGGATGCGGAAGGTCGACGCCGTTCTGCCGGACTCCGCTATGCCACGCCCCTCAGGCGCGGTCACCGGGCCCGTCCTCGGATGTTCGCTCGTGTCACGGAGCCACCTCGAGGTCGGGTACGACCTTGCGGAGCTCGTCCGCCGAGAGCGCTCCCTCGCGCAGCAGGACCGGGACCTTGCCGGTGACGTCGACGATGGAGGACGGCACGATGCCCGGGGTCGGGCCGCCGTCCAGGTAGACGGAGACCGAGTCGCCGAGCATCTCCTGCGCGGCGTCGCAGTCCTCGGGCGAGGGGTGTCCCGTGAGGTTGGCGCTGGAGACCGCCATCGGGCCCACCTCGGTGAGCAGTTCGATGGCGACCGGGTGCAGCGGCATCCGGATCGCGACGGTGCCCCGGGTGTCGCCGAGGTCCCACTGCAGCGACGGCTGGTGCTTGGCGACGAGCGTCAGCGCGCCCGGCCAGAAGGCGTCGACGAGCTCCCACGCCTGCTCGGAGAAGTCCGTGACGAGGCCGTGCAGGGTGTTCGGGGAGCCGATGAGGACGGGCGTGGGCATGTTGCGGCCGCGCCCCTTGGCCTCCAGCAGGTCGGCAACGGCCTCGGAGGTGAAGGCGTCGGCGCCGATCCCGTACACGGTGTCGGTGGGCAGCACGACGAGCTCGCCGCGGCGCACCGCGGAGGCGGCTTCGCGCAGCCCGGTGGCGCGGTCCGTCGCGTCGTTGCAGTCGTATCGCCGAGCCATCAGCGGGCCTCCCTGTTCATGGTCACTCGGTTCTTCTCCGGGGCGCCGAAGACCCCGCCTCCGGTCGAGCGTGCTCGGTCGCACCCGCCGCGGTGGCCGCGGGTGCGGCACAGCCCTCGCGCGCTCGGGGTCGGCGCCCTCATGGCATGGCCTTGCGTGCGGTCGCGAACCGCGGCCGGTTGTTCAGGTCGGGGTGGTCGGCGGCGTCGGCCCAGCCGGATTCCTCGTTGAAGATCCACGGCACCTGGCCGCCCTGGGTGTCGGCGTGCTCCACGACGACGAGACCGCCCGGCCGCAGCAGCCGGTGCGCGGTGCGCTCGATGCCGCGGATGGTGTCCAGGCCGTCCTCGCCGGAGAACAGGGCCATCTGCGGGTCGTGGTCGCGCGCCTCGGGGGCGACGTACTCCCACTCGGTGAGCGGGATGTAGGGCGGGTTGGAGATGACCAGGTCGACCTGGCCGTCGAGCTCGGGGAGAGCGGTGAGGGCGTCGCCCTGGTGGACGGTGACCCTGGACCCCTCGGCGTTCTTGCGCGTCCACGTCAGGGCGTCGTCGGACAGCTCCACGGCGTGCACGCGCGAGCGCGGCACCTCCTGCGCCATGGCCAGGGCGATCGCGCCCGAGCCGGTGCACAGGTCGACGATGAGGGGCTCGACGACGTCCATGGCCCGTACGGCCTCTATGGCCCAGCCGACGACCGACTCGGTCTCGGGCCGGGGTACGAAGACACCGGGCCCGACCTGGAGCTCCAGGTAGCGGAAGAACGCCCGTCCGGTGATGTGCTGCAGCGGCTCGCGGGCCTCGCGGCGCGCGACGGCCTCCCAGTAACGGGCGTCGAAGTCCGCGTCCTTGACGTTGTGGAGCTCTCCGCGCTTCACACCGTGGACATAAGCGGCCAGCTCCTCCGCGTCGAAGCGCGGCGACGGCACGCCGGCATCGGCCAGCCGCTGGGTGGCCTGGGCCACCTCGGCAAGCAGCAGGTTCACGCGCCCACCCTTCCTGTGACGCTCGTGGGACTGATCGCGGCCTACTGCGCGGCCGCGAGCTTGGCCGCGGAGTCCGCGTCGACGCACGCCTGGATGACGGCGTCGAGGTCCCCGTCGAGCACCTGGTCCAAGTTGTACGCCTTGAACCCGACGCGGTGGTCCGAGATCCGGTTTTCCGGGAAGTTGTACGTCCGGATCTTCTCGGACCGGTCGACGGTTCGGACCTGGCTGCGGCGGGCGTCCGCCGCCTCCTTCTCCGCCTCCTCCTGCGCGGCCGCGAGCAGCCTGGAGCGCAGGATACGCATCGCCTGCTCCTTGTTCTGGAGCTGGCTCTTCTCGTTCTGGCAGGAGGCGACGATGCCGGTCGGCAGGTGCGTGATGCGCACGGCGGAGTCGGTCGTGTTCACGGACTGGCCGCCGGGGCCCGAGGAGCGGTAGACGTCGATCCGCAGGTCGTTCGCGTGGATCTCGACGTCGATCTCCTCGGCCTCGGGCGTGACGAGCACACCGGCCGCGGAGGTGTGGATACGGCCCTGGGACTCGGTGGCGGGCACGCGCTGCACGCGGTGCACACCGCCCTCGTACTTCAGCCGCGCCCACACGCCCTGGCCGGGCTCGGTCGCGCCCTGGCCGCCCTTGGTCTTGACGGCGACCTGGACGTCCTTGTAGCCGCCCAGCTCGGACTCGGTCGCGTCGATGATCTCGGTCTTCCAGCCGACGCGCTCCGCGTAGCGCAGGTACATGCGCAGCAGGTCGCCCGCGAACAGGGCGGACTCGTCGCCGCCCGCGCCCGCCTTGACCTCGAGGATGACGTCCTTGTCGTCGCTCGGGTCGCGCGGGACGAGCAGCAGCCGCAGCTTCTCCGTGAGCTCCTCGCGCTGCTTCTCCAGCACCTTCACCTCGGCGGCGAAGTCGGGATCGTCCTGGGCGAACTCACGAGCCGTCTCGATGTCCTCACCGGCCTGCTTCCAGGAGCGGTACGTGCCGACGATCGGCGTCAGCTCGGCGTAGCGCTTGTTCAGCTTGCGCGCGTTCGCCTGGTCCGCGTGGACCGAAGGGTCGGCGAGCTTCTTCTCGAGATCGGCGTGCTCGCCGATCAGTTCCTCGACCGCCTCGAACATCTTCGGGCTCCTGGTTCCGTACACGTGGGGTGGCTGCTGCTCAGAACGGACAAAGCGCCGGTCCCGGCCGCCCCCGAGAGGGCAGCCGGCGACCGGCGCAGTGGCTCGCTACTTCTTGGCGGAGCCGGCAGCCTTGCCGAAGCGGGCCTCGAAGCGGGCCACACGGCCACCGGTGTCGAGGATCTTCTGCTTGCCCGTGTAGAACGGGTGGCACTCGGAGCAGACCTCGGCGCGGATGTTGCCGCTCTCGATCGTGCTACGGGTGGTGAACGACGCACCGCAGGTGCAGCTGACCTGGGTCTCGACGTACTCGGGGTGGATGTCGCGCTTCAAGGTGTCTCCTAGATTCGGGAGGGCACCGGGTCGTACGTGCGGATTGCTCGTACGTGAACCGGGGCCGACGTACCAGTCTGCCAGGACCGGCCGTATCTCCCAAAACCGGGGTGTGCCCCGAAGTATTCCGGGGCGCCTTCGCGGGTACGGATGGCTCTTACGGGCACCTGCCGTGCCGGAGACGCTACCGAGCGCACCATCCGACGGCCGTTTCGCCGTGCTACCCGCCGCTCACCACGCCGGCGGCCTCGCCCTGGTCGCCGGCGGAGTCCGCGAGCGCGGCGGCCGGGATCGGCTTGTCCTGCTTGAGCGCGCGCCACACCTGCGTGGCGCCCGTCTCGACCGGGACGACGCGGTTGGGGTCGAGCGGGTCGTAGCGGACCGGCATGGTGACCATGTGGACGTCGTCGGCGCCGAGGGCGCTCAGGCCCCGGGCGAAGCCGGCCAGCTCGTTGACCGAGTCGAGTTCGGAGTCCGGCGTGATCGCCTTGCTGCCGGTGTCGGCGAGGTCCAGGAGCTTCTTCGGGTTGCTGAAGACGCCGACGTCCTTGACCTGCTCGATGAACGCCTTCATGAACGCCTGCTGGAGCTGGATGCGCCCCAGGTCGCTGCCGTCGCCGAGGCTCTTGCGGGTGCGCACCAGGCCGAGGGACTGCTCGCCGTCGAGCGTGTGGGTGCCGGGCGGGAGGCTCAGGTGGCTCTTGGGGTCGTCGATGGGCCGCGTCGTGGTGATCTCGACGCCGCCGAGCTCGTCGATCAGCTTCGTGAAGCCGGTGAAGTCGACCTCGATGTAGTGGTCCATGCGGATGCCGGACATCTTCTCGACGGTCTTGACGGCGCAGGCAGGGCCGCCGACCTCGTACGCCGTGTTGAACATCGCGCGCGCGGCGGCGGGGTGTGCGGTGCCCTTGGCGTCGGTGCACTCGGGCCGCTCGACGAGGGTGTCGCGGGGTATGGAGACCACGCTGGCCTTCTTGTGGCCCTGGTATACGTGCACGACCATCGCGGTGTCGGAGCGCGCGGCGCCCTCGTCCGTGCCGTACGCGCTGTTCGCCCCGGCGCGGGAGTCGGAGCCGAGGACCAGGATGTCCATGGAGCCGTTGTCGATGTTCTTCGGCCGGTCGGTGCCGAGGGCCTGGTTGATGTCGACGCCGTCGAGGTTTCCGTTGACCTTGATGTAGACGTAGCCGAGGCCGGAGCCGCCGACGAGGACGAGGGCCGCCGCCGACCACGCCGCGGCCGTCCACAGCCTGCTGCCCGTCGAGGGCGGCTTGCGGCGCTGCCCGCCGCCGCCTATACGGCCGCCGCCGCTGCTCGTGTCGGTCATGGTCTCCTCGGCTCTGTCGGACCGCTGCCCCTGAGGTGACAGACGGTGAAGCGCCCGAAAGGGTTGCACGGCCGTCTGAGAAGTCCCTGAGAACGACGTGTGCCCACCGCGCGGATCGCACGGTGGGCACAGGGGCCGAACGGTGCCGGGGCCCGTGACCGGGCCCCGGCTGCCGTGGCGAAGATCTCTCAGTCGTTGCCGTTGCCGACGCCGGGAGTGGTCTTCTGGATCTGGAGCAGGAACTCGCCGTTCGACTTCGTCTGCTTCATCTTGTCGAGCAGCAGCTCGATCGCCTGCTGCTGGTCCAGCGCGTGCAGCACGCGGCGCAGCTTCCAGGTGACGGAGAGCTCGTCGCTGCCGAGCAGGATTTCTTCCTTACGGGTGCTGGACGCGTCCACGTCCACCGCCGGGAAGATGCGCTTGTCGGAGAGCTTTCGGTCGAGCTTGAGCTCCATGTTGCCGGTGCCCTTGAACTCCTCGAAGATCACCTCGTCCATTCGCGAGCCGGTCTCGACAAGGGCGGTGGCCAGGATCGTAAGAGACCCGCCGTCCTCGATGTTGCGCGCGGCACCGAAGAAGCGCTTCGGCGGGTACAGCGCGGTCGAGTCGACACCACCGGACAGGATGCGCCCGGAGGCCGGGGCCGCCAGGTTGTACGCACGGCCCAGACGCGTGATCGAGTCGAGCAGGACGACCACGTCGTGGCCCAGCTCCACCAGGCGCTTGGCGCGCTCGATGGCCAGCTCGGCGACCGTGGTGTGGTCCTCGGCCGGGCGGTCGAAGGTCGAGGAGATGACCTCACCCTTGACCGACCGCTGCATGTCGGTGACCTCTTCCGGACGCTCGTCGACGAGGACGACCATCAGGTGGCACTCGGGGCTGTTGTGGGTGATCGCGTTGGCGATCGCCTGAAGGATCATGGTCTTGCCGGTCTTCGGCGGGGCCACGATCAGACCGCGCTGGCCCTTACCGATCGGCGACACGAGGTCGATGATGCGGGTGGTCAGCACGCCCGGGTCGGTCTCCAGGCGCATCCGGTCCTGCGGGTACAGCGGGGTCAGCTTGTTGAACTCGGGGCGGCCGCGGCCCGATTCGGGCGCCATGCCGTTGACCGAGTCGAGGCGGACCAGCGCGTTGAACTTCTCGCGGCGCTCGCCCTCCTTGGGCTGGCGCACGGCACCGGTGACGTGGTCGCCCTTGCGCAGGCCGTTCTTGCGGACCTGGGCGAGGGAGACGTACACGTCGTTCGGGCCGGGCAGGTAGCCGGAGGTCCGGATGAACGCGTAGTTGTCGAGGATGTCCAGGATGCCCGCGACGGGGATCAGGACGTCGTCCTCGGACACCTGCGGCTCGCCGCTCGCGAAGTCGTCACGGCCACGGCGGCCGCGACGGTCGCGGTAGCGGCCACGGCGCCCGCGCCGGCCGCCGCCGTCCTCGTCGAAGTCGTCCTGCGGGCCGCCGCCCTGCGGGCCCTGCTGGCCGCCCTGGCGCTGCTGGCGCTGGCCGCCCTGCTGGTCGTCGCCCTTGCCGCGGCGGTCGCGCTGACGCTCACCACGGTCGCGGCGCTCACCGCGCTGGCCCCGCTCCTGGCGGTCCCGGCGGCCCTCGCCGTCCTGGGTGGCGACGGCGGTCTCGGCCTTGGCGTCGGCCTGCGGCTCGGTCCTGACGTCGGTCTTGACGTCGACGGCCGTGTCGGCGCGCGCCTCGGTGCGCGTGTCGGGGCTGCCCGCCTGCGCGGTGGCACGGCGACGGCGGCGCTCACCGGCCGGCTGGTCGTCGCTGGCCGGCTGTCCCGGGATCTCGATCTGCTGCTGGGCAACGGCCTTCTCGGCCTTGTCCGCCTTCTCCTCGGCCGGGGCGGCGGACTCGTCGCCCGTACGCGCCTTGGAGGTGGTGCGGCGCTTCGGCTTCGCCGGCGCCTCGCCGGTGGCGGCCTCGGCGCTCTTGGCCGGGGAGGCCCCGGAGCCGGCCTGCGCCTCCTTGATGACCTCGATCAGCTGGCTCTTGCGCATCCGCGCGGTGCCCCTGATGCCGAGGCCGGACGCGACCTGCTGCAGCTCGGCCAGGACCATGCCCTCGAGGCCGGTGCCGGAGCGGCGGCGCCGTGCGGTGGTGCCGGAGGCAGCACCTGCGGCGGGCGCGGCGGTGTCGACGTTGTTGTCGGCAGTCACGCCCATCAGATCGGTGGTGTCGCTCACGAAGGGTCCTTCCCTGGAGCGGACGTCGGCCTTCTGGCTCGGCGACCGGTTGTGCTGTCCGGCATCGGTCCGTCGCAGCGGTCCGTGTCGGAGCGGTGGTCCCGCCGGTGCAAATCAACGGCGGAGAGATATACATGCATACGTGCAAGGCCCGGCCCGAGGTCCCCCTGCTCGGCCCACTCCTGGGAAAAGCGAGGGGTGTCGTGCCGGTTCCGGAGCGTGCTCGAAACTGCTCAGGCAGGCTGCTCAGGCAGTGTGGGAGGCTCTCGGAAGAATGGTGGTCCCGATGAGGGACACGCAGCACCGCGTCGCGATGACGACGGTTGCAGACTTGAGGTTAACACTACCGGCTCCAACAAACATTCCCCCTCTCACTCACCGGCAATCGCGTGTCACTGCGGAGCGAGCGGCAGGACGCTCGCTCCCGCGGCGTCGAAGGCGAGCCGGTTGGCCGCCCATCCCTCGCCCGCCAGCTGTGCGACCTTGTCGGCCACACCGTCCTCGGCCAGCGCGAGCACCGTGGGGCCCGCACCGGAGATGACTGCAGGGACGCCATCGGCGCGCAGTCGGTTGACCAGCTCGATGCTCTCCGGCATGGCCGGGGCGCGGTACTCCTGGTGCAGCCGGTCCTCGGTGGCGGGCAGCAGCAGCTCGGGGCGCCTGGTCAGGGCCTCGACGAGCAGCGCCGCGCGGCCGGCGTTCGTCGCGGCGTCGACGTGCGGGACGGTGCGCGGCAGCAGCCCGCGGGCCGTCTCGGTGAGCACCGGCTTCGCGGGGACGAAAACCACCGGAACGACGGAATCGGTGGGATCCATCCTGATCGCGCGCGCCGCTCCGGCCTCGGTCCAGGCCAGGGTGAAACCGCCGAGCAGACAGGCGGCCACGTTGTCCGGGTGACCCTCGATCTCGGTGGCGAGCTCCAGCAGCGCCGCGTCGTCGAGCTTCGCGTCGCCGCCTATGGTCACCGCGCGCGCGGCGACGATGCCGGCGCAGATGGCGGCCGACGAGGAGCCGAGGCCGCGGCCGTGCGGGATGCGGTTGGCGCAGACGACCTCGAGGCCGCGCGGCTGCCCGCCGAGCAGGTCGAAGGCGGTGCGCAGGGAGCGCACGAGCAGGTGGCTTTCGTCGCGGGGCAGCGTCTCGGCGCCCTCACCCGCGATGTCGATGTGCAGACCGGAATCCGCGACCCGGACGACGACGTCGTCGTACAGACCGAGCGACAGCCCGAGGGCATCGAAGCCCGGACCGAGGTTGGCGCTGGTGGCAGGGACGCGCACCCGGACGGCGGCGGCGCGGAACGCTGGACCGGCCATCGCTCGACGACTCTCCTTGGTTCTGAACTGTGAGATGTACGAGATTTGTTCGAGAAGACGAACACCCGATGGCCTCAAGGGCAACAACACCGCGGCATATGCGGCGGGGCGGGTTCGGGTACAGCCTATCGAAGGAAGGTTCACCTGCGACATAGGGCGCACAGGAGGCGCACGATGCGTGTCGCAGGCCCCCTGTGCCTCTACGGGTGCCGTTGTCCCGGTTGCCATACTTTCCCGTAGGGCAACCAGGCGGCCGCAAGAGGGCTTTGAGCCGGATCCCGGGCCTGCCGCGGGCCGGCCCTGGGTCCCGTCCGGTCCTGCCCGGCCGATTGCCGGGGCCGGACAGGACAGGACCGGGCGGACTTTCAGGCGAGGCCGAGGCGCTCGGCCGCGGCCGCCGCGTCCACCGGGACGGTGACCGGCTGGGGTGCTCCGGCGACGGCCCAGTCGGGGTCCTTCAGACCGTTTCCGGTGACCGTGCACACGATCTTCTGGCCCGGGTCGACCTTGCCCTGCTCGGCGGCCTTGAGCAGACCGGCGACGGAGGCGGCCGACGCCGGCTCGACGAAGACACCCTCCTGCGAGGCCAACAGCCGGTAGGCGCGCAGGATTTCACGGTCCGTCACCTCGTCGATGAAGCCGCCCGACTCGTCACGCGCGGCCAGCGCCTGCTTCCACGAGGCCGGGTTGCCGATCCGGATCGCGGTGGCGATCGTCGACGGGTCCTTGACGACCTCGCCGCGCACGAGGGGCGCGGAGCCGGACGCCTGGAAGCCCCACATCCGGGGGTTCCTGGAGGACATCTTGTCCGCGGCGTACTCGGTGTACCCCTTCCAGTACGCCGTGATGTTGCCGGCGTTGCCGACGGGCAGCACATGGATGTCGGGGGCGTCGCCGAGCGCGTCCACGATCTCGAAGGAGGCGGTCTTCTGGCCCTCGATGCGGTACGGGTTGACCGAATTGACCAGCGCCACCGGGTAGTTCTCGGAGAGGCCGCGGGCCAGGTTGAGGCAGTCGTCGAAGTTTCCCTCGACCTGGAGGATGCGCGAGCCGTAGACCAGCGCCTGGCCCATCTTGCCGAGCGCGATCTTGCCCTGTGGGACGAGCACCGCGCAGACCATCCCGGCGCGCACCGCGTAGGCGGCGGCCGACGCGGAGGTGTTGCCGGTGGAGGCGCAGATGACGGCCTGCGCGCCCTCCTCCTTGGCCCGGGTGATGGCCATCGTCATACCGCGGTCCTTGAAGGACCCGGTGGGGTTGGCGCCCTCGACCTTGAGGTGCACCTCGCAGCCCGTGCGCTCGGAGAGGACCTGCGCCGGGACGAGCGGCGTGCCACCCTCACGGAGCGTGACGACCGGCGTCGTGTCCGTGACCGGAAGGCGGTCCCGGTATTCCTCGATGATGCCGCGCCACTGGTGGGTGCCGTTGGTGGTCATGGGTCCCTTACTCCCCTTCAACACGCATGATGCTGGCGACACCGCGCACGGTGTCGAGCTTGCGCAGCGCCTCGACGGTCCCGGACAGGGCGGCGTCGGGCGCGCGGTGGGTGACGACGACGAGCGATGCCTCGCCGTCCTTGCCCGTCTGGCGGACGGTGTCGATGGATACGCCGTGCTCGGCGAAGACCGTCGCGACCTGGGCGAGAACGCCCGGCTTGTCGGCCACGTCGAGGCTGATGTGGTACCGCGTCACCACGTCGCCCATGGGGCTCACGGGCAGCTGGGTGTACGCGGACTCGCCGGGCCCCGTTGCCTCGGCAAGCTTGTTGCGGCAGACGGCGACGAGGTCGCCGAGGACCGCGGAAGCCGTCGGCGAGCCGCCGGCACCGGGGCCGTAGAACATCAGCCGGCCGGCGGCCTCGGCCTCGACGAAGACCGCGTTGTACGCCTCGCGGACCGACGCCAGCGGGTGGCTGAGCGGAATCATCGCCGGGTGCACCCGGGCCGTCACCGACTGCCCGTCCGCCGCCCGCTCGCAGATGGCGAGCAGCTTGATGGTGCAGCCCATGCGCCTGGCGGAGGCGAAGTCGGCGGCGGTGACCTCGGTCATGCCCTCGCGGTAGACGTCGTCGAGACGTACGCGGGTGTGGAAGGCGATCCCGGCCAGGATGGCGGCCTTGGCGGCGGCGTCGAAGCCCTCGACGTCGGCGGTCGGGTCGGCCTCGGCGTACCCGAGGGCGGTGGCCTCGTCGAGCGCCTCGGAGTAGCCGGCCCCGGACGTGTCCATCTTGTCCAGGATGAAGTTCGTCGTGCCGTTCACGATGCCGAGGACACGGTTGACCTTGTCACCGGCGAGGGACTCGCGCAGCGGCCTGATCAGCGGGATCGCGCCCGCGACGGCCGCCTCGAAGTAGAGGTCCCGGCCGTGCTGCTCGGCGGCGGCGTAGAGCGTGGCACCGTCCTCGGCGAGCAGCGCCTTGTTGGCGGAGACGACCGAGGCGCCGTGCTCGAACGCCGTGGTGATGAGGGTGCGGGCGGGCTCGATGCCTCCGATGACCTCGACGACGACGTCGATGTCGCCGCGTTTGACCAGGGCGGTGGCATCGGTGGTGATGAGCTCCTCGGCGATCCCGGCGCGCACCTTCCCGGGGCGGCGCACGGCGACCCCGGCGAGCTCAACCGGGGCGCCGATGCGCGCGGCGAGGTCGTCGGCGTGCGTCGTCATGATGCGCGCCACCTCTGAGCCGACCACTCCACAGCCCAGCAGCGCCACCTTCAGCGGACGCGTACGCATCATCCGACCTCGTTTCCTTTACTTCTACAGTTGGACCAGTCTCACCCACCGGACCGAAGTTTCTATCCCTCGTCCGGCATTCGAGACACCTATCTCAATTAACCGACATCGAGACGCAGGAGATCTTCTTCCGTCTCGCGCCGGACGATCACCCGGGCCTCGCCGTCCCTGACGGCAACGACGGGCGGGCGAAGTGCGTGGTTGTAGTTGCTGGCCATGGAGCGGCAGTACGCGCCGGTGGCCGGCACGGCGATCAGGTCGCCGGGCGCAAGGTCGGCGGGCAGGAACGCGTCCTTGACCACGATGTCGCCGCTCTCGCAGTGCTTGCCGACGACCCGGCTCAGCATCGGCGCGGCGTCCGACGTCCGGGACACGAGCGCGACGCTGTACTCGGCGTCGTACAGCGCGGTGCGGATGTTGTCCGACATGCCGCCGTCGACGCTGACGTACGTCCGCAGGCCCTCCAGCGGCTTGACGGTACCGACCTCGTACAGCGTGAAGGCCGTCGGTCCGACGATGGCGCGACCCGGCTCGACCGAGATGCGCGGCGTCCTGAGCCCTGCCGCCTCGCACTCGCGGGTGACGATCTCGCCGAGGGACTTCGCGATCTCGTGGGGCTCGCGCGGATCGTCCTCGGAGGTGTACGCGATGCCGAGCCCGCCGCCGAGGTCGATCTCGGGCAGCTCGACGCCGTGCTCGTCCCGCACCTCGGCCAGCAGCTGCACGACCCGCCTGGCCGAGACCTCGAAACCGGCCATGTCGAAGATCTGCGATCCGATGTGCGAGTGGATGCCGATGAGCTCCAGCCCGTCGAGCCTCAGCGCACGGCGCACCGCCTCCGCGGCCTGGCCGCCCGCGAGCGCGATCCCGAACTTCTGGTCCTCGTGCGCCGTCGCGATGAACTCGTGCGTGTGCGCCTCGACACCGACGGTCACCCGGATCTGGACCCGCTGCCGCGTGCCCAGGCTCTGCGCGATGTGCGCGACGCGGGCGATCTCCTGGAAGGAGTCGAGCACGATGCGCCCGACACCGGCGCGCACGGCGCGCTCGATCTCTGCCTCCGACTTGTTGTTGCCGTGGAAGGCGATGCGCTCGGCGGGCATCCCCGCGTCGAGCGCGGTCGCGAGCTCACCGCCGGAGCACACGTCGAGATTGAGCCCCTCCTCCTTCAGCCAGCGCACGACGGCACGGCTGAGGAACGCCTTCCCCGCGTAGAACACATCGGCGTCCTTGCCGAACGCCTCGGCCCAGGCACGGCACCGGGCGCGGAAGTCGGCCTCGTCGAGGAAGTAGGCGGGCGTGCCGAACTCCTCGGCGAGGCGGGTGACTTCGATCCCGCCCACGGTGACGACACCGTCCGTGGTGCGGGTGACGGTGGAGGACCAGACCTTGCCGTCGAGGGCATTGAGGTCGGTGGGCGGGGCGGTGTAGTGACCCTCGGGAAGGACGTCGGCGTGACGGGGCCCGGCGGGGTGGGCGGATCGGCTCATCTGTCTCTCACATCTCACAAGTATTCGGGTGCGCTGATGCCGAGCAGGGACAGGCCACCCGCGAGCACCGTCCCGGCGGCTTCGGCGAGGGCGAGCCGGGAGCGGTGGGCGGCCGAGGGTTTCTCGTCCCCGAGGGGCAGCACCGTGTGCTGGAAGGCGAGGAGGGCGTCGGCGGTGACCTCCAGGTGCCGTGCGAGCCGGTCGGGCGCGCGCAGGCGTGCGGCGTCGGCCACGACGGCGGGGTGGTCGGCGACGGCGGTGGTGAGGGCGGGGGCGTCGACGTACGCCCCGGGCGCGGCAGCGAACCCGAGCTGCGCGGCGCTCCTGCTGAGCGCCCTGGCGCGGGCGTGGGCGTACTGGACCTTGTGGAGCGGATTGCGCTCGTGCTGCACGAGGAGCCCCTCGGTCCGGGGCCGGTCGTGCGCGGCGGCGGCGAGGAGGGCCCAGCGGGTGGCGTCGACGCCCAGGGTGTCGGGGTGGGGGGCGGCGGGAGCGACCGTGACGGTCTCGCCGTCGAGGGGCCGGGCCCCGAGCCGCAGGAGGGTCTCGGCCCAGACGCGTGCACGCGGCTCGTCGGCGTGCGCGAAGGCGGCGGCGCCGCTGGCGGACTCGTCGGCGCAGGTCCCGCCGGTGCTCTCCGGCATTCCGTACCGCTCGCCCTGCGCGCGCACGGTCTCCAGGAGCCGCTGCTGGGCGCTGCCGGCGAGGGTGAAGTTGAGGAATCCGGGCCCGGTGATCTCGATGCTCTCGATACCGCCGGTGCGGCCCATCCGCTCCTTGAGGAGAGCGGCCACGTCACCGGCGGGCCGCCCGGCGGGCCCTGCGAGCCGGAGGGCGACGTTGGTGGCGTAGTCACCGCGCCCGCCGGGCCGGGGCCGCTCGATCCGCACGCTCTCGGGCACGGGCGCCCGCAGCACACCGTCCTCCACTGCACGGCACACGGCGTGCAGGACGGTACGGGAGAGCTCGGCGGGAGTCACGGGACAAGCGTATGGGAGGGAGGGGGTGCCTTTGCGAACCGGTTTCGCCATACGGTCAGCGGGGCGGGGACCAGGGGCGTCAGCCTCGTGTGCTTCCGGCTCGCCCGGCCTCATGCCTGCCGTCTACGGACGGCGGACCCTCCCGGCGCTCGCGGTACATCAACTGCCGCACGATCCGGACGAGCTCGGCGGGCTCGAAGGGCTTGGCGAGGAAGGCGTCCACACCGGTGGTGATCCCGGACTCGACCTCGTAGGGCGTGCAGGCGCTGATGATCGCGAGCGGCACCTGCCGCGTCCGCGGATCGGCGCGGAGGCGGGCGGCGGTGTGCAGCCCGTCGAGCCGGGGCATGACGACGTCGAGGGTGATCACGTCCGGCTGCACGCGGTGGACGACGTCGAGACACTCGGCACCATCGGCCGCGGTCACGACCTCGAAGCCCTCCAGCTCGAGGTTGACCCTGATCAGCTGCCGAATCACCCGGTTGTCATCGACAACGAGCACTCGGCCGGACGCGCCGGACACAACTCGAGAGTAGGTGGGCCGGCAGGGCTGCGTCCGGGTTTTCCCCACTTCCGACCCGTGCGGGGGACACGGGGTCACGTGGGGGCGCACGGGGGCGCGCGCCAAGACGGCGTCACGGGGTGGAAATACCTGTTCACGGCGACCCTTCGGGAGCTGGTAGGGTTCTACCCGTCGCCACGCAGCAGCGCGGCGCACGCCCCCGTAGCTCAGGGGATAGAGCAACGGCCTCCGGAGCCGTGTGCGCAGGTTCGAATCCTGCCGGGGGCACCCTGTATGAGGTGCCCAAAGACCCCGTCACCAGCGGAAACGCTGAGGCCGGGGTCTTCGCGTATGTGCAGGCGTGTGCCGCTCGGAGCGGGCGTATGCCGGGGTCCGTGGACTAGCCGTGGACAGGATCTTGGGGCATCGGCGCAGGTCAGTCCCGGGAACGGCGAAGGCCGCCGGACAGGTCCGGGGGCCTCGGCCCATACCGCCTTGAGCGCGTCACTCGTACCAGCAGATCCTCGACAGGGAAGTCCCTCAGCCAGTGGCTTTGGCGATGATGCCTTCCATTTCCTCCCGGCCGAAGGCTCGCAGGGTCGTGCTACGGACGTTGCCCAAGGCGCCGACCTGTAGGAGCACTGCGGTGGCGGTCTCGTCGTCGGGCGCCTCTACGACGGCCACGATGTCGTACGGACCGACGGTCCAGAAGAGGTTCAGGACCTTCACCCCGAGCTTCTGTGCCGCTGCGGTGAAGGCTTCGGCGCGTTGCGGGGTGTCCTTGTAGTTGCGGATCCCTTGGTCGGTCCAGTTCAGCAGCGCAACGAACGTGGGCATGATCCTTTACCCCTGTCAGTGGACACAACATATTGCGGTCAACTCTGGACGTCATGCGCGTAATGCGCATGAGGAGCGCATCTGGACGAGTGATAGGAGCCGTCACGCGCTCCCTCGAGCGGTGGGCAGCCCGTCGACACAAATGACGGTGACACGGCAGCGAACGCCGGACAGCGACGGCAGTCAACAGCGCCCCCGGGCGGTGACCCCAGCTGCTCGGCCTGGCTTCATGGCCCGCCCGACATACACCCCGGGGCCATCGGCGCGGAATACCTGAGGACAGGAACGCCGGTCATCGGCCGAGGCATGGCGATGCCCCGGACAAGTCCGGGGCATCGGAGCTACCGTCGTCTGCGGTCACTCGTACTCGCGCAACAGTTCCTCAATACGGCGGTTGGCGACCGCTTGGCGGCCGTCGAGGCACTTGGCGTATCCGCTGAGAAGAACCTCCACGCTGTTGCCCGCACGCTCGCCACCTCAGTGGCGTCCACCCCGGCGTTGAGCCATGTGGAAAGCGCGGAGTGCCGCAGGTCGTACGGGCGCCGGGCGAGCGGCGAGGCGACCGCGGCCGGCGGGAGCGCGAGCGTCCGAGCTTCCTGCCAGGCCCGGTAGTAGGTCGAGGCGCATCCGCCGCGCACAGCACGGCGTCGCGCGGCCCGGCGTCTCGAGCCGACGCTCCTGTCTTCGCCCCGCTCCGGCCCGGCCGCCGGCCGCACGCCAACGGCGAAGGGGGTTGATGGGGGTGAACCCCGATGCGGCTGGGGCGGTCGGCTCCACGGCTTTAGGCAGCCACCATGGGGCGAGCCTCCAAGATCATGGCCCCGATCGGGAATTCGCGGGCAGGCGAGGAACCAGCCCGATTCGCGGCCAGCGTAAGGGGCCATGATCTCTCGCCCCATGGCAGCTCCCGCGATGACCAATGACGACCAGTCAGCGGCAGCCGACCAGCGCCCCGACGAGCAAAAAACCAGGTCGCCAAGATCCCCGGGCAAGACCGGGGCAAGGAGACAGGCCTTGACTCGCCCATTGAGACTCCACCGCCCGACTCGTCACCTCAAGCGCTCCACGCTCATTGGACGAAATCCCCCTGCTCAGAGGTAGCCGCATATTGTCCCCCCTCACCCGAGGAGAGACGATGGTCAGGGGATCCGCGACGTGAGCTAGGAGAAGCGGATGACCTGGAACCTGCAAGGTCAGCTGTACGAGTCGTGCAGCTGCAACATGTTCTGCCCCTGCTGGTTCGGGGTGCAGGAACTGATGATCATGGACCAGGGCTGGTGCGACGGCGTGCTCGGCTTCCGCTTGCGGGAAGGCAGCTCGGACGGCGTGGCGTTGAACGGGCGCGACGTCCTGTTCGCCATCCACTTCCCTGGACCCACCCTGTTCGACGCTGACGCCACCGCCCGGCTGTGCGTCGACGAGGGGGCCGACGACGACCAGCAGCGTGAGCTGAAGGCGATCTTCCAGGGCGAGAAGGGTGGGCCGATGGAGAACATCGCCGCACTCGTCTCCACCTGGCTGCCCACTCAACGCGCCCGAATCGGTGTGACTGAGGACGGTGACTCGGTCACGATCACCGTGGAAGGAGCGGGCGACCTGCGCTCGCGGCTCCTACGCGATCCGGAGGGAACTCCCTTCACGCTGCGAGGCGGCGGTTTCGTCAGTGGGCTGGGAATGGAAGTAGCGGAGCTTGCGCCGAGCGCCACGCAATGGGCCGACCCAGAGATGCCGCAGAGCTTCGAGACGAAGTCCGGAGCCCGGGGAAGCTTCGCCTGGAGCGGGTGAGGCCAGGGCCCACCCCTGTGCCCAGGCCCGGACCATCGATGGACAGGTCCGGTCCGACACACCAGCTCTGAGCTCCTGACCTGGGATGACGCAAGAGACGCACGGGCCTCCGGAGCGCTGTGCGCAGGTTCGAATCCTGCCGGGGGCATTTCCGGAAAGAGGTCCTGACCAGCGGAAACGCCGGTCGGGACCCTTCTTGTACGTGCCAGAACGCACGCGGCCTACATGGCCGTGGCCATTGTGTCGGGAAGGGCTCCCACCTCTCCGGCAGATCAAGGTCTCACCGGCCAGCCCGGTGACGCTCCTTGACCGACCACCCGAGACCTCGGAGCGGTGGAACTGCCCAGCGATGCCACCACCCCTCAGGCCCCCACCAGCGCCGCCGTGCTGGACCGGCACAAGGTTCACGGTGGAGCCGGGGGCAGAACTCGGTGGGACAGTCGTCGGCTCTGATCACGCGGCAGAGCGAGCCGGCGGGGCGTCCACGACACGCCAATCGGGGTGGAAGACGTGCCGATTCGCTCCGGACAGCTCCCACGCCTGGCAGCCGTTGCGGTTCCCGGGCGCCGGTCACCCGACCGTGACGAACAGCCGGGGGTCGGCGCCGGTGAGGACCTGGTCGATGGGCGGTTACGGCGCGCCCTGGCGCCCACGGCGCACACACCGGGCTGAGGCCGGCGCTGCATGAGCGCGCGTCAGTACCAGATCGCGATCGGGCGCCCGTCCGCGTCGTGTTCGGGCGGGTCCGGGAGGGAACGGGCACGGCCGCGGGCGATTCGGTGAGCCGACCAGGCTGCGGCGGCCGCGTCCAGCACGTCGTCCGGCGGGGTGCGCCCCGCGTCGCCCAGGTCGTCCGGGAGGACGATTCCGGCCGTGGCGAGGAGTGAGCGCCGTGCCATCTGCCCCGCCCAGCTCTTCTTGCGGGGAAGCGGCGCTGTTCCGTCCGCCAGGGCCCGGAACGACACCTCGGGGTGCACTTCGTAAAGCCGATCGCCTCCAGGCTCCGTCAAGCAGGCGTTCGCCTCACGGAGTTTGGGCGCGAGGCCCCAGCTCTGGCGACTCAGCCCGGACCCGGTGAGGTCGCGGCACCGGCGCCGTGCTTCGTCGTACTCCTCCTCCTGCCACACCGCGCGCGGCGGCACCCGGAAGACGCTGCTTCTCAACCGTCCCAGCAAGGCCGCCGCCTCCGTGTCCGCGCGGCGCCACCCGGCTTCGAGGAGGCCCAGCGGCATGTCGACGGCAAGAACCGCCACGCCCACCAGGAGGGAGCGAAGGGTGGTGACGATCCGCGCCCCCGCGAAGCGGCCGTCGTGGAGCTCCACCGCCAACCATCCGGCCGGGCACGCGTCGACGCCGAGGACGGTCACCATGTCAGCCGGCGTCCTCGAACGGGGCCGTCGACGGAAAGCCGAACTCGCCGTAGAGGCGTACGAAATGAGCATGTGCGACGGTCCTGCGGCGCTCGAGTCCCTGGCTCGTCCTCTCGTACAGCTCGACCTGCTCCTGGCCGCCCGGCCCGACCGGCTGCACAAGACGGCCGCCCGCCCGCAGCTGTGCGGTCAGCGGCGGCGGCACCTCCGGGAAGGCGGCGGAGACCACGATCGCGTCGAACGGAGGACTGTCCGGCACACCCAGGGTGCCGTCGCCGACGACGATATCGGCGTTGCCGATGCCCTGGCCGGCGAGGTTGGCCCGGGCCTGCTCGGCCAGGTCCGCCCACCGCTCGACGCCGACGACGTGCGCCGCGAGGCGGGCCAGCAGCGCGGTCTGGAAGCCGTGACCGCTGCCGATCTCCAGCACGCGCTCATCCCCTGTGAGGCCGAGCGCGGCGACCATCATCACCACGAGGGAGGGCTGCGTCGTCACCTGGCCATGACCGATCGGAATCGGCACGTCCAGGTACGCCGACGCGCGGTGGGAGGCCGGGACGAAGGCCGCGCGCGGGGTCTCGCGGAGGGCGCGCAGCAGGCGCTCGTCCGTCACGACGGCGGCACGGGCGGCCTCGACCAGATTCTCGGGGCCGGGATCGCCACGGGGGTGGGACATTCTGACTGCCTCCCTTCCAGGCCATCGTCGGTCACGGGGCCCTCCACGTCACGCTTCGAAGATCCGGATCTTGCTGGCCAGCCCTTCCGGCTGCCCGATGTCGCCCGAGTCGGGTGCCGCCTCCCACTCGCCCGCACCGCGTACGAGCGGCCATCCGGCGAGGGCGAGGTGCAGCGCGAGTGTCGTACCGGCGTGCCTCGGCTGCGGAGACTGGGACCGTCGCACGGATGTTGCCCTGGCCGGGCACGAAACCCATAGTCAGGCCCTCGTCAGGATTGCAGGCCTGCCGGGAGCCCATGCATTTTGACGGATTCCGGCACATCCCCACCCCGATCCGCATCACAATGCGCGCATGAACGATGACTGGAGGCGACGGCTCGACCGGATGCATGAGGATCTCGAAGTGAGGGAGATCCCGTCGCCTGGGTGAAGGAGACCGATGCCGCCCAGGCTTCCCTGCGATACCTGGGGGTTGCCGTGCGTGGGGCGTTGTTCGGGGTGGCCGTGGAGCGGGAGCACGGATGGGAGATCGCCTCCGAGGTGCGGTGGGGGATGCCGCAGGAGGCGCGGGACAGTCTGAACTCGATGCTGGGGATTCGGGCCAAGGACGGGACCGACGATCCAAAGGTGAGGCGGGACCTGCTCGCCGCGGTGGCGATCCTGGAGCGGGAGGCCGTCGACGAGGTCGTGGCCGCCGGGGAGCGGTACCGGATCGTGCGGGGGGACGAGTTCGCGCGGTGCGGGGACGAGGGGCTTGAGCCGCCGCGGGCAACCGACCCGGAGCCGACCGAGCGAGCCTGGGAGAGGGCGCACGAGCCGGGGTCGCCCGACGTGGCACGACGCCCGGCGGATGCTGTACGGCTGCCGGACCGAGACCTGGCCCCTGATCCACGAGTGGAGCGACGCGGAGAGGGAGCCGTACCAGAAAGCCGCCGAGGAGTTCCGGGGCGCTGGGCGCAGCGACGAACTCCGCGTACGGGCACCGGAGTTCCGGGTGTGTCGGGTTCAACGGATGGTCAGGTACGGGGCGGATGGGCCGGAGTCGCCGCGCCCCTCGGACATCGACGACTACGGGCCCATGAAGATGCATCCGACCATGGACGAGGACGGGACCATCCACTACGAGAGCTGAGCGCCGGCGCGGTCACGACACGACTGCCGTACGATTACTGCACGTTGACCGCCTTCCAGGCCGACGCCACGGCCGCGTACTCCGCGCTGCCCTCGCCGTACAGGTCCGCTGCCGCCAGGGTGCCGGTGCCGCGGTGGCGCCGTTCAGGTCGTACGGCCGGTGACTTCTCCTCGGAGGCGGCGACGGCCGACCGCTTCGCGGTCGCGGCCGGGACCGCCGCCGTCGTGCTCGGCACGGCTGGTGTGGACGGTGCCGTCGGCGTCCTCGACGACCTCCCGGGCGACGAGCTTCTCCTTGCCGGACAGGCCGATCGCCTTGGCGGTGGTGGCGGCCTCGACCTGGGCGCCCTTGATCGCGGCGGCGCGCTCCGTGGCCGTGAGCACGAGTCGCTGACCAGGATCAGCGTCCGTTCGCCGGTGGGCAGGACGGGGCCCCAGGTCATGCCCTCGGTGTTCTCCACCGTGGACAGGCCCAGGTCGTGGAAGTCCGCGACCAGCTTCTTGCGCATCGGCACGACGCGTTGACCGGTCAGGGAGTCCATGGCCCGCACATCGGTGGCGCCGCGCGTGGTGGCGTCGTAGACGCGGATCCTGTACCCGGCGCCCGCCACCCAGGTGCGCTCCAGCACGAGGTGACGAGTGGGGTCCTCCGGGAAGGCGAGGATCGCGGGCACGCCGGTGTCCGGGGGCCACGGGCTCGTCGGGTCGGGTGCGGTGAAGATCCTCTCGACAGGGTAGGCGAACTGGCGCAGTACGCCGCCGCGCCGGTGCTGCTGGGTGACGCGGATCAGTGCCCCGCGCCAGGTCGGGCTCGGGGCCGTCCTGGGCCAGCGGGCCCTCGACCGCGCTGGTGACCATGAGGCCGCCCGCGCCGAAGGTGATCGCTTCCACCGCCTTGTTCCGCATCGGGCCCCGATCGGCCATGGTGATCTCGTAGTTGGGCGGCAGCGGCAGCCGGCCGCGGTATCCGCCGGTGCGCGTGGCGAACTGGATCGACGGCTGGATGAGCGGGGCGCTCGAGGTCGCCGGCCGGTCGCCCTCCTGCGCCCACCAGTACGCGCAGCCCAGCGGGTCGACACGCATCTCCTCCGGGTCCACCGCCTTGCCGTCGCCTGCGCTCGGCGGCGGGTAGACCGAGCCGTCCGGCTGGCGGAACGGATGCGTGCCGGTGAAGTCGACGGAGCGCACCCCGGTGCCGTCGACAGCGATCTCGGCGGTGTAGAAGCGGGCGGGCTGCAGGTACGAGCGGTCGTCGCTGATCAGGACGTACGCGCCGGTGCACGGATCCCGGTCGATGCCGGAGAGGCCGCCGACGGTGGTGTCCTGGAAGGCGAGTTTGACATCTCGGATCCCTGCAGGCAGGCGCCTTCGACCGGTGGCCATCGGGCTGGGGCAACCATGGGGGTACATTGGGGTTATAGTCGCGATGAGGCTACCGAAGGACTCGTGGCACATGCCCAAGATCAATGTCTATGTTCCCCACACGCTGGCCGAGCGGATCAAGGCCGTCGGCCTCTCGGTTTCTCCGGTCTGTCAGCGTGCGCTGGAAGAGGAGGTGCGCCGCATGGAGGCGCAGCAGAAGGCAAGCGCAGAGCTGCTCGAGGTCGCCGCGCGGCTTCGAGCCACCCGGCCGGAGGACGGGCTCTCGGGCGAGGAGGCTTCACGCGGTCATGAGGCCGGGCTGAACTGGGCGCGGACCACCGCGACTTACGAGGAGCTGTCCGAAGTGGCAGGTCTGGGTGTGCACGGCTGGTCGGTGATGCCGGTGCCCGGGGACCACACCCTGGCGCCCGCCCTTCGCGCGGCGGGTTACCCACAAGGGGCGGACGGCGCATTCGAGCTGAGCATCCAGGACCGCTGGGTGCGGGCCATGGTGTCCGCCTGCGCCGACGTGTGGCGCGAGGTCGCACCGGTCATCTGAGCCGGTGAACCGGGGCAGTCGGCAGCCCGCAGCCGGCAGCCCTTGGAGGGCCTCGAACAGATCTCGTACGAGACACCAACCGTCCCCTGGGTGCCGTGACTAGATTCCCTGGCGTCCGGGAAGACCCGCGCGCTTCACGAAGGGTGGTGTCTCGTGATCGAGGACGACGTGGGCAGGCTGATCGCGGCGGCCGGTGGGACCGAGAGGGACATGCGGAACGCCCTTCGGGATGTCGGAGCCGAGCGCGCCGTCCGCCTGCTGGCTGAGGAACTCGTCCACCGCGCCGACCTGGAGGACCTCCCGCACGCCGAGGCCGTGGTGCGCTTCGCCTGCCACCTCGGCGAGCGGACCGTGAACCATCTGGTGCATGTCTCCAAGGGGAGTGCCCGCCACATTGCCGACGCCGGGGAGTCCGACGGGACGGCACCCGATGTGACGGTCCGGTACGACACCCTGGAACTGGTGCGTGCGGTCTTCGGGCCCACGAGTGCGCGCACCAGTTCCACCCGCCGCGTCGAATGGCACACCACCGACCCCATCGGGCCTCACAGTGAGGTACCGCGCACGGCTCCGCTCGTGCAACGCCTCCTGCGTGGCACCGCGCCCGGCCTGGACGACCTCGCCGAGCTGTCGCTCCGCTTCGGCAGCGACAAATGGGGCCTGCACTTCTACACCCCCCTCTTCGAACGGCACTTCGCACCGATGCGGGATCGCCCGCTGACTCTGCTCGAACTGGGCATCGGAGGCTTCGACGACCCGGAGGCCGGCGGCGGTTCGCTGCGCCTGTGGCGGCGCTACTTCCATCGCGCCGTGATCTGCGGTGTCGACATCGCGGAGAAGACGGTGGTGGCCGGCGGCCGGATCCGCTCGTTCCGCGGCAGCCAGACCGATCCTGTCTTCCTCGACTCCGTAGTGGAGCGCGTCGGGCCGCCGGACATCGTGATCGACGACGCGAGCCACCGCTGTGCGGACGTCATCGCGTCCTTCCGCCATCTCTTCCCGATTCTGCGGCCGGGTGGTCTGTACGTGGTCGAAGATCTGCAGACCTCGTACTGGCCTCGGTACGGGGGGAGCAGCGAGGAGCTCTCGTCACCGGCCACGAGCATGGGGTTCCTCAAGACCCTCGCCGACGCGGTCAACCACGAGGAGCTCAACGGGCCGGCCCCGGACACCGCCGGGGAGTTCGGCCCGCACGTCGTGGGCGTGCACTTCTACCACAACCTGGCAGTGATCGAAAAGGGCGCCAACCAGGAGGGGACGCTGCCTCCCTGGCACCCGGCACGCGCCGACTGACTGCTCTCCCGGCCCCCGCACCGCATCTACCCGGCCGAAGCTCCGCCCGTACCACTTCCGCATCATCCGTTCCGACCGGAAGGCACTGTGATGACCGCGCGCGCCCAAGCAGAAGCCCCGCCGATACCGATGGCCGGCGATCTGGCCGCCACCTACGTGGAATTGATGAAGCGCGTTCTGATGCGCTGCGCCGACGGCGAGGTGTTCCTCGCCACGCCGCCGGACGGTGAGGCGAGCCGGGCCCCGTCCATGGAGGAGATGGAGAACGGGGTCGCCATGCACCCCGATGCGGACACCATGGTCGGACGACCGCGGCTCGACAACGTCCAGGCGTGCATCGAGACCGTGCTGCGCGACAACGTCCCGGGCGACTTCGTCGAAACCGGCGTGTGGCGCGGCGGCACCTGCATCTTCATGCGGGCCGTACTCAAGGCGTACGGCGTCACGGACCGCAAGGTGTGGCTCGCCGACTCCTTCGCCGGATTCCCCGAGCCCGACTCCCGCACCTACCCCATGGACGCCGTGTACGAGCGCTACGCGAGCTTCGCCAAGGGACTGGGCGAGTCCATCGCGGTGTCGGCGGACGACGTGCGGGCCCGCTTCCGGGGCTACGGGCTCCTCGACGACCAGGTGCGCTTCCTGGAGGGGTTCTTCGCCGACACCTTGCCGGAGGCCCCGGTCGAGAACATCGCACTACTGCGCCTCGACGGTGACTACTACCAGTCCACCTGGGAGGCGCTGGAGCATCTGTACCCCCGGCTGAGCCCGGGCGGCTACTGCGTCGTCGACGACTACTGGCTCACCACCTGCCGCAAGGCCGTCGACGACTACCGCGCGAAGCACGGCATCACGGAGCCCGTCGAGATCATCGACTGGACCGGGGTCTACTGGCGCAAGGAACGGTGAGGGCGGCCTCCATGCACACACGGTGTATCCGTATCCGCCTGCGCCCCGGCACCACCGAGCGAGCCGCCGAGTGGCTGCGCGACTTCGACAGGCGACGGGAGGAGTCGCTCGCTTCGATGCGCAACTCCGGGATGGTCTGGGAGAGCGCCTTCCTGGATCGCCGGCCGGAGGGCGACGAGGTGCTGCTGGTGCAGTGCTCCCGTGACTTCGCCGGCACCTCCCGGGCTTTCCTCGGTTCAACCCTGGAGATCGATGTTCAGGCGCGTGCCGTGATGAAGGAGATCGCCGAGGAGTTCAGCACGCCGGAGACGATGGTCCACCTCGTGGCGGAGCCGACTCAGGACGACGCTGCGTAGGCGGTGGGAGGGCGTGGAACGGGGGCCGCGTTGCTCACATCCGCTCGACGGACTCCGCGAACTTCACGAGGAGCCGGGAGAATTCACGGGCCTCCTCGGCGGGCCAGCCGGCGACGAGGTCGTCGAACACCTTCTGCTGGAACTCCACCGACCGGGCGAGCAGGCCCTCACCGGAGGGTGTCAGCCGGAGCACCTTGCGCCTGCTGTCGCGCCGGGACGGCGTGTGGGTGACGTACCCGCTCTTGACCGCGTCCGAGACCATCCGGCTGGCGGTCGAAGGGTCCAGTTTCAGCTGTTCGGCCACAGAGCCGATGGTGACCTCGGCGTCCGGCAGCTCCGACTGGGCGGTTCCGCCCACCGCTTGGACGACCAGGATGTGGATCAGCCGGTCCTGCTCCATGGAGGTCGGCCTACGGCTCAGGAGGCGAACCGTACGGAAGAGGGCGGGGCCGGAGGCGCGGGTCGGGGAACCGATGTCATCCACGCTGCTCATAGAGCGACCGTAACACACATATATGTGCAGCGCATATAATTTTCCATGGAGCCGACGGCTGCGGCGGACGAAGGCCTGCTTCGTCCGCCGCAGTCCGTTCGCGGTCACCGTCAGGTGTCGAGCAGCTCCTCGATCTGGGGCGCGTACCGGGCGCCGGCCACCTCCTGTCCGGGGAAGCACTCCCCCAGCGCGGCCAGCTCCTCGGGCCCCAGCTCCACGGCGACCGCCGACGCGTTCTCCTCAAGGTGCTCGGGGAACTTGGTGCCGGCCAGCGCCACGACATCCTCGCCCTGGGCAAGGACCCAGGCGATCGCCAGTCGGCTCATCGACACGTCCAGCCGCTCAGCGACCGCCCGGAACCGCTTCAGCAGGACCAGATTGCGCTCGATGTTGCCGGGTGCGAAACGGGGGAAGTTGTGGCGCCAGTCGCCCTCGTCGACTTCGTCCAGCGAGCTCACCGTGCCGGTGAGAAAGCCCCGGCCGAGCGCGCTGTACGCGACGAGCGGCACGTCCGTCTCCCGAAGGGCCTCAAGGATCTCCCCCTCCACATGCCGCTGCCACAGCGAGTACTCCGTGGCCACGGCGGAGACCGGATGCACGGCATGCGCGCGGCGCAGCGTGGCCGGTGACACCTCCGACAGCATCACGCCGCGCACCTTGCCGGCCTTCACGAGCTCCGCCAGGGCGCCCACCGACTCCTCCACCGGGACTTCCGGGTCCACCCAGCCCAGGCAGTACAGGTCGATACGGTCCGTTCCGAGCCTGCGCAGCGAACCGTCGACGGCGCCGCGCAGATACTCCGGGGTGCCGTCGAGCATCATGCCGCCCTCGGGATTCGGCCGGATGCCGGTCTTGACGCAGATCACGGCCTCGTCGCGGCGGCTGCCGAGCGCCCTTCCCAGCTGCCGCTCGCCTTCGCCCCCGGCGTAGAGGTCCGCGGTGTCGACGAGCGTGACTCCCAGGTCCAGGGCTCGCCGGACGGTGGCCTCGCAGGTTCTCGGGTCCTCCACGCCGTAACCGCCGGACATGCTCAGCGTGCCGAGACCGAGGGCCGACACCTCGATCCCCTGCCCCAGTGTGCGTGTCCTCATCCGTTCCTCTCCTCCTTCTCCTCACCGTTCACCATGCCGCCAGCCTTTCGACGACCAGCCGTGCCGTATCCGCGGGCGACGGCTGTGCGGCCGACTCGGCGGCCAGCGCGAGAGACGCCTTGCGGTGGAGGCTCTCCCCCTGAAGGGCGGTCACCGCGTCCCGTATCGCCGCGACCGTCCGCTGCTCCGGACCGAGCTGGATGCCCGCGCCGCAAGCGGTGATCTGTTCCGCGTTGGCGAACTGGTCCGCGAAATGGGGCATTACGAGCTGGGGAACACCGCTGACGAGCGAGGTCATCGTCGTACCGGAGCCGCCGTGGTGCACGATCACGTCGCACATCGGCAGCGTCGCCCCGAGCGGCAGCCAGCCCGCCGCCCTGAGCCGCTCCTGCAGCCGGGCGGTGCCCCGCAGAGCTGCGGCGTCCGCCTCGTCCATGCCGACGACGACCTCCACATCCAGCTCGGCCAGGGCCTCCACCACCTGCTCCAGGAGCGGTTCCATCCGGCCGTACCGGGGCAGCACGGTTCCCAGCGTCACGCAGACCAGAGGCCGTGCGGCGGGACGCAGCGCCCAGTCGGGCAGCACCGATGGGCCGTTGTAGGGGACGTACGTCATCGGGTCGCCGACGGGCACGTCCCTGTGCTGGAAGCTCGGCGGGCAGACGTCGACCAGCGCCACCGGCGGGGAGGCCTCGGGGATCGCCAGGACCCTGGTGGCGGGCCGGAACGCCGCCGTCGCGGCGGCCTGCAGATCGGGACGCGGAGCGAGTCCCCAACGGTGTTCGACCCGGGGAATGCCGAACCTGGTCGCCGCCACGGGGCCTGCCAGTTCCATCGGTTCCGAGACCACGACGTCCGGTCGCCAGCTGTCCACCAGCCGCATCAGGCCCGGCAGCGCCCGTTCCGCGAGGCGGGCGAAGCCCTGGGCGGTGTCGGCGACGGCCTGGCGCGGATCGGAGGCCTGGCGCGGCGGTCCCTGGCCGGCGCTCCTGGGCCGCATCACGTCGATCATGTCGTAGGCGTCCGCGCAGGGAGCCACCGGCAGACCGGACCGGGTCACGTCCGTCAGCAGACTCGCGGGCGTCGCCACCATCACTTCGTGGTCCGCGGCACGCAGCGCCCAGGCCAACGGCACCATCGGATAGAAGTGGCCGGCCGCCGGACACGTGGTGAACAGGACACGACGGCGCCGCTCCGCCGGTGCCGCTCCGGGCTCCACCGGCTCCGCGCCCCTCACCAGGTCACCCGCAGCCGGCGCACGATGCGGTGCATGCCGGGCAGGAACTCCAGCGCATCATCCCCGTCGAGCCGCAGACCGGGCAGCCGAGCGGTGAGGTGGTGCAGCGTCAGCCGCAGCAGGGCGCGCGCCAGATGGGCGCCCACGCATGCCCGGGGCCCGTACCCGAAGGCGAAGTGCCGTTCGGGATCGCGGGTGATGTCCAGGACGTCTGGGCTCTCGTACTGCGCCTCGTCCCGGTTGGCGGACGCGTACATCACCATGAGCCTGTCGCCCGCGGCGAGCGACCTGCCGCCCAGCTCCACAGGCCGCGTGACCTGCCGGAGCAGACCCTGCAGCGGCATGTCGTAGCGCGCCACCTCCTCCACCGCGCGGGATGCCAGATCCGGCTTCCGGCACAGGAGTTCCCACTGGTCACGGTGGGCGAGCAGGTGCCATACGGCGGTGCTCACCATGGCCGTGGTGGTGCTCTGGCCCGCACCGATCAGTCCGGTCAAGGACTCCACCACCGTCCTGCGTTCACGCGGGGTCAGCGGGCGGTCCCCCTCGGCCACGGCCTGAACGACGGCGCTGAACAGGTCGTCGCGCGGCTCGGCCCGCCGCCGCTGCGCATAGGCGTCGAGCAGCCGCTGGTAGGCCGCCACCCGCCGGGCGTTGGCCAGCTGTTCCTCGGGGCCGAGCCTGGAGGAGGCCGTCATCAGGACGGTCAGCGAGTAGCTGCCGTCCACCACAGCGTCCACGTCGTGCGAGGCCAGACCGAGCACACGGGCCTTGCCTCGGATCGGCAGGCTTCGGGCGAACCGGCTCTGCAGGTCACCGGGGCCGCCGGCCGCGAACTCGTCGACCAGCGACGAGACCTGCTCCGCAAGGTGCGGCAGCAGTGCGTTCACCCGCGCCTGGGTGAACGCCTGCTGGATCGGCCTGCGGGCCCGGGTGCGTGCCTCGTCCCCGGGGTTGGCCGCATCCGCGGGAAGCGGCGGATGGGACGCCTCGATCTCGGCCTTCGCCTCCGGGGTGAGCTCCTCCAGCGACCGCAAGGCAGTGGCCAGGGAGAAGGTCTTGGGGTCGGCCAGCACCCGCTGGATGTCCTTGAACCGCGTCACCACCCAGGCGCCGAGGGCGGGTGAACGGAAGACGGGGTCCTCCTGACGAGCCCGTGCGTAGAAGGCGTACGGGTCGTCCTGGAGCCGCAATGGGTCGTACTCCTGCCCGAGCACCGACACATGAGCCTCGGTCATGCGGTCACCTCTCTCTGCGGGAGCTGGGCGTCGGCGCTCATGCTCCGGCGGTGGCGTCACCGCTGATTCGAGAGGTGGTCGAAGGTGCCGCCCCGGCGGGCGGCACCGCGCATTCTCAAACCGTTCCTGATGCCGGGCTCCCAGGATGACGGCGTCGGTCACGATCCCTTCGGAGGGGAGAGCCATGCCCGAGTCGTCCGCCGCGGCAGCAGCCAACGCGTTGACCCCGGAGCCCATTCACCGAGTGCTGCTCGCCTACTGCGGTTCCAAGGTGCTGATGAGCGCGGTCGAAGTGGACCTGTTCAGCGTGCTCGCCCAGGAAGGTCCCGCCACCGAGGCGGAGCTGCGCCGCAGGCTGAATCTGCACCCTCGTTTCTCCCGGCACTTCCTGGACGCCCTGGTCGCCCTGGAGCTGTTGGAGGCGCCCGGCGAGCGGTACGCCAACTCGCCGCTCGCCGACCACTTCCTGGACCGCGCGAAGCCCACCTCCCTCGTCGGCTTCGCCGAGATGACCAGCGACACCTTCTATCCGGCCTGGGGACGGCTGACCAAGGCGCTGCACACCGGCCAGGCCCAGGCGCCGCTGCCACCCGACGACGAGAACCACCTGTTCCGGGTGAACGCCACGGAACATCCGGACCGGGTACGCCGCTTCATGTCCTCCATGGACTCGCACAGCACGCGCATCGGCGAGGAATTGGCCGCCCTCATCGACTGGAGCGGATACAGCCGCTTCGCAGATCTCGGGGGAGCCCGCGGCAATCTGACCGCCGTCATCGCCAAGGCGCACCCGCACCTGAGCGGCGTCTGCTTCGACCGTCCGCAGAGCCGTCCCTTCTTCGACGAGCACATCGGCCGGCTCGGCCTCGCCGACCGGGTCACCTTCCAGGCGGGGGACTTCTTCGCCGACCCGCTGCCGCAGGCCGATGTCCTCGTCTACGGCCACGTCCTGCACGACTGGGGTCCCGACAGCCGTCGCATCCTGCTCAATCGCGCCCACCAGGCTCTGTCCTCCGGGGGAACACTGGTGGTCTACGACCGGATGCTCGACGGCAGCCCCAGGGATCTGGCCAAGCTCATGTACAGCATGACCTTCATGCTCGCCTCCGGAGGCGGCTCCGAGTACAGCGTCGAGGAGTGCGGCGACTGGCTGCGGGAGGCCGGCTTCACCGAGATCAGTGCTCAGCCACTGCTGCACGACCACACGGTGGTGCTCGCCCGCAAGTGACCTCTCCCGACACCAGTCCTGCCCAGGAGGGCCATGTGCACACCGAACGGACGCCCGTCCTCATCATCGGGGGCGGCCTGACCGGCCTGTCAGCCGCCGCCTTCCTCGCCTGGCACGGCGTACCGTCCGTGCTCGTCGAACGGCACGCCGACATCTCGGCGCACCCGAAGGCGCGGGCCATCAACCCCCGCTCCACCGAGCTGTTCCGCTCCATCGGCATGGAGCAGACCGTGTACGACAACCGCTCGCCGATCGCCGGCAACACCGATCTCGTCCATGTGGAGACGCTGGCGGGCCGGGAGCGGGTGCGCATGCCGCGCTCGACCGGTGAGGAGATCAGCGCGCTCAGCCCGAGCCGTTGGGCTCTGATCGACCAGAACCGGCTGGAGTCGCTGCTGCGGGAGCGCGCACGCGACGCGGGCTGCGACATCCGGTACCACACCGAGCTGACCTCCTTCGCCGCGGACGAGAACGGGGTCACCGTCGAGACCGTGGACCGCGGTACCCAGGCACGCCGTACCGTCCGGGCCGACTACGTCATCGCGTCGGACGGCGGCCGCAGCCGGGTGCGTGAGCTGCTCGGCGTATCTCAGACCGGCCCGGGCACCCTGTCGAACCTGGTCAGCTTCTTCTTCACAGCCGACCTCACCGAGGCTCTGCGCGGGCGCAGCATCATCGCCTGCTACGTGAACAACCCGGACGTGGTCGGCACTTTCATGCCCCTGGACAACGACCGGCGCTGGGTCTTCAACGTCTCGTACGACGCCGAGGGCGGGGAGAAGCCGGAGGAGTTCACTCCGGAGCGGTGCACCGAGTTGATCCGGCTGGGTGTCGGCCTGCCCGACCTGCCGGTGAAGATCGACACCACCGATCCACTGCCCTGGGAGATCGCCGCCAGGGTCGCCGAGCGGCTCCGTGTCGGCCGGGTGCTGCTGGCCGGGGACGCGGCCCATGTCATGCCCCCTACCGGCGCGTTCGGTGCCGGCACCGGCATCCAGGACGTCCACAACCTCGCCTGGAAGCTCGCCCTGGTGCTGAACGGCACGGCGGGCCCGGAGCTGTTGGAGAGCTACCACACCGAGCGGCACCCCGTCGCCCGACTCATGATGGAGCAGTCCATGCTGCGGTTCCGGGTACGCGAAGGGGAGGACTACGCCGACGTGGCCGCGGCCATGCTGGACGAGCTGTCCATGGCCTTCGGATACCACTACCAGTGGGGAGCGTTCCTCCCGGCGCGCCCCGGCCGGCGTCCCGCCGCCACCGCCGGCGACGGGTGGCCGGTGGAGGATCCGCACCGCCCCAGTGCCGCGCCCGGCCACCGCGCCCCGCACGTCGTTCTGCTGCGCGGGGCGAAGGAGATCTCCACCCTCGACCTCTTCAGCCGGTCCTTCACCCTGCTCGCCGGCGCCGAGGCCGACCCCTGGGCCGTGGCCGCCCGCGCCGTCGCCGGTGAACTCGGCCTCGATGCCGAGGTGTTCCGCATCGCCCCCGACGGGGAGCTCCAGGATCCCGGGGGAACCTGGGAGACGACGTACGGCGTGCGCCCGTCCGGCGCTGTCCTCGTCCGTCCGGACGGCTTCGTGGCCTGGCGGTCCGAGGGCGGTGCCACCACAGCCGGTCCGGAGGCCGAACTGCGGGCTGCGCTGTGCACCATGCTCGCCCGGGACTCGGAGGCCGCGGCATGACGGGCAACGCAGCGCCCACGCTCGGTGCCGCCTACGTCCCCTTCGCCGACGACGACCCGTACCCCCTGTATGCCCGTGCCCGCCGGGAGGAGCCCGTCTTCTTCTCGCCGGCGCTGAACGCCTGGGTCGTCACCCGGTACGAGGACGTGCGCACGGTTCTCGGCAACCCGAAGGCGTACTCGCTGGCGACAGTCCCGGACTCGCTGGCCATGCTGTCCCCGGCGGCGTACGAGGAACTCGCGAAGACCTTCTCCGAGGTCCCGGTGGCCATTCGTGAGGACGCCGTCGACGAGGCCCGCAAGCGGGTGCGTACCCCCATCCTGCGGGCGTTCTCCGGCGAACGCGCCGAGCTGATGCGCGATTTCGTCCAAGCCCAGGCGGACCTGCTCGTCGACCGCTTCGAGAAACGCGGGCGGGCCGAGCTCATGGCGGAGTTCGCGCGCCAGCTGCCGGTACGGGTCAAGGCGCCGGTGCTCGGACTTGACGAGCCGGACATTGAGGCGTTCGTCACCGGCACCTCCGACTTCATGGAACTGCATTCGGTCGCGGCGCAGCTGTCCGTGGCGGAGCAGGTCGACCGGGCCCGCAAAGTCGTCTCGTACCAGCGCCTACTGGACTCCTACGCCCTGAAGCGGCGCGCCGACCCGCGCGAGGACCTGTTCAGCGAGCTGGTACAGGCCATGGCCCCCGGTGACGAGCCGCTCACCACGCCGCAGCGCAAGGCACTGGTGGACAGCATGACGGGGCTCGTCGCGGCGGGCCACTTCACCAGCACCGCTGCGCTCGGCACCGCCGTGTGGCACCTGCTGTCCCACCGGGACCAGTGGGAGCTGCTGTGCGAGAGGCCCGAGCTGGTGGACAGCGCGATCGAGGAACTGGTCCGCTACGACATGCCGTTGCGCGGGCTGATGCGGCGGGTCACCAAACCGGTGTCGCTCTCCGGTGTGGCGCTCGGCCCGGGGGACGAGCTGATGATCGTGTACCAGTCGGCGAACCGCGACGAGACCGTGTACACCCGTCCCGACGAGCTGGACATCCGGCGCGCGGGTGCCGCCGAGCACTTCGGCTACGGGCACGGCTCCCGCTCCTGCGTCGGCGCGGACCTGGGCCGCATGATGCTGCGCACCGCCCTGGTCACCCTGACCGGCCGACTGCCCGGGCTGGGCCTCGCGGCAGGGCGCGAAGTACGCTGCATGCCCGGACTGCACAAGATCGTACGGGAGTTGCACGTGGAGTGGTGAACCGCTCCGCACCGTGGGGCCCGCCGACCATGACCGGTGCGGCGGGCCCTGTGCGTCGCGTGCGTCGTGACGCCCTTCAGCAGAGCAGCGCGTCGACGGGCGCCGAGCACTCCTCGGAGAGAATGCGGCCGCACAGCCGGCGCAGCCGGGGAGTCGGCGCGGCACCCAGTTCGGCGTGGAGGATGCGCTGGTGCTGCCGATAGGCCCGCAGGGCCTCTCCGCGCCGGCCGCAGCGGTGCAGCGCGACCATCAGCTGGGCCAGGAACCGGTCGTCCAGCGGGAACTCGCACACCAGCCCCTTGAGTTCGCCGATCAGGTCCCGGTGGCTTCCCAGCAGCAGATCCAGGTGGATGCGCAGCTGGGCGGCGCGCAGCCACTTGGCGTTGAGGGCGGCGAGATGCAGATCCAGCTGCGGGCCCGTCGGCACCCCAGCGAAGGCGTGCCCCCGCCACAGGGCGAGCGCTTGACGCAGCAGATCGGCGGCGTGGTGCAGCCGGTCGGGCTCCTCTCCCCCGCGCATCAGGGTGCGGGCGCTTTCCGCCAGCCCCTCGAAGACGAAGGCATCCACGTCCTCCCGCCGCACGGTCAGCCGGTAGCCGGAGCCCCCTGTGGACAACCGGTCGGTGTCGCCGGGCAGCAGCTTGCGCAGCTCGTGCACATAGGTGCGGATCGTCGTGTCTGCGGTGGACGGAGGCCCGTCCGGCCACAGCTCGCCGGCGAGCGCCGTCAGGGGCAGGGCGTCTCCCCTGGCCATCAGCAGCAGGGCAATGAGCTGCTGAAGCCGGGGAGCGGAGACCGCGGTCTTGTCGTCGCCGTCGGTCAGCTGAAGCGGTCCGAGGACCAAGAACTGCAAAGAGGCCTCCTGGGGGCATCGGAACACGTGGCAGAACACTCGAGACATGCGGCCGTGCCGGCGACGCTGAGGAAGTCAGCCCGCGACGACTCCCGCGGCCGTCAGAACCAGGCCGAGGAGTGCGAGCGCGGTGCGCACCGCGTGCCAGTTCCGCCACGCGGTGCGCGGGTCCTCCCAGTCGTCGGGCACCGTGGTGAGCCGCTTCACCCGCCGGTTGATGGGAACGTTCCGGCTCTGGGAGACCACGGAGACTCCCAGCAGACAGACCGCGGCAGCGATCAGCACGGCCCGCCGCCCGGTGCTGTCGGAGATGCAGGCAAGCACGACCACCAGAACGGTGGTGGTGACCACCAGGGGAGGCATCACACGGTCGAAGTACCGGCCGAACAGCCGGTGCGCCTCGACGTACTCCTCCGGCGGCAGCGCGATGAAGCCGGGTACGAGACTGATCGCGACGCAGAACAGCACTCCGGCGGTGACGCCGGCGCCGAGCAACGCGGTCACGCCGATGACCAGGGACATGTCCGTCACCTTCTGTGTGGGTGCAGGCGGCAAGAGCGGGTGGCAGATGCCGCAGAGACGCGGACACGAGCCTTTCAGCCTGCCGTCCTGGCCCGCACCAGGAAGGTTCGAGAACCGGTCGACACCACCGCGGACCGTTGCCTCCAGCCGTCCTCAACCTCCGGCTGACGGGACGGGCACATCGTTTCCCGGACCACGTACACCCACCGGAAGGGCCCGAGCGTGTACCGAACTCTCATCGTGGCGCGGATGGATCCCGGCGACGCCGGTGCCGTCGCCGAGGCCTTCGCCCGATCCGACCAGACCGAACTGCCCCGGATGCTCGGCGTGCACGGCCGGGCGCTGTTCCGCTTCCACGACCTGTACTTCCATCTCGTGGAGTCCCGCACCGAGATCGCCGCGCCGCTCGACCGGGTCCGTGAACACCCGCTGTTCGCCGGGCTCAACAGCGAACTCGCCCGGTTCGTCCAGCCTTTCTCGCCCGACTGGCAGGGGCCGCGCGACGCGATGGCCGAGTGCTTCTACACCTGGGGGTCCGCGGAGGGCGAGCGGGCCACCTCGCCCGACGCGCCGGCCTCGCCCGGCGGGAGGTGACGGAGATGACCACGCGCGACATGCGTGCAGCCAAGGTCGGGACGCAGGACATCACCCCCGACCGCCGCCGGGGCGCCGACCTCCGGGTTCTGCTGAGCCCCCGCACGGTGAAGGCGACCAAGGGAATGCTGGGTGTGGTCGCGCTGCGGCCCGGTGACTTCGTCAGCGAGCACTACCACCCGTACTCGGAGGAGTTCCTGTACGTCGTGGAGGGCGAGGTCGTCGTACGGCTCGACGGCGAGCCCGTCCCGCTCGCCACCGGCGATTCCCTGCTGGTGCCGGTCGACGTCCGGCACCGTGTCGAGAACAACGGCGGCCGACCCGCCCGGGTGGTCTTCGCGCTGAGCGGTCTCGCCCCGCGCCCCGAGCTGGGGCACGTGGACACCGAGCCGCAGCCCGGTGACGTGCCGGATACCGGATCCGCTGCCGGGGGTGTGCGGTGACCCGCCGCGCCGTCGTGACGGGGATCGGTGTGGTGTCGGCCGGGGCGGTCGGGGTCAAGGCCTTCTGGTCCCTGCTCACCGACGGACGCACCGCGACCCGGCCCATCACCCTCTTCGACGCCGAGGGTTTCCGTTCCCGCATCGCGGGCGAGTGCGACTTCGACCCCGAGGCGAACGGGCTGACCACCGAGGAAGCGCTGACCATGGACCGGGCCGCGCAGTTCGCCGTGGTCTCGGCGCGGGAGGCGCTGGCCGATGCCGGGTTCGACCCGGAGCGCTCCGACCCCGCCCGCCTGGCGGTGTCCATCGGCAGCGCCGTGGGCTGCACCATGAGTCTGGAGCGCGAGTACGTGAAGGTCAGCAGCTCCGGCGATGCCTGGCTCGTGGACCACCGGCAGGCGCACCCCGAACTCCTCTCCTACCTGGTGCCCAGCAGCATCGCCCGCGACGTGGCCTGGCAGGCCGGGGCGGAAGGGCCGGTCACGCTCGTCTCCAACGGCTGCACCTCGGGCCTGGACGCGGTCCGGCACGCGGCCCGCCTCATCGAGGAGGGAACGGCCGACATCGCCCTGGCGGGCGCGTCCGACGCTCCCGTCTCGCCCATCACCGTCGCCTGCTTCGACACCATCAAGGCCACCTCGGCCAACAACGAGGATCCCGCGCACGCCAGCCGCCCCTTCGACCTGTACCGGGACGGCTTCGTCCTGGGCGAGGGCGCCGCCGTGCTGCTGCTGGAGGAACGTGAGGCCGCGCGGCGTCGCGGAGCCCGGGTCTACGCGGAGATCGCGGGGTACGGCTCGCGCGCCAACGCGTATCACATGACCGGACTCAAGCCGGACGGCCGGGAGATGGCGGAGGCCGTCCGGGTCGCCCTCGACCGGGCCCGGCTCCACCCGACGGACGTCGACTATGTCAACGCCCACGGCTCGGGCACCCGGCAGAACGACCGGCACGAGACGATGGCGTTCAAACGCAGCCTCGGCGACCACGCCCGGCGCGTGCCGGTCAGCTCCATCAAGTCCATGATCGGACACTCGTTGGGCGCCATCGGCTCCATCGAACTCGCGGCCTGTGCCCTGGCGATCCACCACGATGTGGTGCCGCCCACCGCGAACCTCCATCACCCCGACCCCGAGTGCGACCTCGACTACGTGCCGCTGACCGCCCGCGAACTGCCCGTCGACGCGGTGCTCAGCGTCGGCAGTGGATTCGGCGGCTTCCAGAGCGCCCTGGTGCTGACCGCGCCGGAGAGCGCCCGATGACGGGCCCGGGCGGCGCCGGCGCCGAGCTGGTGATCACGGGCATCGGCGTACTGGCTCCCACCGGTCTCGGCACCGAGTCCTACTGGCGGGCCGCGCTGCGCGGCGAGAGCGCCATCGGGCCGGTCCGAAGATTCGACGCGACCGGGTACCCGGTCCGGCTGGCCGGGGAGCTCCCGTCGTTCGACCCTGCCGAACGGGTGCCGGGCAGGCTGCTGCCGCAGACCGATGTGTGGACTCAGCAGGGCCTGGCGGCGTTGGAGGAGGCCCTTGCCGATGCCGAGCTGGCCACGTCCTCCGTGCCCGAGTACGAGTTCGCGCTCGCCACGGCGAGCTCGGCGGGCGGTGTGGAGTTCGGCCAGCGGGAGATCCAGAGCCTGTGGCGCAAGGGCCCCCGGCACGTGGGTGCTTACCAGTCGATCGCCTGGTTCTACGCCGCCACGACCGGACAGGTCTCCATCCGGCACGGACTGCGCGGCCACTGCGACACCTTCGTCTCCGAGGCGGCCGGCGGTCTCGACTCGTTCGCCGGTGCCCGTCGCGCCGTCGAGGACGGGGCGGTCGCCGTGGTCTGCGGGGCCACCGACTCCGCGCTGAGCCCCTACGGGCTGGTGTGCCAGTGGTCGGGCGGGCAGCTGAGCGAGCGGGCCGACGCCGCCCGTGCCTATCTGCCGTTCACGGAGGAGGCCTGCGGCCATGTTCCGGGAGAGGGCGGCGCGATGTTCGTCGCGGAGGAACGGGCCGCGGCCGAACGCCGTGGCGCCCCCCGCTGCTACGGAGTGGTCGCCGGCCATGCCTCGACCTTCTCGCCGCCGCCGGGCTCGGGCCGCCCTCCCACCCTGCGCCGGGCGGTGGAGTCGGCGCTGAGTCAGGCGTCCCTCGCCCCGGCCGACGTGGACGTGGTGTACGCGGACGCGCTCGCCGTGCCGGAGGCCGACCGGACGGAGGCGGAGACGCTGTGCGAGGTCTTCGGCCCGTACGGAGTCCCGGTCACCGCGCCCAAAGCGGGGCTCGGCCGGCTCTTCTGCGGCGGTTCCGCGCTGGACGTCGCGACCGCGCTGCTGAGCATGCGCGACGGGCTGGTCCCGCCGACCCCGCATGTGCGCCGGGCCGCCGCGGAGTACCGGCTCGACCTGGTGACCGGTGCGCCGCGGCGGATGCCCGTACGCAACGCGCTGGTCGTCGCCCGCGGGTACGGCGGCTTCAACTCGGCACTGGTGCTTCGTGCACCTGGGCCTCGTGGACCTCGTGGAGAGGAGTACGGAACATGAGCGAGCACACCGAGAACACGGTGCTCATCGACGCGCCGCTGGAACTCGTCTGGGAGATGACCAACGACATCGCCTCGTGGCCCGAGTTGTTCAGCGAGTACGCGTCGGCCGAGATCCTGGAGCGGCACGGTGACACCGTCCGCTTCCGGCTCACCACCCATCCGGACCCGGACGGCAGGGCCTGGAGCTGGGTTTCCGAGCGCACCGCCGACCGGAGGAGCAGGACCGTGCGGGCCCACCGCGTGGAGACCGGCGCCTTCTCCTACATGTGGATCTTCTGGCAGTACCGGGCGGCGGGCGAAGGCACCGAAATGCGCTGGGTGCAGGACTTCGAGATGAAACCGGACGCTCCCCTGGACGACGCAGGCATGCGGGACCGGATCAACCGCAACTCGGCCGTCCAGATGGGACGCATCAAGGACCTCGTGGAGCGGCGCGCCGTCGCCCTCACCACCGACTGACACACACCCGGAGGCACGTATGGAAGCCCGCAGCGAAGGAACTCTGCACGGCAAGCGCGCACTGGTCACCGGGGGAACCCGGGGCATCGGGCGCGCGATCTCACTGGCGCTCGCCGGAGCGGGAGCCGGGGTGACCGCCTGCTACCGGCACGACCAGGAGTCCGCAGCGGACCTCGAACGCGAACTCAAGCAGACGGCAGGCGCGGACCATGCCACGGTCCGCGCCGATCTCGGCTCGGCCGAGGAGGTGGGCAGGCTCATCGAATCCTGCCGGCAGTACCACCCCACGCTCGACGTGCTGGTCCACAACGCCGGTGCAATCAGCCATGTCCCCTTCGACCGGCTGGAAACCGCCGAGTGGCACCGTGTCCTGGACACCAATCTGACCGCCGCCTACCTCCTCGTCCAGCAGGCGTTGCCTGTGCTCGGCCCCGGGGCCTCCGTGGTCCTCGTGGGCTCGAAGGTCGCGCAGGTCGGCGTACCGTTGCGGGCGCACTACACGGCGGCCAAGGCGGGACTGACCGGCCTCGCCCGCAGTCTGTGCAAGGAACTCGGTCCGCGCGGCATACGCGTCAATGTGGTCGCTCCGGGAGTCACCGAGTCACCCGCCGCCGACCGGCTGAGTCCCGAGCAGCGGGCGCGATACGAATCCATGGCCGCCCTGCGCCGGCTCGGCACCCCCGAGGACGTCGCCGCGGCGGTGGCCTTCCTGGCGGGCGGGTCCGCAGGCTACATCACCGGCGAGACACTGCACGTGGACGGTGGGATGTGAGGCCCGCCGACTCCGGTCCCGAAGTACGGGTCCTGGTCTGGTACCGCGAACCCGAGGGCGATCCGGCGGCGCTGCACCGGGCCTTCGACCAGGTCGAGCGGGCCTTGCGGCGCACTCCGGGACTGATCCGCAGCGAACTGCTGAGGTCGGTGGTGCGGCACGGCAGTGTCGCCGTGCACAGCGAATGGACCAGCCTGGGGGCCTTTCTCGCCTGGGAGCAAGGACCCGACCACCGGCTGCACACCGCCCCGCTGCGCCCCTACCAGGACACCGGCCGGGACCAGGTCTACGACGTGTACGCGGTGGCGCCCGAGGGCGAGGCGGCCGTCACGGCGAGGACGGACGTCACCGCCGGGGCGGACGGGTCGGGGACATGAAGGCGCTGGTGCTCTGCGGAGGTTCGGGCACCCGGCTGCGGCCGATCACCCACACCTACGCCAAGCAGCTCGTGCCCGTCGCCAACCGGCCCGTGCTGTTCTACGGCCTGGAGGCCATCGCGCGGGCCGGTGTCACCGAGGTCGGGGTCGTGGTCGGGAACAACGGCGACGAGATCCGTGCGGCCGTCGGGGACGGCTCCCGGTTCGGCCTGCGCGTCACCTACATCCCTCAGCAGCGCCCCCTCGGGCTGGCCCACGCCGTGCTGATCGCACGGGACTTCCTCGGCGACGAGGACTTCGTCATGTACCTGGGGGACAACTTCGTCGTGGGCGGCATCACGGAACTCGTGGACCGGTTCGACGCCCAGCGCCCCGACGCCCAGATCCTGCTGACCCGGGTCTCCGACCCCTCTGCCTTCGGCGTCGCCGAACTGGACGGACGCGGTTCGGTGGTGGGCCTGGAGGAGAAGCCGGAGCATCCCAAGAGCGATCTCGCGCTGGTCGGGGTGTATCTCTTCGGGCCCGCCGTGCATCGCGCCGTGCGGGCCATCGGTCCCTCCCGTCGCGGCGAGCTCGAGATCACCGACGCCATCCAGTGGCTGATCGACGACGGCCGGGACGTGCGGTCCACGACCATCTCCGGCTATTGGAAGGACACCGGCAACGTCGACGACATGCTGGAGGTGAACCGTACGATCCTGGAATCCCTGGCCCCGGGTGTCGCCGGCGAGGTGGACGAGTCCAGCGAACTCGTCGGCCGGGTGAGGGTCGAATCCGGCGCGCGGGTGCTCGGCTCGCGCATCGTCGGGCCCGCCGTCATCGGCTCCGGCACCACCGTCACCGGTTCCTACGTCGGACCGTTCACCTCGGTCGCGGAGAACTGCCGGATCACCGACAGCGAGGTCGAGTTCTCCATCGTGCTGCGCGACTCCCGTTTGCAGGGAGTGCGCCGGGTGCAGGCCTCGCTCATCGGCCGGAACGTCGTGGTGACCCCCGCTCCCAGGACCCCCGATGCCCACCGCTTCGTGCTGGGCGACCACAGCGAGGTGCAGATTCCCACATGACGACGAACCGACCCACGACAAGGGCCGCACGGTTCCGGCCCGAGCGCAGGGTGCTGGTGACCGGAGGGGCCGGGTTCATCGGCTCGCACTACGTCCGCTTCCTGCTGGGCGCGGACGGGCCCGGGGGCACCGCGGTCACCGTGCTGGACAAGCTGACATACGCGGGAGTCCGCGCCAATCTGGACGCCGTACGTGACCATCCCGGCTTCGCCTTCGTCCGCGGGGACGTGTGCGACGCCCCCTTGGTCGGCGAACTCGTGGCCGCTCACGACGAGGTGGTGCACTTCGCCGCCGAGTCGCATGTCGACCGCTCGATCGACGGCGCGGGTGACTTCGTGCGCACGAATGTCCTGGGGACGCAGACGCTGCTGGATGCGGCCGTCCGGCACCGGATCGAGCTGTTCGTGCAGATCTCGACCGACGAGGTGTACGGCTCGGTGGAGACCGGCTCGTGGCGGGAGGACTCCCCGCTCGATCCGAACTCGCCGTACTCCGCGTCCAAGGCGGCCGCGGATCTCCTCGCTCTGGCCTGTCACCGTACGCACGGCCTGGACGTACGCATCACCCGGTGCTCCAACAACTACGGCCCGCACCACTTCCCGGAGAAGCTCATCCCGCTGTTCATCACGCGGCTCCTCGACGGCCTGTCCGTGCCCCTGTACGGGGACGGCGAGCACATCCGCGACTGGCTGCACGTCGACGACCATGTGCGGGGTATCGAACTCGTCCGGCGGCGCGGGCGGCCGGGCGAGATCTACCACATCGGCGGAGGTACGGAGCTGAGCAACCGGGAGCTGACGGACCGGCTGCTGAAGGCGACGGGCGCGGACTGGGACCTCGTGGAGTGGGTCGAGGACCGCAAGGGACACGACCGCCGCTACTCCCTGGACTGCTTCAAGGCGCGCACCCGACTCGGCTACCGGCCCCGCACGGACTTCGCCGGCGGTCTGGAGAAGACCGTCGCCTGGTACCGCGACAACCGGCCCTGGTGGGAGCCGCTGACCCGGTCGTCGCGGAGCGGCCCGGCGGTGCCACGGTGACGTGCCCGCGGCCGGTCACGGGTGCCGGCGGGAGGCCCTGGCTCTCACGCTGCCGGTCCTCGCGCCAGAAGGGCGACGCCCCGGGCGGCGGACACCTCCCGGGGCGAGACGGACGTGAACGCTCAGCGGACTCCCGCGCCGCGCAGCGCGTACACCATGTTCATGGTCGTCATGGAGCCGGCGCCCCGGTACGGGTGGAGCAGTTCACGGTGGCGGACGTGGGCCGCGCTGCTCTCGAAGGCCCGGAAACTCGGCTCGTCGATCCAGTCGCTGACTATGTAGTAGACGCTCCCCCGGCCCTCCTTCTCCCCCGCCGCGCCGCGCAGCAGCCACTGCGCCAGATTGCCGGGGTGCCCCGTCACCGCGTCCCCGACTTCGAGCCAGGTCTCCTCGAAGTCCCGCTCGCTGCCCGTATGGATCTCCATCCGCAGAAGCACCCGGAAGACGGCGGAGTCGGCCCCGCCGTCCCGGCCTGTCGTCGGCACGCCGGTCACGCGGCCTCCTCGCGCCGCTCGGCGACGTAGTCGAGGAACATCCGCGGGCACTTGAGCAGCGGTACTTCGGAGTCCTGGATGGTCACCCCGGTCTCCTGTTCCACCCGGGTCGCGGTCTCCAGCAGTGCCAGTGAGTCGACCCCCAGCTCGCCGAAGGTCGTGTCCTGGAGCTCCTCGGGCGAGGCGGAGTCCAATGGCTCCCCCGTCGCGGAGCTGATGATGCGGAACAGGTCGTCGAGCGTGAACTCACTCATGACGCATACCTTCCTCCCGATTGGACCCAGCATTGCCTCCGTGTGTCAGCGCTGCCTGGAGCCCGGGTCGAGTCGGGGGCGAGGGGCGTGGACGGTGGCAGGAAGGGGTGGCATCCTGACCCGGGAGCGTTAATATGTGTGCGTCACGCATATGAAGCCTGGAGGGCCGATGTCCGAAGTGAACACCGAGACCGAGCGCCCACCGGGGCAGCCCTCGGCCAGAAGCACCCGCCGTGTACTGCTACCCCTGATCGGCGTGCTGCTGGCGCAGCTGCTGGCCATGCTCGACATGAACATCACCGCGACTGCGATGCCGGTGATCATCGACGAGTTCGGCGGACTGAGCACCTTCTTCTGGGTGGCGACCGCCTACACCCTGGCCGCCACCGTCACCACACCGCTCTACGGCAAGTTCGGCGACCTCTTCGGGCGCAAGCCCGTCTTCGTCTTCGCCATGGCCGCGTTCCTCGCCGGATCGATCCTCAGCGGCACCGCCCAGTCGATGCTCCAACTGTCCCTGTTCCGGGCCGTGCAGGGTGTCGGCGCGGGCGGCTTCATCGTCTCCGCGATGGCGCTCTACACCGAACTGCTGACACCGGAGCAGCGCACGCGCTACCAGGGCTACTTCTCCACCGCCCTCACCGGCTTCGCCGCGCTCGGCCCGCTCGCAGGCGGCTGGATCACCGATCAGTGGGGCTGGCGCTGGATCTTCTTCATGAACATCCCCATCGGGGCCGTGTCCCTGCTGCTCCTCCTCACGACACTCGAACTCGACCGACGCGTCACCCGCCCGAAGATCGACTACGCGGGCGCCCTGCTGGTCGGCGGAGTGGCGACCTGCCTGGTGCTGATCTCCAGCTGGGCCGGCACCGAGTACGGCTGGGGCGATCCGCTGATCATCACGCTCATCGTCGGCACACTGGCTCTGCTGGCGCTGCTCGGCCTGGTGGAACGACGGGCCGCCGAACCGGTCGTCCCGCTCTATCTGCTGCGCAGGCCCATCCTCAACATCGCCAACTTCCAGGCTTTCGCCTCGGGCGCCGCGATGTTCGGGGCTCTGATGTTCCTGCCGATCTTCCTCCAAGTGAGCACCGGCAGCTCGGCCACCGACTCGGGCCTGCTCCTGCTGCCGCTGACCATCGGCATCGTGCTGGCCGCGCTGGGGGCCAGCCCCTTGATGGTGAAGTTCGGCAACGAGAAGTGGTTCGGCGCGGCAGGCGTGGCGGTGACCGGCGTCGGGATGGCCATGCTCGTCACCCTGACCCCTGACACCGGCAGGCTCGTCTCCCTGGCTTATACGGTGCTCATCGGCATCGGCCTCGGACTGATGACCCAGGTCTACGCGCTCGCCGTCATGAACAACTCCCCCATGAAGGATCTCGGCGCGGCCGTCTCCCTCCAGACGCTCGGCCGACAGCTCGGCGGCTCACTCGGCCTCGCCGCCTTCAACGCGATCTTCCATGCGCGACTTGTCTCGGAACTTTCCGTACTGACCCCGGCGGAGGCCAAAGCGGCGGAACAGCCGGAAAGCGTCCACAAGATGACCGGAAGTATTCGGGAAACAATCTTGGCTGCCTATGACGACGCCGTCGACCGGGTCTTTCTGGTGGCTTCCTGTGTGCTGCTCGTCGCGCTGGTTCTCGCCCTCGTCATCAAGCTTCCGCGTCGGCAGAAGGAGGCCGGCCAAGGGGGAATGTGAAAGACCGGCCAAAGGCCTGACGGCCACGCGTAGGGTAGTTCGTCAGCGGATGGGAAATGAGACTGTTTCAGGCCTGTTGCCACAGGTGAAAGCAGTTTGGGCGGGACGCATGTATACCCGTTCAACCTTCGGGTCAGTCGCTGCTCGTACCAGGAGTCGGAAATCCCACATCCGAGTTGCGTTGCGGGCTAGCGTGATAACTTGAGCAGGCAACTGGTTGGTGCGGCGGCATTCCCTGTATCTCTCCCGACGATGAGCGGGTGACTGATAATTCCCCATCGCGAAGGCAGGGTGGCGCATTTCGTGATGCCCGAAAAACGCTTTCCGCGCCGGCACGTTGCGTTCTCGACAGTGGCTGACGCTCCGGGAGGAAAGCTCATGGAATTCCGCCTGCTCGGTCCCATGGCGGTCATAGATCCCCACGTCTCCGCCCCCACCGCACCCAAGCCCCGCAAGGTACTGGCCTTGCTGCTCCTCCACGTGAACCGGCCGGTCCCCACCTCGCTGCTCATCGAGGAGCTGTGGGAGGACCGGCCTCCCGCCAGTGCGGTGCGAACCCTTCAGACGTACATCTTCCAGCTCAGGCGCCATTTCGCGGCACTCGACGACTGCGCGGGCCAAGGACCGGGACACTGCGGCCGGGAGCGCCGCTTCATCGTCACCGGAGCGTCCAGCTATCTCCTGCAGGCCGACGAGCGCGATCTCGACGTCAAGGAGTTCCAGCGGCTCTCCAGGCTCGGACACACCGCTTTGCGTGACGGCCGCCCGGACCGGGCGGCCGAACTGCTCGGTCAGGCACTGAAGCTGTGGCACGGGCCGGCGCTCGCCGATGTGAGCCCCGGCCGGCCGCTCCAGATGCACGCCGTACAGCTCGAAGAGGACCGGCACGCGGCGCTGGAGAGGCGGATAGAGGCCGATCTGCTCGCGGGCCGTCCGTACCACGAACTGGTCGGCGAACTCAGCTCCTTACTGGTCGAGGACCCCCTCAACGAGGGGGTCTGCCACCGCCTGATGTCGGTGCTGTGCCTGGCCGGGCGCCGGAGTGAGGCCATCACGGCCTACCACCGGCTGCGCTCCCGGCTGGTGGAGGAGTTCGGAATGGACCCCTGCGGAGAGTTGCGCGAGCTGTACGAGCGCGTCCTTCGCGACGATCTCTCCGCGCCCCAGGTCCGTGAATTCGTCCGTCTCTAGGGTCTTTCGTTTGGATCAGGCCGGATCAGTGAGTGGGGGTCCCCCCACGCCCGCAGGGCGTAGGGGGAGGGTCTGGTGCGTGCGATCGCAAGGCGGAGGAGGGAGACAATGGCGGAGCCATGGCGACCGACGACAACGCGGCGAGCGGGCGTGCCAGGGCCCGCGAGCCCGGCATGATCCAAACGAGAGGCCCTAGCGCGACCCCGCCCAACCCAGTGGATCCAGCAGGCACAGGAGGTGCCCATCATGGACGCGACCCGGCACAAGGAATCGATCGCCGATACCTTCGACCGCGCGGCGGCGGTCTTCGACCGCTCGCCGGTGGACTTCTTCACCCCACTCGGTGAACGGCTCGTCGCCAGGGCGGAGTTAAGGCCCGGCGACCGAATACTGGACATCGGCTGCGGCCGGGGTTCCTGTCTCTTCCCCGCCCGCGAGGCGGTCGGGCCGGACGGCTCCGTCACCGGCATCGACATCGCCCCCGCCATGGTGCGCCACACCGAGGCCGAGGCTCTCGCACAGGGCTGGAGCAATGTGACGGTACGTCACATGGATGCAGAGATGCCCGATTTCTCACCCGAGTCGTTCGACGCGGTGCTGGGCGGGTTCAGCGTGATGCATCTGCCCGGCGCCCCTGCGACGCTGGGGGCCTATCTCAGACTGCTCGCCCCGGGCGGGCGGCTGGTCTACAGCGACCTGGTGGACGAGGACGGGCTTCCGCCCTTCGTGCCGCCGGACGCCTTCGCCGTGCTGGCGCCTCACTTCCCGCCCGGTCCGGATCCCCGCGAGCGCGGCCGGGCACCCTGGTCCGAGTCCGCAGCGAGCATCACCGCCGCGCTCACCCGGCTCGGATTCGAGGAGGTGACGGTGGCCGAGGAGACCCACGAGATGGCCGTCGCCTCGGGGGCCGACTGGATCACCTGGTCGATGTCCACCGGACTGCGCGCCGCCTGGGACGAACTGGGCAGAGCCGAGGCCACCGCCGCCAGGGAGGCGATCGGCGCGATATTCGAAGGGCTGCGCGGGCCCGACGGCCGCATCGTCCTGCCCGTACCGGTGCGCTTCGTCCATGCGCGCAGGCCTCTGGTGAGCGGCGACAGCGCGGACGGCGCCACGGAGGGACGATGACCGACCCGGACCGGCCCCTCGCCCACGCACCCGACGACATCGATGTCGTCTCCCTCGCCCGCACCATGATCCGGTACGACACCTCGCACAACGGCGAGGGCGCCGACACGCTGCCGCTCGCCCGCACCCTGGACCGCGTCTGGCGGCACGCCGGTGTGGCCACGGAGATCATCCCCACCCCCAAACCCGGCAACGTCCACTTCCTCGCCCGTATCAAAGGCACGGGGAACCGGGCCCCGCTGCTTGTGCTGTCCCACTCCGACGTCGTGTCCGTCCAGCCGAAGGACTGGCGGCACCCTCCCTTCGCGGCCGAGGTCTCCGACGGCTTCCTGTGGGGGCGCGGCAGCCTGGACATGAAAGGGGCGGGCGCGGCCTTCATGAACGCCCTGCTGAGACATGTGCGGGAGGGGGCTCTGTTCGACCGCGACATCATCTTCCTCTCGGACTGCGACGAGGAGGGTGGCTGGTACGGGACCCGCTGGCTGACCGAGCACCACTGGGACCGGGTCACCGCCGGGGCCGTGCTCACAGAGGGCGGCTGGATGCTGGCCCAGTCGGACGGCAGCACCCCCATGCTGGCCTCGCTGAGCTGCGTGGACCGGGCCTTCGGCGCGGTACGGCTGACCGCCTCCGGGACCGCCACCCACTCGTCCCGGCCGCTCCCGGACTCGGCGCTGGCCCGGCTCGCCGCCGCGGTGCACGCCGTCTCACGCGCCCGTACGCCGGTCGTCCTCACACCCCTGAACCGCGACTACTTCGCGGCGCTCGCCCGGGGCACCCACGACCCCGAACTGGCCGCCGCCGTGCGCCGGCTGCTCGACGCCGAGGACGCCGCCGACGAGGCCGAGGTCGACGCGGCGGCGGAGGAGGTACTGAGCAGGTCGCCCTATCCGGGTCTGCACAACGCGATACTGCGTGCCACCATCGCCTTCGTCGCCCAGGACGGAGGACTCCGCGCCAATGTCATCCCGCGCCGGGCGACGGCGCTCCTCCAACTGCGATTCACCCCGGGCGGCCAGTCGCCCCAGGAATTGCTCGACCACATCCGCAAGGTCGTTGCGGAGTACCCGGGCATCCGCATGGACCTGGTCGGCCCGCCAGGAGAGCACCCCGCCGACACCCTCGCCCGGTGGAACCGGGACTGGAGCGCCCGCCCCAGCCCCGTCGACTCGGACGTCTTCACCGCTTGGCGCGGGGCGGTGGCCCTGACCCATCCGGGCGTTCCCGCCGTACCGGCCATGTTCGAGGCGGGCACCAGCGGCAAGCCCTGGCAGGACCGGGGCATCCCGGTCTACGGCACGTATCCCTATCTGGTGGACAACGCGACGCTGACCGCCATGCACGGCGACGACGAGCGGGTGAGCGTGGCTGCCCTCCGGCAAGGCGCGGAGCTGCTGTACCGGATGTTCGGGGCGTTCGTCGTGCACCGGTAGACCACCGCAGCGGAATCGACCGGAACGAACACACACCGCGCGGCCGCTGCCTCTGTGGCAGCGGCCGCGCGGTCGTGTGCACCGAGACGCGGGAACGCATCGGTTGTGATCCATGTCACCGCCGCCTCGGATGCCATCCTCCCCGCGCGGCCGCTCCCCCGCAGCCCGCTACCGCGAGTTACGGCCAGCTCCGTGACCCGAGTCGGCAAGCCGCGTGCACATCCTGGCGGGAAATCGACCCTCGCTCGTCACGGCCCACGCCCTCCCGCGTGACCGAAAAGAAACCTCACGCTACCTAGCGGTAACAAGTCCCTGCATGCCAAATTCCGCATGCCACCGGCCGGCGGCCCTCCCCACCCGTATGCCACACCCCCCGTTGAGATCGACCGGAAATCGCTCTCTTCCGTGGCCAGCAGCAGGAGTTCGCCGTGTCTGGATTCCGCTTGTGCAGGTTGCCTTCCCTCACCGCCCGCGGGCGGCAGTGGCTGCGGGCCGCCGTCGCCGCGCCGCTCGCCTTCTGCGGACTCGTGGCCGCCGGGGCCGGGACCGCCCAGGCCGGCCCCGGGTCCGGGCCCACTGCGATTGTGGCGCTCGGGGACAGTTACATCTCCGGCGAGGCCGGGCGGTGGCAGGGCAACAGCCTCACCGACACCGGCAGCAGGGACGGCACCGACCGCGCCTGGACCGGGACCGCGTACGACCCGGCGCGGGTGTACGGGGCGACCGCGGCGAACGGGTGCCACCGGTCGGACTCCGCGGAGGTGCGCAGCGCCACCGGGACGACGCAGGCGCTGGTCAACCTCGCCTGTTCCGGGGCGACCACGCAGAACGTCTTCCGGGCGTCCAGCGGCGGCACTTCGTTCAAGGGCGAGGCGCCGCAGGCGGACCAACTCGCCGCCGTCGCCGCCGCGTACGACGTCGAGGTGATCGCGCTGTCGATCGGCGGCAACGACCTCGGTTTCGCCGACATCATCACGACCTGCGCGAAGGACTACATCCTCTACTACTCGTACTGCCACGACGATCAACAGGACGTCGTGGACGCGAAGATCGACGCGGTGACGGCGAACGTCGGCAAGGCCGTGGACGAGATCCGCGCGGTGATGTCGAGTGCGGGATACGCGGCCTCCTCGTACCGGATCGTGCTCCAGTCGTACCCGTCGCCGATCCCCCGCGGCAGCGAGAACCGGTATACGGAGAGTGGCTGGTCCCGGGTGAACACCGGAGGGTGCCCCTTCTGGAACCTGGACGCCGACTGGGCGCGCGACTCGCTCGTGCCGCAGCTCGCCGACCGACTGAAGGGGGTGGCGGCGGCGAAGGGCGCGCAGTTCCTGGACCTGCGGGACATGCTCCAGGGACGTGAGGTCTGTGCGAAGGCGAGCCGCCTGGTGAGCACGACGCAGCCGCCGTCGGCCTCGTCCAGCGAGTGGGCGCGGTGGATCGACAGCGACGGCACGCAGGGGCCGGTGCAGGAGTCCGCGCACCCCAACTACTACGGGCAGGTGGCCCAGGGGCGCTGCCTGTCCCTGGTCTACGCGAAGCCGACGGGCGACTACAGCTGCCGCAACACGGCGGGTGCCGGGGCCTCGGGGATGTATCTGACGGCGCTGCCGGCGTCGTGACGGTCAGAATGCGCCAGCGAGCCGGGGGCAGGAACGGTGCGGGACGGCTCGCCCGTCTCCGGGGACAGGTCGATGACGTACGTACGGCGTTCGCCCGCGCCGTCGTCCGTCACCGGGCGGATCCGGTCCGGGCGCGCCCATGCCGCCTCCGCCAGGGCGTCGGCCGGGTCGTCGCCGTTGAAGTGGCCGACCTGTCGGCGGCGGGTGGCGAGGCCCGTGCCCTCGTCCACGTGGACCAGCCGGATCGGGTCGATCAGGTCAGCCCCCTCCTCCACCACCAGGTGGCGGTCGGGGCGGCCGGGGGCCGGGGCGTTGTGGACCGTCTCCGTGAAGGCGGATTGCGCGAGCAGGACCGAGACCGGCCCCCCGAGGATCACGGCGGCGCCGGCCAGGACGGCCGTGGCGACGCGCACGGCCACGTGGCGCACGCCCACCCATAGGGCCGCGGTCGGGGCGGCCAGGGTGAGCCGAAAGCGTCGCAGTGGGACGGCTCAGGCGTTGGGCCGCTTGCCGTGGTTCGCGCCCTTCTTCTTGCGGGCACGTCGCTTGTTGCCTCGCTTGGACATGGCGCATCTCCCTCTTTCGGGGCGTATCGGGCGCTCGTCAGTCTAGGTTCGGGCCCCCGCGGCCGCATCAGGGCTGCGCGGGGGGCGGCGCCAGGCGGCGTTCGAGGTCGCGCAGATCCTTGGTCACTGAAGCCCGGACCTTGCGGGACATCAAGGGGCCGGCGAACCGGAAGTAGCCGCTCGCGTCGCCCCGGACGCGGATCCGGGCGAGGGTCGCGTCGCCCTGCGGCGTGAAGGTGTAGGTGACGTGCATCGGCAGGGGCCCGGCGACCGAGGCCATGTCGAGCAGGCGCAGCGGCTCGTACGCGGCCACCCGCAGCACGTAGTCGATCCGTCTGCCGAGGAAGTACGCGGTGCGGGTGACCTCCGCGCCCACACCGAAGCCGCCGTCCGGGGTCTCGCGGGTGAGACTCGCCGTACGGATGCGCTGCGTCCACTCGTGGTCGTGGCGCCAGTCCATGGCGTACGCCGCGACCCGCTCGACCGGGAGCGGGATCAGGCGCTCGACCGTCTCGTCGTCGAGTTCGCCGCACCCGGCGGGGCGTACCGCACCCACGTCGCCGGGGACAACCACGCCTCCGGCCGCTTCGTCGAGATCGATCCGCCCCGGCGGGTGGTCTTCACCTGGGGCTGGGAAGGAGGCGCGCCCGTGCCGCCCGGCTCCAGCACGGTCGAGATCACCCTCGAACCGGACGGGCCCGACGGCGAGCGGACCCTCCTGCGGCTGGTGCACCGGGGGCTGCCGCCCGAGGCGTGCGCGCCCCACCGCGACGGCTGGCACCACTACCTCGACCGGCTGGTCGTACGCGCCGAGGGCGGCGACCCCGGGCCGGATCCCTGGTCGACCGCCGCCCCGGAGTGAGGCGGCCGGACCGTCAGCCGGGTGGGACGGGGGCGGCGTCCCGCCGGGCTGCCGCTTCCCGCGCCGGCCGCACCGGCGCCGGTGGCGACGCGTACGCCAGCCGGCGATGGGTGCGGCGGAGCATCAGGCGGGCCATGAACGGGTGGAGGCGGCGCACGACGGCCCAGTAGAGCCTGCCGCGCAGGTTGTGGATCCGGACGACGGTGGTGAGGGTGACCGTGTCGTCCTCGATCAGCACCGAGGCACGGAAATCGAGATGGCTCGCGTCCTGGCCGAGCAGCAGTTCGTCGGGGGCGCTGCCCCGGACCTCGTACGGGAGGACGCCGCGCCAGGCGGAGGGGTCCTCGGGCATCCCGGGGTCGAGCGGGAGCTGCCAGGAGTCGGTGAAGTCCGGTGCGTCGAAGGCCTGTCGGGCGAGGGCGGCCGCCGCCGGGAACGCCACCGCCTTCGGCCGGTACCAGACGGCCCGCCGCATCAGGCGCGTCCAGCGGCTCCAGCTCGCGGGCCGCAGGGGCGCCTCGGGGGTGGCGGCGCGGACGACGTTGTCGAAGAGTTCCTCGATCATCACGTCGTGCATCGGGCGGATGGCGAGCGACCAGAGCAGTGCCTGCCGGAGGTTCTGCTTCTGCTCCAGGACATGGGTGACGCGGCAGCGAGCGACGTCGAGGGGCTCCACGGTGAGGGCGTGGTGGCCGTTCTCTGGCGGCGGGAAGTCGAAGCGGATGCCGCGACCCGGTTCGTACGCGGTGACCCGGTACCGCACGAAGCCGTGGCCTCCGTCGGCGCCGACCCCGAGCGGTCGGTCGAAGCGGATCGGCGGCCAGACGGGGCTGGGGCTGAGCGGGTCGTCGGGCGACGAGAGGCGGTCGAGCAGGGCGCCGACCACGTCGGCAGGGGCCTCGACGACTCGCTCGTGGACATTGCATACCGCACGCACGGCGTACCTCCATACGGTGGCGTATGTTCAACCGTACGGTAGCGTATGGGCATGGTGCAAGCAGAGGAGAAGGGCAAGCGGCAGCAGGGGCGCAGGCGGCTCACCGCGCACGACTGGGCCGACGCCGCGCTCGCCGCGATGGCCGAGCGCGGGCTCGCCGCCGTCGCCGTCGAGCCCCTCGCCGCGCGGCTCGGCACCACCAAGGGCAGCTTCTACTGGCACTTCACCAACCGGGAGGCGCTGATCGAGGCGGCTCTCGAGCGCTGGGAGGAGATCTGCACCGAGGAGATCATCAGCGCCGTGGAGGCCGAGCCGGACCCGGAGCGGCGGCTGCGCACCCTGCTGCGGCAGGCGACGACGTCGGCAGCCGACGACCCGCTGGAGGTGTCCCTGCTCGCGACGGCCGACCACCCCCAAGTGGCCGCCGTGCTGGGCCGCGTGACGGAGCGCCGGATCGGGTACCTGGCGCGGCTCTTCGAGGATCTCGGCTTCCCGGGCCCGGAGGCGCGCACCCGCGGCCTGATGGCGTACAGCAGCTACCTCGGGCACACGCAGCTGGCCCACGCGGTGCCCCGGGCCCTGCCGCAGGGTGCACAGAGCGACGCGTACCTGGAGTCCGTCATGGACACCCTGCTGAGGCGCTGACCCGCGGCGTCAGGCCGAACTGCGCCTGCGGGACGCCGTCTTCTTCGCCGCGGGCTTGGACGCCTCCGTCTTCGACGTGCCCTTCGAGGCCGCCTTCGACGTCGACTTGGCGGCCTGCTTCGACGCCGTCTTCTTCGCGGTCTTCGCCGTGGACTTGGTCGCCGCCGTCTTCTTCGCCGCCGTCTTCTTCGCGGCCTGCGACGTCGTCTTCCTCGCGCCGGACGGCTTGGGCGCCGCGCGGCCCTTGAGCGGCGTGACGTCGGCGACCTCGCCCTCCTCGCCGCGCGCCTCCTTCGCCGCGCGCACGCTGTTCTCCAGCGCCGCCATCAGGTCGATGACCTTTCCGCCGGCGCGCTCGGCGGGCGACTCGGCCTCCGGCGCCGTGACCCCGCCCTCGACCTTCGCGGCGATCATGGCCTCGACCGCCTCCCGGTAGTCGTCGTGCAGGGACTGGATGTCGACCTCGCCCAGGGTGTCCATCAGGGCGTCGGCCAGGTCCAGTTCGGCGTCCCGTACGGTGACCTCGGTCTGGGGGGCCACTTCGTCGGTGGCGCGGATCTCGTCGGGCCACAGCAGTCCGTGCATGGCGATCGCGTTGTCGACGACCCGCAGCATGCCCAGCCGTTCGCGGCCGCGCAGCGCGAACTTGGCGATGGCGACCTTGTCGCTGCGCTTGAGCGCCTCGCGCAGCAGCGTGTACGGCTTGACGGCGGGCACTCCGTTGGCCGCCAGGTAGTAGGCCGCGTCCATCTGCAGCGGGTCGATCTCGGAGGAGGGCACGAAGGCGACGATCTCGATCGTCTTCGCCGTGGGCAGCGGCAGCGAGGCGAGGTCCTCGTCCGTGATCGGGATCATCGATCCGTCGGCGTCCTCGTACGCCTTGCCGATCTCGGCGTTCGTCACCTCCTTCTCCTCCAGCTCGCACACCTTGCGGTAACGGATCCGGCCGCCGTCGGCCTCGTGGATCTGCCGGAAGGACACCGAGTGGTTCTCGGTCGCGTTCACGAGCTTGATCGGGATACTGACCAGCCCGAAGGAGATCGCACCATTCCAAATGGATCGCACGTTTCATCCCTTCTGTCCGGGATTCATGGGATTCTCATCGTATGACGCCGATCACGGAGGTGGATGGGCGGCGGCTCGCGCTCACCAACCTGGAGAAGGTCATCCACCCCGCCACCGGGACGACCAAGGGCGAGATCATCCACTACTACGCCGTCACGGCCGAGGCGATCCTCCCCCACCTCCAGGACCGCCCCGTCTCCTTCCTGCGCTATCCGGACGGACCCGACGGGCAGGTGTTCTTCACCAAGAACCCGCCGCCGGGCACCCCCGAGTGGGTGCGCACCGCCCCCGTCCCCCGGTCGGAGGACCCCGGCGCCCGCCAGGTGGTCGTGGACGATCTGGCGTCCCTCGTGTGGGCGGGCAATCTCGTCGTCGAGTTCCACACGCCGCAGTGGCGGGCGGACCGGCCGGCCGTCGCCGACCGCATGGTGTTCGACCTCGACCCCGGCGCCCCCGCCGGCATCGCCGAGTGCTGCGAGGTGGCGCTGTGGCTGCGTGAGCGGCTCGCGCAGGACGGGCTCGACGCGTACGCCAAGACCTCGGGCTCCAAGGGGCTGCACCTGCTCGTGCCCCTGGCGCCGACGCCGTCCGAGCAGGTGTCGGCCTACGCGAAGTCCCTGGCCAAGGAGGGGGAGGCCGCCCTGCCGAAGCTGGTGCTGCACCGGATGACGCGCGCGCTGCGGCCCGGGAAGGTGTTCGTCGACCACAGTCAGAACGCCGCCGCCAAGACGACCGCCACTCCCTACACCCTGCGCGCCCGCGCCGAGCCGACGGTGTCGGCGCCGGTGACGTGGGAGGAGGTGGAGGCGCGGCGCGGCCTCGTCTTCCGCCTGGGCGACATCGCGGCGCGGCTCGACCGGTACGGGGATCTGCTCGGCCCGCTCACCGCACCGGACCACGCCGGGCAGCTGCCGTGAGCGTGCCGAGGCCGCCGCTGAAGGTCGCCGCGGCGGAGTCGGTGACCGTTCTGCCGCGCGGGGCGGGCCTGGCGTACGAGCCCAAGTTCGACGGCCACCGGATGGTGGTCTTCCGGGTGGGCGGAGAGGTGCTGTTGCAGGCCCGTTCGGGGCGGATCGTCACGGCCGCGTTCCCCGATCTCGCCGAGGCGGCCCGGCGGCTGCCGGACGGCACGGTGCTCGACGGCGAGGTGGTGGTGTGGCGGGACGGGCGCACCGACTTCGCAGCCGTACAGAAGCGGGCCGCGGCGACTTCGGGGCGGGCCCCGGGGCTCGCGCGCAGCCTGCCGGCCTCGTACGCCGCCTTCGACCTGCTGGCCGAGGGCGGCGAGGACCTGCGGCGGCTCGCGTACGCGAAGCGGCGGGAGCGGCTGGTCGCGCTGGTGGGTCCGCTCGGGCCGCCGCTGCAGCCGGTGCCGATGACGCTGGACGTGGCGGAGGCGGAGTCCTGGTTCGAGACGCTGCCCGCGATCGGTGTCGAGGGGCTGGTGGTCAAGCGGCTCGACCAGACGTACCGCAGCGGTGCGCGCGCGTGGCGCAAGCTGCGGCACACGAGCAGCCGGGACGCGGCCGTGGTGGGCTTCACGGGCGGCGCGGCGCGCCCGGCGGCGCTGGTGCTGGTGCTGCCGGACGACGACACTCCGGTGGTGTCGAGCCCGCTGTCCCCGGCGCTGCGGTCCCAGGCGGCGGTGGCGCTGGCCGGGCGGGTGGGCGCCGGGACCGGGACGGCGGTCGCGGTGGGGGTGGGCGAGGTCGGCTACCGGGCGGTGGAGCCGGGGCTGACGGCGGAGGTGGAGCAGCGCACGACGCGGCACACGGTCACGACGGTGGTGCGGCTCCGGCTTCCCGAGGAACTGGATCGAGATTAATCAAGTTTGACTAGGTGAATGGGTGGGCAGTACCGTGCGAGAAAACGCGTAGTCAAGCTTGAACAGTTGAGGAGACAGCGTGACGCGACTGCCCGACACCGGCTACACCCCGACCGACGAGGAGCTCACGAGCATCCAGGAGTGGTTCGCCGCCTACGACGAGGCGAGCGCCCGGCGCGACATCGAGCGGATGGCCGACATGGCCGTCTTCCCGCTCAACCTGGTGAGCGACGACTCCGCGGGCAACGGCGCCTCCGCCCAGTGGGACCGGCAGCAGTTCGTACGGACGATGACCCAGGTGATGGGCGACGGCAGCGACGACATCACCTTCGCGTCGGTACGGACGCCGGTCTTCCTCTCCCCCGCCATGGCCGTGGTCTTCACGGACTCGACCATGACCATGGACGGTCACACGCAGCAGCTGCGGTACGCGGACGTCCTGATCCGGCGGGACGGCCGGTGGGCGTTCCAGACCATGCTGCAGGGCGGCTGGGGCGACCAGCTGCGCTGACGCGGAACCACACTGATCCGGCCGTTGTCGGGGGCGTACCGGGCGACCGTACGGCCGTCCGGAAGATTCACGTACAGCCTGTTACGGCCCCCTGACCGGGCGGGCGTCACCCGCTGTCCCCGCAGGACACCACCGCCCCTGACCATGGGATCGGCCGGGGTGCCCGCGGGCGGCGTCCCGGCGTCCGGCAAGCGGCGCGATACCGGTCGCGTCGTCGGGGTCGTGGGGCACACTCTCCCCAGACAGGACGATGCAAGGTTCTCGGGAGGGGGGCAACGGTGTTCGCGGGGATCGACGAGGTCGACTGGGCCTCTCTGGCGCACGCCTACGGCCCGGCAGAGGATGTGCCGGAGTTACTGCGCGGACTGGCCTCCGCGGATCCCGAGGAGCGGGAGCACGCGCTCGACGCGATGTACGGGTCCGTGCACCACCAGGGAGACGTCTACGACGCGACACTCGCGTGCATCCCGTTCCTGATGGAGCTGGTGGCCGATCCCGCGGTCGAGGACCGGGGCGGCATCGTCGAGCTGCTGACCAGCATCGGCGGCATCGACCTGGACGGCGACGACGAACTGGACCCGGAGGACGAGGAGTTCGAGGGGGCGGCGAACTACGCGATGGCCGCGTCGGCCGTCACGGCGGGCGCCGACGTGTTCCTGGCGCTGGCCGGGGACCACGACCGCGGGGTGCGGCTCGCGGTGCCGCTCGCGCTGGCCACGCTGCACAGCGACCCGGTCCGGGTGCTTCAGCTGCTGCGGGACAGATTCGACGAGGAGTCGGACAACGAGGTACGGCTGGCCTGCATCGACGCGGCCGGCCGGATAGCGATGCGGCACCAGTGCCTGGTGCCCGACGTCGTCGCCTGGCTGATGACGATAGGCGGCCCGGCCTACTGCGCCGGACTGCGGCTGGGCGCGATCGCGCAGCTCGCCCGCTGCGCGCCGGCGGCGCTGCCCGCCGACGTGGTGCCGTGGGTGACCGGCCTGCTGCGCGAGCTGCGCGCGGAGCCGGTGGTGGTGGCAGCGGCGGCGGAGACGTCGGCTCCGGTGCCGGGGCAGCCGCGCGAGATACGGGCGGCCGCCGCCGCGGGCCGGGTGGCGCCGTGGACCGCGGACCTGCTGCGGACGCTCCACGCCGGTCTGGGCGACCGCGTGGACGACCGGATCGCGCTGCTGGCGGACCAGTTGTGCAGCCCGGACCGGGGCCAGCGGATCGACGCCGTACGGATGAGCGAGGCGCTGCTGCGGACTCTGCGCGGCGCCTACGACGAGCTGGTGGGCCTGATCGGCGAGCAGCTCGCCGATCCCGAGCCGCGGCTCGGGGACGCGGCGGCCTACGTGCTCAAGGACCTGTTCCAGCTGGCGGAGCCCGCGGCCGACGCGCTGCTGGAGCGGGTGGCCGCCGAACCGGACGGCTGGGTGCGGGAGTGGGACGCCGGGCCGCCGACGCTCGGCGCGGCGGTCATGGCGCTGGTGCGGGCGGGCGACGCACGCGTCGTGCCGGTCCTGGCGCGGATCCTGGAGCGCCGGGAGGCGCCGGGCGACCTGGCGCGGTCGCTGGACCGGCTCGGGACGGCCGCCGCGCCGCTCGGTCCGGCGCTGTGCGACCGGCTGGCCCGCGTCCCGCTCGACGACACGCTCCACGAACAGGCCGGGCCCCTGCTCCACGGCCTGTCCGTGCTGCGCGCGGCCGACACGCTGCCCGAGGCCGTGCCCGCCGTGCTGCGGGTGCTGCGGGACGCCCCCGCCTACCGGCGGGAGTGGGTGGTCGAGTCGGCGCTGCGGGCGCTGACCGCGTTCGGGCCCGCCGCGCGCGAGGCCGTGCCGGAGCTGCGCAGGCTCGTGGCCGGGCCGCACCGGGCCGGGGCCGGCGACGCCGGACTGCCCGCGGCGCTGACCGCGCGAGCCGCCGGTGCGCTGTGGGCGGTCGAGGGCGACGCGGACGCGGTGCTGCCGGTGCTGTGTGCGGTGCTGAACGGGCCCGACCCGGGCGCGAGGCGCACGGCCGCCGCGGTGCTCGGCACGCTGGGCCCGGCGGGCGGGCCCGCGGCCCATCTGCTCGGCGGGCTGCTGTGGTCGGCGGAGCCGTGGACCCGGGTCGAGTCGGCCGCGGCGCTGTGGCGGGTGAGCGGGGACCCGGGCCGCGCGTGGCCGGTGCTGCGCCGAGCCTGGGGCGAGCTTCCGCACGCCCGGGTGCCGGTCGCGGCGGCTCTTGCGGAGATGACGACGCGGGGCGCCGAGGGCGCCGACCGGCTGGTCGACCGCGAACTGCTGTCCGTACGGCGGCACAACGCGATCGACGCGGGCGCGGGCGGGCACGACATCTTCACGGACGAGCGGCTGCTGAGCCTGTGCCGGCAGGCGGTGACGCGCGGGCCGTGACCCTCCGCGCGCCCGGCCGCCCGCCCCCACCGTGGCCCCGGGACGCGCCCACCCGGGCACGTGCGCGATCCTGGACCACGACGGAGGGACACAGAACATGATCATTTTCGGCACCAAGGGCTACCTGTACCAACTGGCGATGCTCACGCTGGTCTGCGGCCACTGCGGGAACCCGTCGGCGCACACGCTCCGCAAGCGCGTCACGAAGTTCACGCTGTTCTTCGTGCCGCTGTTCCCCATCTCCACCAAGTACATGACGCAGTGCACGTTCTGCGGCGCGGAGCAGCGGCTCACGGCGCCGCAGGCGGAGCAGCTCCAGCTCCAGGCGTCCTCCGCCCCGTCCGGTGGACAAAAGGTATATCCGGGCGAATAGGGTTGACGGGCCGGTGATCCCCCGGTGCAGCCGCCCTGCCGGCCGGCCGCCGGGCCGCCCCCGCGAGGAGACCCGTGAGCCCGACCCCGTACCGCCTGATGAGCGCGGCGCTGCTGGCGGTTGCCGCCGCCACCGTCGTGACGGGGTGCGACGACGAGGGCGGCCTGGAGAGCGCGGGCGCCACACCGACGGCCATCGGCCCGGTCCGGCTGTGGCCCGAGCTGCCGCCCGTGACGGCCCCGCCCTTCGACTTCGGCGAGACGGACACGGCGCGCGTCCCGGGCATCAGGGTGCCCGGCGACGACGTGCGCGCGCTGAACCCGGTCACCGTCGTGGCGGCGGAGGCGGCCGCGCAGCCGGACACGTTCAGCGGACCGGACGGCCCCTCCCGGGAGACCGTCGACCGGATCGGCCGGTGCGCCCGGGAGCCGGGCACGTGCCCGGTCCTCACACCGCACTACCGGGATCTGACGGGCGACGGCCGCGAGGAACTGATCATCGGCATCCGGATGCCGGAGCAGCAGACCGCCGTGCGCTGCTACATGCCCGCCAAGGGCGGCCTGACCCGCATCATGGCCACCTCCGACCAGCTGGTGAGCGTGGAGCTGGCCGGCCGTGACGTGATCATGCGGTCGGTCTCGGCCGGCATCCCGGGCTACGAGTACCGCACCGCCTGGTCCTGGGACGGGCGGCAGCGGGCGATGCTCCCCACCCGGGACGAGATCGTGAGGGCGACGCCGTCGGGCGGCCCCGGCCCCACCGGCCGCCCGGGCGTCGCCCCGTGAGGCGCCCCCGGCTCCCGCGCTGGGCGGCGACCCTCACCTGGAAGGCCGCCGTCTTCATCACCGTCATGTGCTGTGCGCTCGCGGCGCTGCTCGGCGCGCTGGTGCACTCCTCGGTGACCCGCCGGACCGTGGACGAGGCGCGGCAGAAGGCGCTGACGCTGCTGACGGACGTGACGCGGGCGTACGAGAACGGTGAGCCGGTGCCGCCGTCCGCGGGCGTCGATCCGCCGGGGCTGCCGCCGTCGCTGCGGGAGCTCGCCGTGGACGGGCGGCGCGGCACGATGGTCGCCGACCTCGGGGGACGGCCGGTCATGTGGGCGGCCGCTCCGGCGGACGGCGGGGCCCTCGCCGTCCGGATCGACTACTCGTCCGGCGCGCGCACCATCACCAATCTGGACCGGGCGATCCTCGGCTCGTCCGTGCTGGCCATCGGGGCGACGCTGCTGATGGGCGCGTTCGCGGTCACCCGGGTGACCCGCCGGCTGCATCTGACCGCGCAGGTGGCACGGCGTATCGGCGCGGGCGATCTCGACGCACGCGTCAACGACCCGCGCACCAGGGACCCTTCCCGCCCGCAGGACGAGGTGGCGACGGTGTCCGCCGCGCTGGACACGATGGCGTCGACCCTGCAGAGCAAGCTGCAGAGCGAGCAGCGGTTCACGGCCGATGTGGCGCACGAGCTGCGCACCCCGCTGACCGGCCTGTCGGCGGCGGCCGAGCTGCTGCCGGAGGGCCGGCCGGCGGAGCTCGTGCGCGACCGGGTGCGGGCGATGCGCTCGCTGACGGAGGATCTGCTGGAGATCTCCCGGCTCGACACGGGCAGGGAGACCGTGGACCTGGACGTGCACGAACTGGCGCGGCTGGCCGAGCGGGTGGTGCGCGCGTCGGGGGCCGACACCGTCGTGCACGTGGTGCGGGACGCCGCGGTGGAGACCGACCGGCGGCGGCTGGAGCGGGTGCTGGGCAATCTGGTGGCCAACGCGCACCGGCACGGACGCCCGCCGGTGGAGCTGACCGTGGACGGGCCGGTGGTGACGGTCCGCGACCACGGTCCGGGCTATCCGGCGTACCTGGTGGAGCACGGGCCGCAGCGGTTCCGCACCGAGGACGGCGGCAAGGGCCACGGCCTCGGACTGACCATCGCCGCGGGCCAGTCGGCGGTGATCGGGGCGGAGCTGCGGTTTTCGAACGCCGAGGACGGCGGCGCGGTCGCGCGCCTGACCCTGCCCGAGTACGTACGGTTCACGGACGACGGCCCCGCGGACTCCCCCACCGAAGACGCACTATGACATAAAGGGACAAACAGTCTTGCGGCTTGCTACGTTGCGTGGCATGACCGCAACGACGGCGGAGTCCTCCCCGCCCGCGCCACGCCCCGCCAAGCGGCGGGGCGTGGAACTGTCGCTCCTCGTCTGCGCCGTCCTCGTCTCCGTCTACGGCTACGTCGCCGTCGGCCTCGCCCGCTACGGGGCCGTGCCGCCGGACACGGCGGCCTACGGTGCCGGACTCGGGCTCCTCTCCCTCCTCGCCCATCTCGCCGTACGCCTGCGCGCCCCCTATGCCGACCCCCTGCTCCTGCCGATCGCCGTCCTGCTCAACGGCATCGGGCTCGTCCTCATCTACCGGCTCGACCTGGAGACCCCCGGTGACATCGCCGCGCCCACCCAGCTCGTGTGGTCCGCGCTCGGCGTCGCGCTGTTCATCGCCTGCGTCGTCGCCCTGCACGACCACCGGGTGCTCCAGCGCTACGCGTACGTCAGCGTCGTCACCGCCCTCGCCCTGCTCTGCGCGCCGATCTTCTTCCCCGCCGTCAACGGCGCCCGCATCTGGATCCGTGTCGGCGAACTGTCCATCCAGCCGGGCGAGTTCGCAAAGGTACTGCTCGCCGTGTTCTTCGCCGCCTATCTCGCGGCCAACCGCGGAGCACTCGCCCGCACGGGACGATGGTTCTCCGGACTCCAGCTGCCCTCGGGGCGCGTGATCGGCCCGGTGCTCGCGATCTGGCTGCTGAGCGTGGGCGTTCTCGTCCTGGAACGGGACCTCGGCACCTCCCTGCTGTTCTTCGGGCTGTTCGTCGTGATGCTCTACGTGGCGACCGGCCGGATCGGCTGGATCGCGGTGGGCCTGCTGCTCGCCGCGGCGGGCGCGTACGCCGTCGGCTCGCTCGAACCGCACGTCCACGGCCGCGTCCAGGACTGGCTCGACCCGTACGCGAGCATCGAGGCCGGGCAGGGGCCCGGCCAGCTCGCCCAGTCGCTGTTCGCCTTCGCCACCGGCGGGATGCTCGGCACGGGTCTCGGGCTCGGCCACTCCGTCCTCATCGGCTTCGCCGCCAAGTCCGACTTCATCCTCGCCACCGCGGGCGAGGAGCTCGGCCTCGTCGGTCTGACCGCCCTCTTCCTGCTGTACGCGCTGCTCGTGGCCCGCGGCTACCACGCCGGGCTCGCGCTGCGCGACGCGTTCGGCGGGCTGCTCGCCGTCGGGCTGTCCTCGATCCTCGCGCTCCAGGTGTTCGTCATCGCGGGCGGCGTGACGGGCCTGATCCCGCTCACCGGCATGGCGATGCCCTTCCTGGCCCAGGGCGGCTCGTCCGTCGTCACCAACTGGGTGATCGTCGCCCTGCTCGTCCGCCTGAGCGATTCGGCGAGGGCGCCGGAACCGGAGGCGGCCGAGCCGGACGCCGTCGCCGCGCAGCCGGTGGCCGGCCGGTGACCCGGTACATGCGGCACGCCGCCGCGTTCTGTGCGCTCCTGCTGGCCGCGCTCCTCGTCAACGCCGCCCGGGTGCACGTCGTCGACGCGCCCTCCCTGGTCGACAACCCGGCCAACCGGCGTACGGCCATCGCCCGTTACGCCGAGCCGCGCGGCGACATCGTCGTCGACGGCAGGCCGGTCACCGGCTCACGGGACATGGGCGGCCGGCTGCGGTACGAGCGGACCTACGCCCACGGGCCGCTGTACGCCCCGGTCACCGGCTACGCCTCCCAGACGTACGGCACCTCGCTGCTGGAGAACATCGAGGACGGCATCCTCGCCGGCACCGACCCGTCGCTCTCCCCGCTGCCCTTCTGGAACGACCTCATCCGCGGCCGCTCGCCCGGCGGCAAGGTCGTCACCACCATCCGGGCGGCGGTGCAACGCGCCGCCTACGAGGGCCTGAACGGCCGGCGGGGCGCCGTCGCGGCGGTCGAACCGGCCACCGGCCGCATCCTGGCCCTGGTCAGCAGCCCCTCGTACGACCCCGGGGAGCTGGCGGGCTCCGGTGCGGACACGGCGGACGCGTGGGCGCGGCTGAACGGCGCCGACACCCGGCCGATGCTCAACCGGGCGATCCGCCAGACGTATCCGCCGGGGTCCGCGTTCAAGATCGTGACGGCCGCGGCGGCGCTGGAGTCGGGCGTCGTCGACGACGTGGACGCGCCGACCCGCACCCCGCACCCGTATGTCCTGCCCGGTACCGGCACCAGGCTGCCGGACGCGGCCGAGGACTGCGAGAACGCCTCGCTCGCGTACGCGATCCAATGGTCGTGCAACTCCGTGATGGCGGGCCTCGGCGCGCGAGTCGGGCTCGCCGGGATGGTCGAGGCCGCCGCCGGATTCGGCTTCAACGACGGAGGGCTGCGCATCCCGGCGGCTGTCTCGCGGTCGAACTTCGACACCGACATGTCCGTGGACCAGCTCGCGCTCTCCTCGATCGGGCAGTTCAACACGACCGCCACCCCGCTGCAGATGGCGATGGTCTCGGCCGCGGTCGCGGGCGGGGGCCCGGTCCGCTACCCGTACCTGGTGGAGCGGTTGACCCGGGCGGACGGCGACCCGGTGGCGCAGTACGGCCCCCGGGCCTACCGGCAGGCCATGAACCCGGCGACGGCGATGCAGTTGCGCCGTCTGATGGTGCAGGCCGTCGAGGAGGGCACCGGGACCAACGCGGCGATCGAGGGGGCGATCGTCGGCGGCAAGACCGGCACGGCCCAGCACGGCGTCGGCAACGCCGGTACTCCGTACGCCTGGTTCATCTCCTGGGCCCAGGCCGTGAACGCGCCGCAGCCCGCGGTCGCGGTGGCGGTGGTCGTGGAGGACGCGGCGGCGGACCGGGGGGAGATCAGCGGCGGGGGCAGCGCGGCGCCGATCGCCCGCGCGGTGATGCAGGCTGCGCTGCGAGACTGACGGCATGGACGTGGCCCGGGCGCTGGAGACGATCGGACGGCTCGACCAGGGGCTGAGCGCCTTTGTCGAGGTGTGGGGCGAACGGGCACGGGAGCTGGAACGCGCGGTGGATCCCGCACTCCCGCTCGCGGGGCTGCCGTTCGCGGTCAAGGGCAGTTCGGGACTCCGGTCGTACGCGGCCCGCCGGCTCGTCGCGGCGGGCGCGGTCCCGGTCGGGTCGACGTCGGTGCCCGGCCCCGGCACGTACTGGCAGACCTGGGGCCTCGGCGCGCACGGGCCCACCCGCAACCCCTGGCGCGCGGACCGCACCCCGGGCGGCTCGTCGGCCGGTTCGGCGGTGGCGGTCGCCGCGGGTATGGCGGCACTGGCGACCGGCAGCGACGGGGCGGGCTCGGTGCGCATCCCGGCGGCGTGGTGCGGGGTGTTCGGCCTGAAGACGACGAACGGGCTCCTGCCGTCACCCGACCGCACCGGGCTCGCGTCGGCCGGCGTGCTGACGCCGACGGCGGCGGACGCGCGGGCGTACCTGCGCTGCGTGGGCGTCGCCGGTGACGCGGACGTCGCCCCCGGCCTCCCGGTGCGCGCGGTGTGGTCGCCGGACCTCGGGTTCGCGGACGTGGACCGCGAGGTGCTGGCCGTCGCGCGGGCGGCGATGGAGCGGCTCGTGACGGCGGGAGTCGTACGGCGGCAGGCCCGGGAGGCGGTCCTGCTGGACCCGGTGGACGCGTGGACGGCGGTGCGGGCCGGGCACGCGGCGCAGGGCGCGCCGGTGCGGGAGGAGAACGACCGGCGGCTCGACGCGCTGTTCGCCGGTGCGGACGTCCTGATCACCCCGACCACACCCAACCGCCCGCACGGTCACGACGGCCCCGGCCGCGACGTCTACTCCACCGCACTGACGTGCGCGTTCAACCTGAGCGGCCATCCGGCGGCCAGCCTCCCGGCGGGCTTCACGAGCGACGGCTGCCCGGTCGGGCTCCAACTGGTGGTGGCGCGCGGGGCGGACGTCTCACTGCTCGAAATCTCGGTTGCGGCGGAAAGGCATCTGATTACTGTGCGGCCATGACCGCATACGAACTCGCCCAGGTGAACATCGCCCGACTCAAACACCCGCTGGACTCGGCGGAGTTGAAGGACTTCGTCGACAACCTGGACCCCGTGAACGCGGTGGCCGACGCGGCCGACGGGTTCGTGTGGCGCCTGAAGGACGCGACGGGCAACGCGACGGACATGCGCGTGTTCGGCGACGACATGATGATGGTGAACATGTCGGTGTGGCGGGACCCGAACGCCCTGACCGCGTTCATGTACCAGGGGATGCACCGCGAACTGCTGGCGCGCCGCTACGAGTTCTTCGAGCGCGTACAGGAGGTCATGACCACGATGTGGTGGGTCCCGGCCGGCCACCGCCCGACGGTCGGGGAGGCCGAGGAACGCCTGCGCCATGTGCGGGAGCACGGGCCGACGGAGTACGCGTTCACGCTGCGGACGCCGTTCCCGCCGCCCGCCGGTGAGAGGGCGTGATCAGGAGGTCCTGAACGGTCCAGGACGGTTCAGCGCCGTGAGATCGACGTCGAGGGGAAACGGAACTTCGAGCTTCAGCCGCTTGTGATGGATGTCGCTGAGGGAATAGAGGTGCGTTGCGGGATCCAGTTCGTAGACATAGACAACGGGTAGCCCATCGTTTTCCTCCACCCGCCAGAAGTGACGGATACCAGCCCGCGCGTACTTCACGGGCTTCGCTTCACGATCGCGCGCGATGGACTCGGCGGAGACGATCTCAACGACCAGCAGCACGTCGTCCGGCGCGTACGAGGTCTGTCCCGGGCCGGTACGGGCGCTCTGAGACACCACCATGAGATCAGGTTCAAGGCGGTCCAGCTTCGACAGTCTCGTGGTCATCTCACGGACGACATAAAGGTGCTCGGGCACGTGGGTCAGCAAGGCGTACTCCAGCAGGCGGACTGCGGCCATGTGGAAGTCGGTCTGCGGACTCATGAAGACGAGGCTCCCGTCGATCAGCTCCGTGTGCGGAGGAAGATTCGGAAGCGTGTCGAGGTCGTCCGCCGTCCAGCCGCCGGCCGGCGGACGAGGCCACTCGAAGTTCTCGCCCAGCCCGTACTCGCGTGCGGCGCTCATGGTTGCTCCCATGCGACGGAGTCTGCCTTGCTCACCCAGCGTACCCAGGGGAGATGCCATATCGACCCATCGAAAGAGTGATCGACGATCCGGCGTTGACCGGAGGCCCGGCCCTCAGCCGCCCCGCAGGGCCTCCCGCCCCTCCCGTCACGGTCGACGGTCCCGTGCAGGTCGAGGACCCGCTGGATCGCCGGCGCCACGGCCGTCCTGCCGGGCTCGCCCGCGCGGCGGACACCGGTTTACGGACCGGAGGGCCGGGCGCTGTCCGCTCGTGCCGGACACCGGTCTACGGACCGGTGAGCCGGGCGCCGTCCGCTATCGCGTCCGTCACCTCGGCCACGCGCGCCTGTTCCTCGGCGGCGAACCGTTCCCGGTCGAGCTGTTCGGCCAGTTCCTCGTCCTGGGTCATCAGAAGGTCGAGCGCGGCGTCGCCCATGTCGAAGACGCCCATGTCCAGATACGCCTTCTGGAGCCGTTCGCCCCACAGCCCGATGTCCTTGACGCACGGCACGATCCGGCTGAACAGCAGCTTGCGGAAGAGCTGGAGGAACTCGGACTGCTCCGAGCACTCCTCCGCCTCCTTGCGCGAGATGCCGAAGTTCTCCAGGACCTCGACACCGCGCAGCCGGTCGCGCATCAGGTAGCAGCCCTCGATCACGAACTCCTCGCGCTCGCGCAGTTCGGCGTCGGAGAGCTGCCGGTAGTAGTCGCGCAGCGCCATCCGCCCGAAGGCCACGTGCCGGGCCTCGTCCTGCATCACGTAGGCGAGGATCTGCTTCGGCAGCGGCTTGGTCGTGGTGTCGCGGATCATGCCGAACGCGGCGAGCGCCAGGCCCTCGATGAGGACCTGCATGCCGAGGTAGGGCATGTCCCAGCGGGAGTCGCGCAGGGTGTCGCCGAGCAGGCCCTGCAGGTTGTCGTTGATCGGGTACAGCATGCCGATCTTCTCGTGCAGGAAGCGCCCGTAGATCTCGGCGTGCCGGGCCTCGTCCATGGTCTGGGTCGCCGAGTAGAACTTGGCGTCGAGGTCGGGGACGGACTCGACGATCCGCGCGGCGCAGATCATGGCACCCTGCTCGCCGTGGAGGAACTGGCTGAACTGCCAGGACGTGTAGTGCCTGCGCAGCTCGCCCTTGTCCTTGTCGGTCATCTTCGCCCAGTGACGGGTGCCGTACAGGGTCAGCGCCTCGTCGGGCGTCCCGAGCGCGTCGTACGGGTCGACCTCCAGGTCCCAGTCGATGCGCTTGGTGCCGTCCCACTGTTTGTCCTTGCCCTTCTGGTACAGGGCGAGCAGGCTGTCGCGTCCCGCGCCATTCTTCTGGCCAGGAAAGACGGCCTCCCAGCTGAAGCGCGCCGAACCGGAGGCGGGGACCTGCCAGAGCGGGTTCCCGGGTGCGTGCGTGTAGTGCTCGTACGTCGACACTGGCGGCTCCTTCGCCTCGTATCCCCTTGCGTACTCACCGATGTGCAAAGACAGTTGGCAGGCTCACACGCTGATAGACGGGCAGTCAACAAGTCGTGCGCGAGGGATTGACGCGCTTGCTGACGGGGAGTCTCATAACGGGTGACGACCGGTAACCCACGCGCGAGGTGTCCTCAGCCATGACCACCGTGACCGACCGCGAGGTGCAGGTGCTCCACGACGCCCTCGGCCCCCTCCGGGACCGCGAGCAGGTCGCCGCCCGCCTGCTCGAGTCCTCCGCGAAGCACTCCTTCGACCCCGACAAGGAGCTCGACTGGGAGGCTCCGATCGAGGACGGCAAGTGGTTCTGGCCGCCTGAGCTGGTGTCGCTCTACGACACCCCGCTGTGGCACCGCATGTCCGAGGAGCGGCGGATGGACCTGGCCCGGCACGAGGCGGCGTCGCTCGCCTCGCTCGGGATCTGGTTCGAGATCATCCTGATGCAGCTGCTGGTCCGCCACATCTACGACAAGTCGCTCACCAGCAACCACGTCCGCTACGCGCTCACGGAGATCGCGGACGAGTGCCGGCACTCGATGATGTTCGCGAGGATGATCCAGAAGGGCGGGGCCCCGGCCTACCCGGTGCCGCGGGTCTACCACAACCTGGCCCGCGTGCTGAAGACCGTCTCGACCACGCCCGGGTCCTTCGCGGCGACACTGCTCGGCGAGGAGATCCTCGACTGGATGCAGCGCCTCACCTTCCCGGACGAGCGGGTGCAGACCCTGGTGCGCGGTGTCACCCGTATCCATGTCGTGGAGGAGGCCCGCCATGTGCGGTACGCACGCGAGGAGTTGCGCCGCCAGATGGTGACGGCGCCGCGCTGGGAGCAGGAGTTCACGCGCCTCAGCTGCGGTGAGGCCGCCCGCGTCTTCAGCGTCTGCTTCGTCAGCCCGCAGGTGTACGAGAACGTCGGCCTCGACCGGCGCGAGGCCGTCGCCCAGGTGCGGGCGAGCGGCCACCGGCGCGAGGTGATGCAGGCGGGGGCCCGGCGGCTCACCGACTTCCTGGACGACATCGGCGTGCTGCGCGGAGCGGGCCGCAGGCTGTGGAAGAGCTCCGGCCTTCTCGCGTAGCGCCCACCAAGGCTGCGGTTACGCTGCGGAGCATGACCAGTCCTGCTCCCGCGGCCCGCGCGTACCGACGGCTCAGCGTCGAGGAGCGCCGCGCGCAGCTGCTCGCGGCGGCGCTCTCACTCTTCGCGCACCGGCCGCCGGACGAGATCTCGCTCGACGACGTGGCGGAGGCCGCCGGTGTCTCCCGGCCGCTCGTCTACCGCTACTTCCCGGGCGGCAAGCAGCAACTGTACGAGGCGGCGCTGCGCTCGGCCGCCGACCGGCTGGAGGTCTGCTTCGCCGAGCCGGCCGCCGGGCCGCCGACCGCCCGCTTGGCCCGGGTCCTGGACCGCTACCTGTTCTTCGTCGACGAGCACGACACCGGATTCAGTGCCCTGCTGCGCGGCGGGAGCGTGGTCGAGACCTCGCGGACGACGTCGATCGTCGACGAGGTACGGCGGTCCGCGGCGGAACAGATCCTCCTGCATCTCGGCGCCGAAGGGGCGGGGCCGCGGCTGCGGATGATGGTGCGCACCTGGATCGCGGCCGTCGAGGCGGCGTCGCTGATCTGGATCGACGAGGGCAAGCAGCCGCCGGCCGCCGACATGCGGGACTGGCTGGTCGACCATCTGATCGCCCTGCTCGTGGCGACGGCGGCGACCGACGAGGAGACGGCGGCGGCGGTCGCGGAACTGGTGGCGCAGGAGACGCCGGCCGGCGCGGTCGGCACGCTGGCCCGCCGCCTGGCACCGGTCGTCGGCGGGGCGGCGCACCTGCTGTGAAAGCGGTGCCTGTGACACTGGTGCGGTGAAAAGCGAGAACACCCCCTTCGTCGGCGGCCCGATGGACGGACGCGTACTGCCGGTGCTGGTGGGCCCCACGGGCCATCCGCCGAAGTGGTACAGGATCCCTGTCCCTCAGGACGACGGCCGCCCGCCCGTCGTCCACGTCTACCGCCGTGTCCCGGCCGGCTACACGAAGCGGCTGGGCCTCCAGCGCGGCTGGAAGTACGCGTACGCGCCCGAGGGCGTGGAGCGGCGAGAGCTCAAGTGGCCCTGGTCCAAGCCGAAGGGCACCCCATAGGATCACTGGACCGTGTCGCCAGGGGGGATGTCGCGATGGAGCCGCTGCAGCCGGACGACCCGGGCCGGATCGGCCCGTACCGCACACTGGCGCGCGTGCGCGAATCGGCCAGTTCCGTCCGCTTTCTGGCCGTCGGTCCGGACGGGGCGGCGTCCGTGGTCGCGCTCGTACGGCCCGAGCTGGCCGCCTCGCGTGTCTTCCGGCGCCGCTTCCGGCACGAGACCCGCAGGACGGAGCAGCTCGCCGGGGGCTGGGTGCAGCCGATCGCGTCGGACGTGGACGGTCCGCTGCTGTGGACGGCGAGTGCGTACGTCCCCGCGCTGACCCTGCGGGAGGCGATCGCGCTCGCCGGCCCGCTGCCGGGGCGCGCGGTGCGGATCCTGGGCGCCGCGCTCGCGGAGACCCTGTCCCGGGTGCACGCCACCGGCACTGTCCTGCACGGCCTGTCGCCGGACACCGTGCTGCTCGCGGCGGACGGCCCACGGGTGACGGCACTCGGCGCGCTAGGCGCGGCGGTCGTCGCCGAGGCGGACGCGGACGGTCAGCTCACCGTGAAACTCGGCTATCTGACGCCGGAACAGGCCACGGGCGCGCAGCCGGGCCCCGCGTCGGACCTGTTCGTCCTCGGCCAGCTGCTGGCCTACGCGGCGACGGGGACGACCCCGCTCGCGGACGCGGACCGGATCGCCCACGGCGAACCGGAACTGGGCGGTGTGCCGGAGGACTTGCGCGCGACTGTCGCGTCCTGCCTGGCGAAGACGCCCGAGAAACGGCCCCCCGCCGGAACGGTCGCGGCCGGCCTCGCCCTGGAGGGCGCGGCCGCCCTGGCCCGCACGGGCTGGCTCCCGGAGGTGCTGCGCTCCGCACTCGCCGCGCAGGAGTCGGAGACGGCGGCGCTGGTGGACGGGAACGGGGGCCGCGCGAGCGCGGCGGTTACCGGGGAGGCGGCGGAGGGCGCGAGAGACGCAGGTGGCCCCGGCGCGGGAGACGCGGAGGCTGCGGGGGCGGCTACCCCGGGTGGCCCGGGCGCGAGTCCCGGCAGCGTCAGCAGCATGGGGCTCGTCGAGGATCGGGACACCGTGCTCGTGCGGCGTGGAGCGGCGGTCGGGCGGGACACCACGCCCCTGCTCGTGAGGGAACCTGCCGCCGCGCCCGTCGCCCTGCCCGCCGCCGCACCGGTCGCCGTACCCGTTCCGCCTGCCGTCAGCCCGGCACCCGCCCAGGACCCCCGCATCGCGTCGCGTCGCGGGCTGCTCGTCGCGGCGGCGGCCGGGGTCGCCGGGCTCGTCGTCGGTGGCGGGGCGGTCTCCGCACTCGCCGGCGACGGCGAGGAAACGACCGGCCCGGCCGCCCCCGCCCCTGCCCCACGGCCGAGCCGTATGGCGGGCCTCGCACCCGAACCGCTGTGGCGGTACGCGCACCCGGCGGCCGGGGACCAGCCGGTCGGGGCCACCGTGTGGCGCGACCGGCTGCTGCTGGTGACCGACGGCGAGCGGATGACCGGCATCGACCTGCGCACAGGCAGGCGTCGTTGGGAGCTCGCGGAGGCCGCGTCCGCCTCCCGGCCCGTGCCGGTGGACACCACGTTCTGTCTCGTCGACACCGCCGACGACCTGCTGTGGGTGTCGGCGGAGGACGGCAGGACCGGCCACCGCGTGGCCAAGGCGACCCTGGCGCAGTCGGGCGAGAGCCTCACGATCGGGAACGTCATGGGGGCCGACGGCCCCACCGTCTGGTTCACCGCCCACGTGCGCAAGACGGTCGAGAGGACCGTGGACAAGCGCAAGCGGAAGGTCGACGTACAGGAGACGTACGTCCTCGCCTACGACCTCGCCGGGCGCAAGCAGCTGTGGCGGGCCCGCGTCCCCGCCGGACAGGCGCCGTACACCCCGCGCTACCAGCTGGTCGCCGCCCGCCCCGGTGACGTGCTCGTACGGCAGGACGGCCACACCCTCACCCCCGCGCAGCGCAGGGCCGCCAGGAACGGCACCGTGCTCTTCGGTTTCGACCGGGGCACGGGCAAGCCGCTCCCGTCCGTACCGCTCAGCGCGGTGGCCCCCACCGCCGCCGTCACCGGTGACGCTGCGGGCAGGCTGTACGCCGCGTCCGGCGGCGAGCTGCACGCGTACTCCGGGCCGGACGGAAGGCGGCAGTGGCGGGTCGCCGCGGCCGACGCGCGGGGCGAGAGCGGCGTGTTCGCCTTCGGCACGGCCGCCCTCCACGGCCCGACCCTGTACGCCGCCAACCGCTACCAGCAGGTGTGCGCCGTCGACACGGCGACCGGGCGCCAGCTGTGGCGCCGCTCCACCCAGGCACCGGTGTGGCGTGACATTCCCTCGACGGCCGTGACCACCAGCGGCCGCACCGTCCTGGCGGGCGATGCCGCGCAGGTCACCGCCTTCTCGGCGCGGGACGGCCGGCGGCTGTGGAAGTTCCAGGAGGCGGGCGCCGTGGACGCCGAGGACCAGGCCCCGCCGCGCTACACGGCGATGCCGGCCGGACCGGGCCGGGTCCTCGTCCGCCGCGGATCGGTGTTCTACGCCCTGGCCGTGGACTGACGGGCACCCCCTACGCCCGTCGCCACGCCGCCCAACGCGCGCACGATGCCTCGACGGGTGACCTCGTTGCGCCGACCCGACCACTCGGCGGGCCCGCACGGTGGCGGGGTCGCATGCTCGCGCCGTGGGGCGGACCGGCCGCCCCCGAGGCGGAGGTGATGGTGTGTCAGGCAGGGTGCTGCGTACGGTCTGCACGGTGGCGCTCGTCGGCGCCACCGCTGTCGCGGGGGTACCGGCCGCCGCCGACCCCGTACCCGGTGGGGCGACCGGCGCCGTCTCCGCCACTGCGGCTCCTGGCGACGAGCCGGGCAGCGCCGTCGACCGGGTGCTCGGCGGCCTCGGGGACGGGGTCGTCGAGGCGCTCGTAAAAGGCGGCGGACGGACGGGAGTCGCCGGGGCACCCGTGGGCGCGAAGGGTGTGCTGACTCATCTTCAGCAGTTGTACCGTCAGGCCGCGGAGGCCGAGAAGACCTACCGGTCCACCGCGCGGGAGCTCAGGACGCAGCGGGCCGAGACCGCGCGGCTCGGCCGCGAACTGGCCACGGTGAGCCGGGCGCTCGCCGTGAGCCGCGGGGATGCCGGACGGATCGCGCGGCAGCAGTACCAGGGCGCCTCCGAACTCTCCGCCTACCTGCGGCTGCTGCTCGCTCCCGACGTGGAACAGGCGCTGGACCAGGGCCATCTGATCGAGCGGGCCGCCACCGGGCGGCTGGCGGCCATGGCCCGCCTGGAGGCCGGGGAGCGGCGCGCGCGTGAGCTGGCCGCGGCCTCCCGCGCGGCCCTGGACGCCGAGCTCGTGCTGGCGGCCCGGCAGCAGCACGCGCAGGCCACGGCGAGCGCACGCCTGAGGTCGGCGGCGGCGCTGCTCGCGACGCTGACCCCCGAGGACGTCGCCGCTCTCGGGACCACCGTGCCGCAGGCCCCGCCGCGCGTGCCGGGCGGCGCGACGGCAGGAACGGACAGCGACGACAAGACCGACGCCGAAACCGTGCCGCCGGCTCCGGCGCCGTGACGACCCGGACAGCGTGACCGCCCGGGTCGGGGGGCCGTCAGGCGCCGGAGACGGAGGCCAGGTACGCGCCCGCCTTCTCCGGGTCGTAGAAGAAGTTCTCGAAGTCGGCCGGGTCGTTGAACCCGTTCGCGAACCGGTTCGCGACCGGCTGGAGCTGCCCGGCCGCGCCGATCAGGTTCAGCACGTGCTCCGGCGGGACGCCCAGCATCGCGTTGGTCCACTTGGTGACGTGCTGCGCCGTCTCCCAGTACCGGTCGAACGTCGCCTGCATCCACGCCTCGTCGAACGGCCTGTCGCCGTGCTCGGTGATCGAGGCCAGATACGAGGCCGCGCACTTGGACGCCGAGTTGGAGCCCTGGCCCGTGATCGGGTCGTTGGCCACGACGACGTCGGCGACGCCGAGAACCAGGCCGCCGCCGGGGAGGCGGCCGATCGGGTTGCGCACGGTGGGCGCGTAACGTCCGGCCAGCGTGCCCGCCGCGTCGGTCAGCTCGACCTTCGTGGCCCGCGCGTACTCCCAGGGCGTGTACTTCTCCATCAGCTCCAGCGTCAGGGAGAGGTGCTCCGAGGGGTCCTTGACGCCCTGGAAGACGTCGAGCGGTCCGCCGGGGATGCCCTCCCAGAAGAGGATGTCCGCGCGGCCCGACGTCGTCAGGGTCGGCATCACGAACAGCTCGCCGACACCCGGCACCAGGTTGCAGCGCACCGCGTCGTAGTCCGGGTGCTCGGGGCGCGGGCCGAGGCCGTGGACGTAGGCGACGGCGAGCGCGCGCTGCGGCTCGCCGTACGGGGAGCGGGAGGCGTCCCGGCCGAACATGGAGACCAGTTCGCCCTTGCCGGCCGAGACCAGCACCAGGTCGTAGGTGCGGGAGAAGTAGTCCAGGTCGGACACGGCCGCGCCGTGGATGACGAGCTGCCCGCCGCGCTGGGCGAACGTCTCCATCCAGCCGGCCATCTTGACGCGCTGGTCGACGGACTGGGCGTAGCCGTCGAGCCTGCCGACCCAGTCGACCGCGCGGCTCGCGTCGGGCGCGGCGACCGAGACCCCGAGGCCCTCGATCTTCGGGGCCTGCGTCTCCCAGAAGTTGATGCCCAGGTCCCGCTCGTGCTGGAGGGCCGTGTGGAACATGCACTGCGTGGACATGACCCGGCCGGATCGGATCTCGTCCGCCGTGCGGTTGGACATCAGGGTGACCTCGTAGCCCTGCGACTGGAGGCCGAGGGCGAGCTGCAGTCCGGACTGGCCGGCGCCGACTATGAGTATCTTCCGCATGACAGGGGTGCTCCGTAGAGGTTCGGGAGGCTACTCGGGGGTGGCTTCGAGGGCGTGGGCGACGAGCGCGAGCAGCGACTCGATGACCGTGACGCGCCTACGGGCGTCCATGATCACCACCGGCACGTGGGGCGGCACGGTGAGGGCCTCCCGTACGTCCTCGGCCTCGTAGGCGGTCGTTCCCTCGAAGTGGTTGACCGCGACGATGTAGGGCAGCCCGCAGCTCTCGAAGTAGTCGAGCGCCGGGAAGCAGTCCGGCAGCCGCCGGGTGTCGGCCATGACGACGGCGCCGATCGCACCGCGCACCAGGTCGTCCCACATGAACCAGAAGCGCTTCTGGCCGGGGGTGCCGAAGACGTAGAGCACCAGGTCGTCGTCGAGGGTGATGCGGCCGAAGTCCATCGCCACGGTGGTGGTGGTCTTCTCCGGCGTGGCGGTGAGGTCGTCGGTGTCCTCGCTGGCCCGGGTCATCAGTGCCTCGGTCTGCAGCGGGGTGATCTCCGAGACCGACCCGACGAAGGTCGTCTTGCCCACGCCGAAACCGCCCGCGACCACGATCTTGGTGGCGGTGGGGGCGCGGGTGGTGTCCAGTTCCCACGCCTGCAGGGTCTCGTCGGGCCGCACGGTGTCCTGCGGGCCCGGGACCGGGTCCGCAGGGGCCGGGGCGGCGCTCGGCGCGTCCTCGTCCCGCGGGGCGGGCGGGCGGGCGACGAGCGTGTCAGAGGCGGCGGAGTCCACTCAGAACCCTTTCGAGCAGCGCGCGGTCGGGCTGGCCGGTGCCGTGCCCGGTCCCGTACACACGGATCTTTCCCTGGTCGGCCAGGTCGCTGAGAAGCACCCGGACGACGCCCAGAGGCATCTTCAGCAGCGCCGAGATCTCGGCGACGGTACGCATACGGCGGCACAGCTCGACGATCGCCCGCAGCTCGGGCATCACCCGCGTCGAGAGGTCGCCGCCGGGCAGCTCGCGCCGCTCGGGCGGGGCCTCCAGCGCGGCGACGAACGTCTCGACGAGCAGCACGTGACCGAAGCGGGTGCGGCCGCCGGTGAGCGAGTACGGGCGTACGCGGGCGGGCCTGCGTCCCTGGCCGCGTACGGGGAGTTTGGAGGACGAAGCGGCGGCTGTCATCGGGTGCTCTCCATCGATTTGCGCAGCTCGCTGCGGACTTCGGGGGTGAGTACGTGTCCGGCGCGGCCGACGAACAGGGCCATGTGGTACGCCACGATGCTCATGTCGCAGTCGGGGGCGGCGTGCACACCGAGCAGGGAGCCGTCGCTGATCGACATCACGAAGACGCTGCCCTCGTCCATGGCGACCATGGTCTGCTTGACCCCGCCGCCGTCCATCAGCGCGGCGGCGCCAATGGTGAGGCTGCCGATGCCGGAGACGATGGTGGCGAGGTCGGCGCTGGAGCCGCGGGGGCCGTCACGGCGCGGGGACTCGGTCGGGGCGGTGTTCTGGGCCGGGTCGGAGGAGAGCAGGAGCAGCCCGTCGGACGAGACGACGGCCACCGAGCGGACTCCTGGCACCTCCTCCACGAGATTGCCCAACAACCACTGCAGATTGCGGGCTTCCCTGCTCAGCCCGAATGTGCCGGTCGCAGTCAACTGCGTGCCTCCTCGACTGTGTCCCCCGTCTCTGTGTCGGTGTCCTGCTGCGGAGCGCCGCTCCGGGCGATCTCGGCCTCGGCGTCCCGGCGGCCTTCCTGCGCGGCCCGGTGGAAGCCGCCGAGCCGGCGGCGCAGTGCCTCGGCGTCCACGCTTCCGGTGCGCCCGGCAGGCGCGGTGGGCGGTGCGACGGTCTTGGGTGTGCGCTTGGGCAGGCCCTTGTCGGTGACCCGGTCCCAGGTGACGTCGTCGGAGGGCTGCTGCTGAGGCAGCCGCATGGTGAACGTCTCCTCGTCGACGCCGCCGTCGAGGGTCCGCTCGTGCGCGTCCCGCTCCTCCTCGGCGGCCCGCACGGCCCGCTCGGCGGCCTCGACGAAGGGGTCGGGCGGAAGCAGGGGGTCGTCGGCGGGGGACGCCGGGTCGGCGTCGGCCGCATCGGCAGCGAACGGGTCCGAGTCCGCCAGGCCGTCCACGGCGGGCGCAGTGTCGGCGTCAGCCGCATCGTCCACGGACGCGACCGGCTCCGCGTGCGCCGAAGTCTCGGGGTCGGCGCCCACGTCCGCGCGGGACGCCGGGTCGGCGTCGGCCGCATCGGCAGCGAACGGGTCCGAGTCCGCCAGGCCGTCCACGGAGGGCGCAGTGTCGGCGTCAGCCGCATCGGCCGCGGGCGCGGCGTGGTCGTCGGGGTCGGCCGGGCGGCCCTCGTCCGGAGCCGACGGGCGGCGGGGGCTCGCGGGGAGGGTGTTGGAGTTGGCCTCCGCCGCCGAGCCCGGCAGGGTCAGCGTCGGGGCCGCGCCGGGGACCGGTGCGTGCTGGGACGCCGTCGCCGGCGGGCCGTCCGGCAGCAGCGCCGCCGGGACGACGACCACCGCCGTGATCCCGCCCTGCTTGTGCTCGCGCAGCTGGATCCGTACACCGTGGCGCGCGGCCAGCAGCGCCGCCACCCGCAGGCCGAGGCCCTCGGTCTCGCGGCCGGCCCGGGTCTCGTACGTCTCCGGGTTCTTCAGCCGGGCGTTGACCTCTTCGATGCGTGCCTCGGTCATGCCGATGCCCGCGTCCTGCACGGAGAGCATCACCTCGCCGCTCTCCAGCAGCCAGCCCGACATCTCGACCTGGGCGTCCGGCGGGGAGAACGAGGTCGCGTTCTCCAGCAGTTCGGCGACCAGGTGGCTGAGGTCGTCGGCGGCGAAGCCGGCGACCTGGGCGTGCGGCGGCAGGGACTGGATGACGACCCGGTCGTAGCGCTCGATCTCGCTGACCGCGGCGCGCAGGACGTCGACGAGCGGGACGGGCCCGACGTGGCCCTGCCCGTGTTCGGCGCCCGCGAGGACCAGCAGGTTCTCGCTGTGCCGGCGCATGACCGTGGCCATGTGGTCGAGTTTGAAGAGGGTGGCGAGCCGCTCGGGGTCCTGCTCGCGCTCCTCCAGCTTCTCGATGACGCCCAGCTGGCGTTCGACGAGGCCGAGGGTGCGCAGCGAGAGGTTGACGAAGGTGTGGTGGACGGTGTGGCGCAGGCGCTCCAGTTCGGTGCCGAGCTCCGCGGCGCGCTCGCCGAGTTCGGTGCGGACCTCGGCCAGCTCGGCGGCGAGCGACTCGCGTGAGCCGATGAGGTCGCCGCGCTCGCCGTCGAGGCGCTGGACGCGTGCGCCGAGGTCGCGCAGCGTGCCGTGGAGGCTGTTGAGGGACCGTACGACCTGGGCGAACTCGTCGTTGCGGCCGGTGAAGCGGACCGGCTCCTCGGTCTCGGGCGACTCCGCGAGCCGTGCGGCGCCGATGCGCAGGACGGCGAGCGGGCGGGTGAGCGTGCGCGAGACGGCGGCCAGTACGCCGATGGTGACGACGAGCAGTCCGCCGAGGAGCGCGATGCGTACTTCGAGCGCGGTGACGTCGTCGTCGCGCAGGTGCTCGATGCGCACCAGCCGGTCGGCGGCGAGGGCGGTCTCGGCGCCGCGCATCTGCTCGATGCGGGCGGTGAGCGCGGCCTCCAGCTCCGACCGGTCGGTGCCGCGCTCGGAGGCGGTGAGGCGGGGCTGGTCGGTGAGGCGGGCGAGGTAGCTCTCGGCGGCCTTGACCTCGGGGCCGGTGACGGTGGCGGCCAGGTCGTCGCGGGCGTTCTTGCCGGCGGTCCGGTCGAACTCGGCGAGGGCGGCGAGTTCGCGGACGCGGGCCTGCTGGGCGGCGGCGGTGAGCTCGTTGCGGACGCGGGCGGCGGCGGCAGCGCTCTCGGTGGCGCCGGGCTCGGTCTGTACGGGCAGTCCGGTGACCGGGTCGTACGTCAGCCGGGTCTCGGGCTGCGGCACGGACAGCGCGGCGAGCAGCAGTCCGCGGGTGGCGGACGCCTGCTCCACGGCGTGGCCGAGCGCGGCGGGCGAGCGCAGCGAGATGGGGGCACCTCCTGGCCGAAGGCTCAGGGGGAGGGTGGCCTCGGCGGCGCGCGGCGGGGTCTTCTCGGCGAGTTCGTCGGCGAGGGCCTGGAGCCGGTCGACGACCGCGGTGTAGGCGCGGTGCACCTCCAGGGGGGTGCCGTTGCCGGTGAGGGCGGTGCGGCGGACGCCGGGCAGCGAGGCGAGGGCGCGGCGCAGGTCGGCGTGGTCGTCGGGCACGGCGGCGCGGATCTCGGCGATCTGGCGGTCGACGCGGGCGCTGAGGGTCGCGGAGGGCGCGGGCCGGTCCGGGCCCGTGCCGTCGCCCTCTTCGGCCCCGCCGTCCTTCGCGCCGTCGCGGCCGGCGGCGACGTAGGCGGTGACCTCGTCGCGTTCGTCGGCGAGGGAGTGGGCGAGGGTGACGGCCTGGCGGTCGAGCTCTGCGAGGGTCACCAGGCGCTGGGACTCGGTCAGTTCCGCGGAGGTCGCCAGGACGCCGGGGGCACCGGCGCCGACGACGACGAGGCCGACGACGGCCACTGCGGCGACGAGCCGGCTGCGCACGCGCGCGGGGCGTCCGGAGGGGGTCACGTCGTCCTGCTCGGGGCCGGTGGACGGCGCGGGAAACGCGGGGGTCCGGACGGTTTCGCCCTGTCCCTGCTGGGGCAGGGAGGCCACAGGGGCCGGGACCTGGAGCTCGCCTGCCGTTCCAGTGGGCCTGCCGCCCTTGCCCCGAGGCCGCTTCTTCTGCACCGGTGCTCGCAATCTTGCTTGACTCGTCCACCCATGAAGCAGAGATGACGACCGGTCACACGCGAGAGCCCCACCCCTGGTACGGCTTCCGACCATTCCAGTGCCTTTGGGAGGGAGGCGCGCATCGGCCGCTCCGCCACCCGAACGAGTGAACAACATGCCGGAGTTGGCGAACAACTTTCCCGAACACCGGAACGCCCGGCTTCCGGCGTGTGGGTTGGACCTGGGCGCCGCCCTTTGGCAGGATGCGCGCCCGCAGCTTCGCACAGCGGCCCATTTGGGTCGAAGCAACCCCTCTGACCTGCTGGTACGGGCCAATCCGTGCGGCGCCGGGGCTTCGTGCGGGAGTCGTGCAGACTGAGGGACATGCGCATCGAACTCGCCACTGCCCCGGGCACCCCGGAACGCCTCAACGAGGACTGGGCCTCGGTGGCTCTGCCCGCATCGGGACAGGGCGGAACGCTGGTGGTACTGGACGGAGTGACTCCGCCTCAGGGCGACAGCGGATGCGTGCACGGCGTTCCGTGGTTCACCGCCCGGCTCGGCGGCGCCCTTGTCGAACTGTCCGGTTCACGGCGCGATCTCCCTTTGACGGGGGTGCTGTCGGAGGCGGTCCGGCGCACCGCGGACGCCCACCGGGACACCTGTGACCTTTCTCACGTGCGCACACCCCAGGCGACGGTGGTCCTCGCCCGGTGGGGCGGAGCGGCCGGCGAGGTGGAGTACCTGGTGCTATCCGACTCGACGCTGCTGCTGGAGTCGGCCGACGGCGCGGTCCGCGCGGTGCTGGACGACCGGCTCGACCGGCTGCCCCGCGAGTCGCTGCGCACGCACGCGTCGGCCGACGCCCTGCGCAACGCCGAGGGCGGGTTCTTCACGGCGGCGGCCGACCCCGCGGTGGCGCAACGGGCGGTGACGGGCCGGGTGGCGCGCCGGGACGTACGGGCGGTGGCGGCGCTGACGGACGGCGCGTCGCGCTGGGTGGACATGTTCGCGGAGGGCGACTGGGCCGCGTGCGTGGGCGTGCTGCGCAAGGAGGGGGCCCAGGCGCTGATCGACCGGGTGCGGGCGCTGGAGACGGCGGCACGGCAGCGTACGGGCGTGATCCGCTGGAAGCTCCACGACGACGCCACGGCGGCTTTCGTCGAGCTGTGAGCCACCCCGGGGCGTTGGCCCCTCGGGGCGGCTCAGCTCTCCGCGCGCGTGTTCAGCTGGTGCAGGAGCCGGGCCAGTTCGGCGACTTCGCGCCGGTCCCAGCCGGCCAGTTTGCTCCGGTAGCGGTCGCGGCGGGCGTCGCGCACATGGCGGAACCGCGCCACGCCCTCCTGGGTGAGCCGTACGAGGGAGGCGCGACCGTCCGCGGGGTCGGGCTCGCGGGTGACCAGGCCGAGTTCCTCCAGGGCCCGCAGCTGCCGGCTCATGGTCGCCTTGCCGACGCCGAAGTACGCGGCGAGTTCGGTGGCGCGCTGCTGTCCGGTCTCCTCCAGACGTACGAGCAGCCCGTAGGCGGCGGGTTCCAGGTCGGGGTGGACCTCGCGGGCCATCTCTCCTGACGAGGCCCTGGCGCGGCGCAGGAAGACCGACAACTCGCGTTCCAGGGCGAGGAATTCGCGGTCCACACCACTTCTGTCATTGGGGTCGGCCTCACTCGCCGTACCGCTTTCGTGCACGTCAGCACCCCTCGCACGCTTTCTCGGTGATGAAAGTTTCCTCCGGCGGCTCGCGTCGCCGCAGCTCGGCAAGTATTTCGCAGGCATAGACCAACGGCGGCGACCCGGCCCCCTTCCACGGGGCGTTCTACGTGCGTAGCGTCATTCATGGCATGTCCACACCATCAAACTCCGCCACGACATGTCGACACATCGTCAGATCCCCCCACCGAGGTCTTCGGAGGCACGCTATGCCCGTGCACAGATCCGGAACGACCAGCCGCAGGCGACTCGCCGCGGCCGGCACTCTCCTCGCAGTCCTCTCCCTCCTTCTCGTCGCCCCGGGCTCCGCCACGGCCGATCCCAAGCCCGAGCGGGGCTCCGCGCACATGGGCATGGGCGTGATCGCCCATGACGGCCAGGGCGGCCTCCCCCCGGACACCCGCGCCGTCCAGACGGAAGGCGTCGACGTCTCCAGCCACCAGGGCAACGTCGACTGGGCAGCCCTGTGGAACAGCGGCGTCAAGTGGGCCTACGTGAAGGCAACGGAAGGCACGTACTACAAGAACACGTACTTCACGCAGCAGTACAACGGCTCCTACAACATCGGCATGATCCGGGGCTCGTACCACTTCGCGACCCCCAACACCGCCTCAGGAGCCGCGCAGGCGGACTACTTCGTCAACAACGGCGGCGGCTGGTCGCGCGACGGCAAGACCCTGCCGGGCGCGCTCGACATCGAGTGGAACCCGTACGGCGCCGCCTGCTACGGCAAGTCGCAGTCCGCGATGGTCACCTGGATCCGCGACTTCCTGAACCGCTACAAGTACCGGACCGGTCGGGACGCGGTCATCTACACGGCGACGAGCTGGTGGACCCAGTGCACCGGCAACTACGGCGGCTTCGCCTCCGCCAACCCGCTGTGGATCGCCCGCTACAACACCACGCCCGGGACGCTGCCGGCCGGCTGGAGCTACTACACGATGTGGCAGTACACGTCGTCCGGGCCGATCGTCGGTGACCACAACAAGTTCAACGGCGCGTACGACCGCCTCCAGGCGCTGGCCTACGGCTGAGTCCCCACCTCGCCCGTCACCGCCTTGTCCCTCACCCGCCGTTCCCCGCTGACCCGTCCCGTCGCGCCGGTCGTCACGACCAGTGCGCGGGGCGGGTCAGCCCTTGCGGCAGGCGGGTGGAGCCGTCGCCGCGGGCCGCGTTCACCTGCGGCTGCGTGAGGAAGATGCTGCCGGTCAGGTCCGCGCCCGACAGGTCCGCGTCCCGCAGGTCGGCACCGATCAGGTCGGCCTGCCGCAGATCGGCGCCGGTGAGGTCGGCGGCGATGAGATACGCGCCGCGCAGACTCACCCCGCGCAGATCCGCGCCCCGCAGCCGGGCGCCCATCAGGTCCGCGCCCCTGCGGTCCTTCTTCCTCGGCCCGACCCCCGCGCGGACCAGTTCGCTGGTGCGCAGCAGCAGGGCGTTCACCTCCTGGCGGTGGGCTGCGACGTCGAGCTTCAGCAGCGCGTCGGGGGCGAGGCGGGTCAGCCCCTCGATCGTCTCCTTCTGCCGGCGCAGTCCCGCGTGCACCTCGCGTGCGGCTGCCAGTCCCAAAGCCTCGTCCACGTACCAGAGCAGTTCGTGCAGCTGCCGTACGACGGGGAAGACCCGGAACATCTGCTGCGCGGTGTCCGGCGCCTGCCGCCAGTCCGTACCGCCGTAGGTGACCTGCGAGACCTGCTGGCCGGCGCCGAAGCAGTCGTAGACGGTGCATCCCGGGAAACCGCTCGCGCGCAGCCGGCTGTGGATGCCGCAGCCGAAGTCGGTCCGCAGATGGGCGCACGGCGTCCCGGCGTCCTTGTTCACGGCGAAGTCGGCGGAAGCGGTGAAGGGCAGCGCCACGCAGCACAGCCCGAAGCAGTTCGCGCAGTCGGCCTTCAGGGAGGTCATCCGTCCATTGTGCGGGACGGCGGGAACGGGAAAGGCCCGGCGGTGGATCACCACCGCCGGGCCCGTACGCCGCTCTGCCGCCGTCGGTCCGGGCACGGCCGCGTCGCCGTACGGCCTGGCCGCGGGGCGCCGCGGCCGTGCGGTCAGGCCGCGGCCGTCACCGCCAGCTCGGCCGGGGAGAGCGCGAGCTCCAGCACCTGCCGGACGTCCGTGACCGGACGGACCTCCAGCTTGTCGAGGATCTCGGCCGGCACGTCGTCCAGATCGGCCTCGTTCCGCTTGGGGATCACGACGGTCGTGATGCCCGCGCGGTGCGCCGCCAGCAGCTTCTGCTTCACGCCGCCGATGGGCAGCACCCGGCCGGTCAGCGACACCTCGCCGGTCATCGCCACATCCGTGCGCACCTGGCGTCCGGAGAGCAGCGACGCGAGCGCCGTGGTCATCGTGATGCCCGCGCTCGGCCCGTCCTTGGGCACCGCGCCCGCCGGGAAGTGGATGTGCACGCCCCGGTCCTTGAGGTCGGCGACCGGCAGTTCGAGCTCGGCGCCGTGCGAGCGCAGGAAGCTCAGCGCGATCTGCGCGGACTCCTTCATCACGTCACCGAGCTGACCGGTCAGCGTCAGCCCCGCCGCGCCGGTCTCCGGATCGGCGAGCGACGCCTCGACGAACAGGACGTCGCCGCCCGCGCCGGTGACGGCCAGTCCGGTGGCCACACCGGGCACCGCGGTGCGGCGCTCGGCCGGGTCCTGGGCGGACTCGGGCACGTGGTGCGGCCGTCCGACGAGCCCGCGCAGCTCATCGTCGGTGACCGTGAACGGCAGCTCCCGGTCGCCCACTTCGTGCTGGGCCGCCACCTTGCGCAGCAGCCGCGCGATGGACCGCTCCAGGTTCCGTACGCCCGCCTCGCGGGTGTACTCCCCCGCCAGCTTGCGCAGCGCCGAGTCGTCCAGCGTCACCTCGCCGGTCTCCAGACCCGCCCGCTCCAGCTGGCGCGGCACGAGGTGGTCCCGGGCGATGACGATCTTCTCGTCCTCGGTGTAGCCGTCGAGTCTGACGAGCTCCATCCGGTCGAGCAGGGCCTCGGGGATGGCCTCCAGCACGTTGGCGGTGGCGAGGAAGACGACGTCGCTGAGGTCGAGCTCGACCTCCAGGTAGTGGTCGCGGAAGGTGTGGTTCTGCGCGGGGTCGAGGACTTCGAGCAGGGCCGCGGCCGGGTCGCCGCGGAAGTCGGAGCCGACCTTGTCGATCTCGTCGAGCAGGACGACCGGGTTCATGGAACCGGCCTCCTTGATCGCGCGGACGATACGGCCGGGCAGGGCGCCGACGTAGGTGCGCCGGTGGCCGCGGATCTCCGCCTCGTCCCGTACGCCGCCGAGCGCGACGCGCACGAACGTGCGGCCCATGGCGTGCGCCACGGACTCGCCGAGCGAGGTCTTGCCGACGCCGGGCGGGCCGACGAGGGCCAGTACCGCGCCGCCCCTGCGGCCGCCCACGACGCCGAGACCGCGCTCGGCACGCCGCTTGCGGACCGCCAGGTACTCGGTGATCCGCTCCTTCACGTCCTTGAGGCCGGCGTGCTCGGCGTCCAGAATCGCCTTGGCGCCCTGGATGTCGTAGGCGTCCTCGGTGCGCTCGTTCCACGGCAGTTCGAGAACGGTGTCGAGCCAGGTGCGGATCCAGGAGCCCTCCGGCGACTGGTCGCTCGCGCGCTCCAGCTTCTCGACCTCCTTGAGGGCGGCCTCGCGCACCTTCTCGGGCAGGTCGGCGGCCTCGACGCGGGCGCGGTAGTCGTCGGACTCGTCCTCGCCCTCCCGGCCGCCCAGTTCGCGCAGCTCCTTGCGCACGGCGTCCAGCTGGCGGCGGAGCAGGAACTCGCGCTGCTGCTTGTCCACGCCTTCCTGGACGTCCTTGGCGATGGACTCGGCGACGTCCTGCTCGGCGAGGTGCTCGCGCAGCTGCTGGGTGGCGAGCTTGAGCCGGGCCACCGGGTCGGTGGTCTCCAGCAGCTCGATCTTCTGAGCGGTGGTCAGGAACGGCGAGTACCCGGAGTTGTCGGCGAGCTGCGAGATGCCCTCGATCTGCTGCACGCGGTCGACGACCTGCCAGGCCCCGCGCTTCTTCAGCCAGTCGGTGGCGAGTGCCTTGTACTCCTTGACCAGCTCTGTGACGGCACCGGGCAGCGGGTCGGGAACGGTCTCCTCGACCACGGCGCCCTCGATCCACAGGGCCGCGCCGGGACCGGTGGTGCCTGCGCCGATACGGACGCGGCCGACGCCGCGGATGAGCGCGCCGGGGTCGCCGTCGGAGAGCCGGCCGACCTGCTCGACCGTGCCGAGCACACCGGTCGCGGCGTACGTGCCGTCCACGCGGGGAACGAGCAGCACCTTCGGCTTGTTGCCGGAGGGACGGGCGGCAGCCTGGGCGGCCTCGACCGCGGCCCGTACTTCGGTGTCGGACAGGTCGAGCGGCACGACCATGCCGGGCAGTACGACCTCGTCGTCCAGCGGCAGGACGGGCAGAGTAAGCGGTGAGTGAGCCGTGACATCGGCAGCCATGATCTCCCCTTAGGCAGTCAAGTTGAGCTGTACCGACTCAATGCACATGAGCCCCCGGATGTTCCCCACGCGTTGTTCGCTCTGAGCGATCGGCCTCTCGCGCTGCGACACGGGCATGCCGGAGACGCGGCCCCTTGAATCCCTGGCGCTTGCGAAATCCCTGGCGCTTGCACCGCCCAGCATGTGTAATAGCCCCATGCTGACTTCAGTCATTACATCTGCCTGGGTCCGCGGCTGGGTCGTGTCCCGGGGCGCGGCCGACCCCGTGGTCAGGCCATGGGGGTTCACGGTCGACGTGGGCCAGGTCGGGCACGCCACCCGGCACGTCCTGACGGCCGACGACGAGGCCACCGTGCGCAAGGTCGCCGCCGAGGTCGCGGCACCGACCGTGTGGCTCAAGGTCTTCGCCGAGCCCGAGGACGTCGTCGCCTGGACCGGTCCCGACTGGCAGGTCGACGAACCCGGCTGGCTGATGCGGACCCGGCTGCGGCGCATGCCGGCCCCCGCGGTACCGGACGGCTACACGCTCAAGCGCTGGACGCGCGGCGGTGTGACCCGGCTCCTGGTGGTCGCCGGTGACGGCTCGTTCGCCGCCCGCGGCCAGATCGCGCCCACCGGTGACACCGCCGTCGCCGACCAGATCGAGACGGCCCCGGCGCACCGCCGCCGGGGCCTGGGAAGGCTCGTGATGCACACGCTCCAGAACGCCGCGCTGGAGCAGGGCGCGACGACCGGCGTGCTGGGCGGCACCCCCGACGGCCGGGCACTGTACGAATCGCTGGGCTGGCAGGTGCAGGCGCCACTGGTCAGCCTCTTCCACGCAAAGGCCACCGACTGAGTCGCCGGGGGCGCCGGCCCGGCCCGCGGCCCCGCCCGACCACGCCCCCGCGCTCCGGAACAGGTTTGTCCCGCCCCCCGCCGGCCCGACAAAATGGCGTCGATCCCTGCCCGTCACCCCGCGGCCGCCCGGAGGTCATCCCGATGCCGTTCCCCGTCAGCGACGCCCCCGTCACCCTGGACCGGCGCGAGGGGCCCTTCGGGGAGGTCGTGCTGCGCAGACGCGGAGAGGGGGACACGGCCGTGCACGAGATCATCGCCAACGGGTGCTTCCTGATGGACACCTCCGACGGGCGTTCCGAGCGGCTGCTGGTCGACGCCGCGTACGACACCCTGGAGACGGGGAACGCCGCTCCGAGCGTGCTCGTCGGCGGACTCGGGGTCGGGTTCTCCCTGGCGCACGCCGCCGCCGGAGAGCGCTGGCGACGGATCGCGGTCGTCGAGCGCGAGCAGGCGATCATCGACTGGCACCGCTCGGGGCCGCTCGCGGCGATCTCCGGCGAGGCCCTCGCCGATCCACGCTGCGTGATCCTTCACACGGACCTCGTGACACATCTGCGCACCACGGACGACCGGTACGACGCACTGTGTCTGGACATCGACAACGGGCCCGATTGGACGGTCACCGAGGACAACGGCGAGCTGTACTCCCAGGCCGGACTCGCCGCCTGCGCAAGGGCGTTGAGGCCCGGCGGCGTACTCGCCGTGTGGTCCGCGCAGCCCTCCTCCGCATTCGAGGATGCGTTGCGGAATGCCGGATTCACCGGGGTAAGAACCGAAGAGATCCGCCTTGCCCGAGGCGTACCGGACGTGGTCCACCTCGCTGTTCGCCCTGCGTAGCCGGGACCCCGTCGATGCCCTTACGCTGCTGGGACACACACGGGATCTACCTCGATCCGGATCCACGTGCAGCTAGCGGTGAAACAGGTACAGGGGCGGGGCGATGGAGCAGACACACACCACGCACAACGGGGTCGCGGCCACCCCCGGGGCCCAGCGCCGGGTGCTGGTCGTCGAGGACGACGCCACGATCGTGGACGCCATCGCCGCCCGGCTGCGGGCCGAGGGCTTCCTGGTCCAGACGGCCCTCGACGGCCCCGCGGCCGTGGACGCGGCCGAGGCGTGGCAGCCGGATCTGATGGTCCTGGACGTGATGCTGCCCGGCTTCGACGGCCTGGAGGTGTGCCGCCGGGTCCAGGCCCAGCGGCCGGTGCCGGTGCTGATGCTCACCGCCCGTGACGACGAGACCGACATGCTCGTCGGTCTGGGTGTCGGCGCGGACGACTACATGACCAAGCCGTTCTCGATGCGCGAGCTCGCCGCCCGGGTGCACGTACTGCTGCGCCGCGTGGAACGCGCCGCGCTCGCCGCCGTCACGCCCCGTAGCGGCATTCTGCGCCTCGGCGAGCTGGAGATCGACCACGCCCAGCGCCGGGTGCGCGTGCGGGCGGAGGACGTGCATCTGACACCCACGGAGTTCGACCTGCTGGTGTGCCTGGCGAACACCCCCCGCGCGGTGCTCTCCCGCGAGCAGCTGCTGGCCGAGGTGTGGGACTGGGCGGACGCCTCCGGCACCCGCACCGTCGACAGCCACATCAAGGCGCTCCGCCGGAAGATCGGGGCCGAGCGGATCCGCACGGTCCACGGCGTCGGGTACGCGCTGGAGACGCCGACGCCATGACCCCGCGGCCCTGCGGCCGAGTGCGCGGGCGGCAGGGCGCCGCCTCCCTCGCGGTCTCGATCAAGACCAAGCTCAGTACGCTCGTCGTCGTCTCGGTCTTCATCACCACCGGTCTGATGCTGATGGCCTTCCACAGCAAGACCGAGATCCGCTTCATCACCGTCTTCACGATCATCGCCACCCTGCTGATCACGCAGTTCGTGGCGCACGGCCTGACCGCGCCGCTGGACGAGATGAACACGGTCGCCAAGGGCATCTCGCACGGCGACTACACCCGCAGGGTCCGCGGCGCCGACCGCCGCGACGAGCTGGGCGACCTGGCCTCCACGATCAATCGCATGGCCGACGACCTGGAGGCCGTGGACCGGCACCGCAAGGAGCTGGTCGCCAATGTCTCGCACGAGCTGCGCACGCCGATCGCCGCGCTGCGCGCCGTGCTGGAGAACGTGGTCGACGGGGTCTCCGCCGCCGATCCGGAGACGATGCGCACGGCGCTGAAGCAGACCGAGCGCCTCGGCCGGCTCGTGGAGACGCTGCTGGACCTGTCCCGGCTCGACAACGGTGTGCTGCCGCTCAAGGCCCGCCGGTTCGAGGTGTGGCCCTATCTGTCCGGAGTGCTGAAGGAGGCGAATCTCGCGTCCTCCCAGCGCGGCCTCGCCTCCGGCTCCGGCCACCACACCCGTACCGACGTCCACCTGCACCTGGACGTGTCCCCGCCGGAGCTGACCGCGCACGCGGACGCCGAGCGGCTGCACCAGGTGGTGGCGAACCTCATCGACAACGCGGTGAAGCACTCGCCGCCGCACGGCCGCGTGACGGTACGGGCCAGGCGCGGCCAGGGCCGGGAGTCGCTGGACCTGGAAGTGGTCGACGAGGGGCCCGGCATCCCGGAGAAGGACCGCCACCGGGTCTTCGAGCGGTTCAACCGGGGCCAGGTCGCCTCGCCCCACGGCCCGGGCAGCGACGGCGGTACGGGTCTGGGCCTCGCGATCGCCCGCTGGGCGGTGGACCTGCACGGCGGCCACATCGGCGTGGCCGAATCCGCCCGCGGCTGCCGGATCCGCGTCACTCTGCCAGGCCTCCCGTCACCGAGAGGTTGACGTAGGGTTCGAACCGGAGGGGCTTGTTCTGCGTGTATGTGGGCAGGGCTCGTTCCGGACGAGGGAAAGACTGCAGGCCACAGGGCTGCAGCCGCGATGACGCCTACCCTCACATGGGGGTACCCCCATGCCCCGAAGGGGCTCTGGGGGAGGAACCTCGCTTGTTTCCCGCCATTCACAACCCCGAAACCCGCCTTTCGGTGTGACTTGCACGACGATGACCCGCCCGGCCTGCACCTCCCGGCCAGGGAGGCGTAGCCTTTATTTCCGCTGTCCATCACCTTGTGAAGCGGAAGAGGGCGGTTCTCGCCGTGTCGTCTCAGTCCCCCAGTAACTCGAGCATCTCGACCGACCAAGGCGGGCAGGGTCAGAACCCTGCCGCCGCGTTCGGTGCCAATGAGTGGCTCGTCGACGAGATCTACCAGCAGTACCTCCAGGACCCGAATTCGGTCGATCGCGCCTGGTGGGACTTCTTCGCCGACTACAAGCCGGGCGCTGCCGGCACGGCGGACAAGGACAAGCCGGCGGCCGCTGCCGCTGCCCCCACCACGACCCCGAGCGCGCCCGCGGCGCAGGAGGCGGCACCCGCACAGGCTGCCTCCGCCGCTCCGGCGAAGCCCGCGGCCCAGCCCGCCGCCCCCGCGCAGGCCGCCCCGGCTCCGGCCGCTCCGGCCAAGGCCGCGGCTCCGGCGCCGAAGGCCGCGCCGGCCCCGGCACCCACCGCGAAGCCCGCGGACAAGCCCGAGGCCGAGGCGCCCGCCGGTCCCGAGCTCCTGACGCTGCGCGGCCCGGCCGCCGCGGTCGCGAAGAACATGAACGCCTCCCTGGAGGTGCCCACGGCCACGTCCGTGCGCGCCGTCCCGGTGAAGCTGCTGTTCGACAACCGCATCGTCATCAACAACCACCTCAAGCGGGCCCGGGGCGGGAAGATCTCCTTCACCCACCTCATCGGCTACGCGATGGTGCAGGCCATCAAGGCCATGCCGTCGATGAACTGGAGCTACGCGGAGAAGGACGGCAAGCCGACCCTCGTCAAGCCGGACCACGTGAACTTCGGTCTGGCCATCGACCTGGTGAAGCCCAACGGCGACCGCCAGCTGGTCGTCGCGGGCATCAAGAAGGCCGAGACGCTGAACTTCTTCGAGTTCTGGCAGGCCTACGAGGACATCGTCCGCCGCGCCCGCAACAACAAGCTGACGATGGACGACTTCACCGGCGTCACCGTCTCGCTGACCAACCCGGGCGGCCTCGGCACCGTCCACTCCGTGCCGCGTCTGATGCCCGGACAGTCGGTCATCATGGGCGTCGGCTCCATGGACTACCCCGCCGAGTTCCAGGGCACCTCCCAGGACACCCTGAACAAGCTGGGCATCTCCAAGGTGATGACCCTCACGAGCACGTACGACCACCGCGTCATCCAGGGCGCCGCGTCGGGCGAGTTCCTGCGGGTCGTCGCCAACTTCCTCCTCGGCGAGGAGAACTTCTACGACGAGATCTTCGAGTCGCTGCGCATCCCCTACGAGCCGGTCCGCTGGCTCAAGGACATCGACGCCTCGCACGACGACGACGTCACCAAGGCCGCGCGCGTCTTCGAGCTGATCCACTCCTACCGGGTCCGCGGCCATGTCATGGCCGACACCGACCCGCTGGAGTACCGCCAGCGCAAGCACCCCGACCTGGACATCACCGAGCACGGCCTCACCCTGTGGGACCTTGAGCGGGAGTTCGCGGTCGGCGGTTTCGCCGGCAAGTCGATGATGAAGCTGCGCGACATCCTGGGCGTGCTGCGCGAGTCGTACTGCCGCACCACCGGCATCGAGTTCATGCACATCCAGGACCCGAAGCAGCGCAAGTGGCTTCAGGACCGGGTGGAGCGCCCGAGCCACAAGCCGGAGCGCGAGGAGCAGCTGCGCATCCTGCGCCGGCTGAACGCGGCGGAGGCCTTCGAGACCTTCCTGCAGACCAAGTACGTCGGCCAGAAGCGCTTCTCGCTGGAGGGCGGCGAGTCCGTCATCCCGCTGCTCGACGCGGTCATCGACTCGGCCGCCGAATCGCGCCTGGACGAGGTCGTCATCGGCATGGCCCACCGCGGCCGCCTGAACGTGCTGGCGAACATCGTCGGCAAGTCGTACGCGCAGATCTTCCGCGAGTTCGAGGGCAACCTCGACCCGAAGTCGATGCACGGCTCCGGCGACGTGAAGTACCACCTGGGCGCCGAGGGCACGTTCACCGGCCTCGACGGCGAGCAGATCAAGGTCTCGCTGGTCGCCAACCCCTCCCACCTGGAGGCCGTCGACCCGGTCCTGGAGGGTGTCTCCCGCGCCAAGCAGGACGTCATCAACAAGGGCGGCACGGACTTCACCGTCCTGCCGGTCGCCCTGCACGGTGACGCGGCCTTCGCCGGCCAGGGTGTCGTCGCCGAGACGCTGAACATGTCGCAGCTGCGCGGCTACCGCACCGGCGGCACGGTCCACATCGTCATCAACAACCAGGTCGGCTTCACCGCCGCTCCGGAGTCGTCGCGTTCGTCGATGTACGCGACCGACGTGGCCCGCATGATCGAGGCGCCGATCTTCCACGTGAACGGCGACGACCCGGAGGCCGTGGTCCGCGTCGCGCGGCTCGCCTTCGAGTTCCGCCAGGCGTTCAACAAGGACGTCGTGATCGACCTCATCTGCTACCGCCGCCGCGGTCACAACGAGGGCGACAACCCGCAGTTCACCAACCCGCAGATGTACAACCTGATCGACAAGAAGCGCTCGGTGCGCAAGCTGTACACCGAATCGCTGATCGGTCGCGGCGACATCACGCTGGAGGAGGCCGAGCAGGCGCTCCAGGACTTCCAGGGCCAGCTGGAGAAGGTGTTCGCGGAGGTCCGCGAGGCCACCAGCCACCCCGCCGAGGTTCCGGTCCCGGACGCCCAGCCGGAGTTCCCGGTCACGGTGAGCACGGCGGTCTCCCAGGAGGTCGTCAAGCGGATCGCCGAGTCCCAGGTCAACATCCCCGACCACATCACCGTGCACCCGCGGCTCATGCCGCAGATGCAGCGCCGCGCGGCGTCGGTCGAGGACGGCACGATCGACTGGGGCATGGGCGAGACGCTGGCCATCGGCTCGCTGCTGATGGAGGGCGTCCCGGTCCGGCTGTCCGGCCAGGACACCCGCCGCGGAACGTTCGGCCAGCGCCACGCGGTGCTGGTGGACCAGAAGACCGGCGAGGACTACACCCCGCTGCTCTACCTGACCGAGGACCAGGCCCGTTACAACGTCTACGACTCGCTGCTCAGCGAGTACGCGGCGATGGGCTTCGAGTACGGCTACTCGCTGGCCCGCCCGGACGCGCTGGTCATGTGGGAGGCCCAGTTCGGTGACTTCGTCAACGGCGCGCAGACCGTCGTCGACGAGTTCATCTCCTCGGCCGAGCAGAAGTGGGGCCAGCACTCCGGCGTCACGCTGCTGCTGCCGCACGGCTACGAGGGCCAGGGCCCGGACCACAGCTCCGCGCGCCCCGAGCGCTTCCTGCAGATGTGCGCGCAGGACAACATGACGGTCGCGATGCCGACCCTGCCGTCGAACTACTTCCACCTGCTGCGCTGGCAGGTCCACAACCCGCACCACAAGCCGCTGATCGTCTTCACCCCGAAGTCGATGCTGCGTCTGAAGGCGGCGGCGTCGAAGGCGGAGGAGTTCACCACCGGCGGCTTCCGTCCGGTGATCGGCGACGAGTCGGTCGACCCGGCCGCGGTCCGCAAGGTCGTCTTCTGCGCCGGCAAGGTCTACTACGACCTCGACGCCGAGCGCAGGAAGCGCGGCGTCACGGACACGGCGATCATCCGGGTGGAGCGTCTGTACCCGCTGCCGGGTGCGGAGCTCCAGGCCGAGATCGCGAAGTTCCCGAACGCCGAGAAGTACCTGTGGACGCAGGAGGAGCCGGCGAACCAGGGTGCCTGGCCGTTCATCGCGCTCAACCTGATCGACCACCTGGACCTGGCGGTCGGCGCGGACATCCCGCACGGCGAGCGCCTGCGCCGCATCTCGCGGCCGCATTCCTCGTCCCCCGCCGTGGGCTCGAAGAAGCGCCACGAGCAGGAGCAGGAGCAGCTGGTCAACGAGGTGTTCGACGCCTGACCGGCACCGCACGACGGGAACGGCCCGCCACCGAGGCATCGGTGGCGGGCCGTTCCCGTGCCCCAAGGGGGCGGTGGATCAGATGGGCTGGGGCTCGAAGTCCCAGAAGGGCCTCTCGCCGGCGCGCATGTACCGCACCTGCGGGTGGTCCTCGCCGAGCCCGCCGGCCAGACACCGTAGCGCCTGCGCGCCGATCTCCTCGGCCTCCTCCCGCCGGCCCGTCGCCCGCAGGTCCTGGGCGAGTCCGGCCCTGAGGTTGACGGTCAGGACATGGTCCTCGCCGACGCGGGCGACGGCCCGGGCCACCGCGTCGCGGCCGAGCGCCACCGCCCCCTCCAGGTCGCCTGCCGCCGCCCTGGCCGAGGCCGTGTTCATCGCGCAGCCCATGCTCCAGATGTGGCCGGGGCCGAGGGCGCGTTCCATGCCGGCCATGGACTCCTCGGCGATCACGAGCGCCGCACGGTGGTCGCCCATGGTCCGCAGGACGATGCCGCAGTTGTCCCGGGCGCCGACGGCGTACGGATGGTCGTCGCCGAGCTGGCCCGCGTACAGGCGGGCGGTGGACTCGGCGATCTGCCGGGCCTCCGCCGTCTCGCCCGCGTCCCGCAGCAGCATCGCGTAGTCGGTCGAGACCAGCAGGGTCTCCGGGTGGGCGCTGCCGCGGCGGGCGGTCATCCGCTCGCGGACCGTACGCATCAGGGAACGGGCGAAGGGCAGATTGCCGTCCCTGCGCTTGCACAGGGCCAGGTTGTGCTGGGCGAGCAGCGTCTGCGAGTGTTCGCGGTCCAGCACCTGGCTGTGCAGAGTGGTGTTCCGTTCCTGGATGACCAGCGCTTCGCGGTAGCGGCCCAGCAGCCGCAGCATCCAGGCCGTGTGCAGGCCGGACAGCAGCGTGTAGGCGTTGCGGTTGCCGAGCAGGCCCACGCGCGCCTGAAGGATCTCCTGGTGCCGGGTGAGGGATTCCTCGTAGTGCCCCTGGAGGGCGACGGCGAGGGCCAGGTTGCTGCGGAGCGCGAGCGTACGGGGCACGTTCCGGTCGCCGAGCAGCTCCACGGCCCTGGCGGTGGCCGTCTCGTACAGGTCGCGGGCCTCGTCGTACTTGGCGAGCGCCATGAGGGTGCCGCCGAGGCCGTTCATCGCGCGCAGTATCTCGATGCCCTGGGCACCGGGCTCCTCGGAGAGCCGGGTCAGGATGTCGCGGCCGACGTCCTCGGCCTCCGCGTACCGGCCGAGGCGGCGCAGCATGTTGGCGTACTGGTGGGTGGCGACGAGGACGGTGCGGTCGGTCGGGCCCGAGTCGCGGCGCCAGTGTTCGAGCGCCTTGTGCGTGATGGCCCAGCCGACGGCGTACTCGCCGCGCATGCGCAGATACTCCACGCAGTTGAGGACGAGCCGGCGTACGTCCTCGTCGGCCGACTCCAGCGCGCCCGACGACTCCAGGTGCGGGATCAGGTCGGCGTAGCGCTGCCAGTGGCGCGGCGCGGCCGGTTCCCTGGGGTCGGCGGCGACAAGGACCCGGCAGGCGGTGCCGGACGCCTCGCGGCGGTCCTTGGCCGGCAGGGTGTCGCGGACGAACCGGTGGAAGAGCCGGTGCATGCGCAGGGTGCCCACGGTGAGGATGTCGTCGTGGGGGCCGGTCTCGTACTCCAGCCACATCGAGGTGGTCTCGGAGAGGGTGCGCAGGGCGGAGTTCCAGTTGCTGGGCTCGGTGACGAGTGTGGCCAGATGCTCCGGCAGGTCGGAGGAGCGGGCCGACTGGAGCAGTTTGACCGGCACGACGTCGGCGGAGAAGTGGGCCAGCAGCTTGAGGAGTTCGTGCGTGTGCGGCGCTTCCTCGCGCAGGGTGTTCAGCGTCGTCGACCACACCGCCTGGAAGGGCTTCGGGTCGTCGCCGGACGGTACGACGCCGAGGACGTTGAGGTCGCCCTCCCGAAGGATCTCCAGGTACTGCCGTACGGGGATCAGCGGGTGCATCTCGAGCCAGGCGGTCATCTGGTCGATCAGCATGGGGACGTCGCCGACCTCCTCGGCGAGCTGGTCGGCCTCCTCCTCCGTGATCCGCGGCGCGCGCCGGCAGGCGAAGGCGACGCTCTCCTCGCGGTCGAAGAGCGGCAGCGCGACGAGTTCCGCGCCGTGGGCGGCCCAGGAGGTGCTGTGTGTGGTGATCAGGACGTGGCCGTGGCCGCGCGGCAGCAGTTCCGCGATGCTCTCCGGGTCCTCGGCGCCGTCGAACACGATCAGCCAGCGCCGCCCCGACCGGGCGAGGGCGCGCTGCGCGGCCGTGATGAGGCCGCGCAGTTCGCCGCCGTCGCTGATGCCGAGCTCCGCGGCGAGGGCGGCGAAGTCCTCCCGCGCGAGGAGCTCGGTGTGCGACCGCACCCACCAGACCGTGTCGTACTCGCCCGCGTACCGGTGCGCGTACTCGCGGACCACCTCGGTCTTGCCGATTCCGCCCGAGCCGTACAGCGCGACGACGGCCGGGGTGTCGGCCGGCGCGTCGGCGGTCTGCGCGGCCAGCATGCGGTGCAGTCCCTCCAGCGTCTGCCTGCGGCCGGTGAACCGGCGGTTGCGGCGCTCCACGTTGGACACGGGCGGCGGCTCGTCGGGGAACCGCAGGCCGCGGTCGAGGTCGACGCCCTCGTTCCGCTCGACCGCGAGCCCGCACGCGGCGAGCAGCCGCTGCTTGGCCTCCTCGCGTCCCACGCCGTGCAGGTGGACCGGGTTCAGCTCACGGGCGGCCTCGGGGAGCCGGTGCGCGGTGACGCTGACGGCGGTGATCTGGGCGCGGTGGGCCGGTACGACCTGGCGCAGAACGTCGGCCCAGGCGCGGTAGCGACCGGCGTCGAACCGCAGGTACCAGTCGTCCAGGACGAGCAGGACCCTGCCCGGTGCCGCCAGCAGTTCGGTGAGCGCGCCGCCTTCCGGGGGGCGCCGGAGCGGGTCCCAGCGGACGAGACCGGTGCGGAAGCCCGCGGTCTCCAGCTCTCCTTCGACCCATCTGGCCCAGGACTCGCTCTGTCCGGCGAAGACGACCGTGACGTGGTCGCTGTCCTCGGTCATGCGGGTGCTCCCTCGGCAGAGGCTTTCGACTTCGTGCGCAAGCTATTCGATTGTGCGTCAGATTCCGGTCAGTGAGGGCGTGTTGGCGAACAGTGACGATTGTCTGCCGCGTCACACAGGTTTCGTGCGATGTGCCGTATGAGGTGTTCGAGGTCGGCGCAGTAGACGCTGGGGTGCAGGAAGCCGGTGCCGGGGGCGTACCGGTGGGCGTAGTTGCCGCCGCCGCACACGCGCAGCAAGGGGCAGGCGCGGCACTCGGGTGCGAGGCCCCGCTCGCCGAGCTGGCGGGCGGCGACGCCGGGGTGGCGCAGCGCCTCGTCGAAGGAGTTGCGGAAGACGTCGAGTCCGGTCGCCGGGGCGCCGGCATAGGCGGTCTTGAGGGAGTCGACCTGCTCGATGGCGCCGTCCGTGTCGACGACGACGGCCGCCATCGGGGACAGTCCGACCGACTCCGCTGTGCTGGAACTGCCGAGCAGCAGCGCCAGGATCTCGGTGAAGAGCCGGATCCTCGTGCGCATCCGGTCCGCACCCCACCACAGGTCGAAGACCTCGGCCAGCCAGCGGCCGTACGGGGCGGGCCGGGGCCGGCGGCGGCCCGGCGGGGTGTGCGGGAGCCCGGCCGGGGGCGCGCCCCAGTGGGCGTGCGGCAGCAGGAAGTCCAGGCCGGGAGGGTCGAGCGCCAGCAGGGAGGCGTACACCTCGGCGGGTGCGCTGTCCAGGTCGATGGTGCTGAGGATTCCGGCGTACTGGTCGCGGCGGCGGGCGAGGAGGGCCGCGGCCCGGGCAGCGGCCGGCCAGGAGGGCCGTCCGTCGTGGCCCGCCCGCCGCCGGTTGAGGTGGGCGGTGCCGCCGTCGAGGCTGAGGCCGACCCGGATGTCCTCGGCTGCGAGCCGGTCGAGGGTGCGCTCGGTCAGAAGGGTGCCGTTGGTCTGCACGGACGCGGCGACCCGGCAGCCGTCCGGCACGGCCCGGCGTACCGCCGCGGTGTAGGCGACGACCGCGGCGGGGCCGCTCAGCAGCGGTTCGCCGCCGTGCAGTTCGACCCGGATCCGGTCCAGGCCGTGGGCGCTCACGTGCTCGGCGATGCGCTGAGCCGTGCGCGCCATGGTCTCCTCGGCCACGCGTGCCGGACGGTCGCGCCAGCTGTCGTCGGGGCCCCGGTAGATGTAGCAGTAGTCGCAGGCGAGGTTGCACCGGCTGTGGACCTTCAGCACGAACTGCCGCAGCGGGACCGGCCGCAGCTCCGTGAGGTCCAGGGAGCGGTGCGGCCAGCACGGAACGGTCGGCGCGGTCACGGCGCGTCCTCGTAGTACGCCACGACGGGTGCGCCCTCCTCCGTGCGGTCCGCGAGTCCCGCGAGGACCGCGTCGAGCACGGGGTGTCCGGTGGCGCCGCCGTTGCCGGCGAAGGCGACGAGGGCACCGAACGCGGGCAGGGGTGTGCCGCTGTCGTCCGGCGGCGACGTCATGCGTCACCCGATTCGAGCCCGCGCACGGCCCGGCGCAGCCGTTCGGCGTCCGGGGACTGCTCGTCGCCGTGCTCGGCGAGCAGGGCGAGCGCCCTGCGGTACTCGTCGAGCGCACGGCCGGGCCCCGCGGTCACCCGCAGCAGTTCGGCCCGCGCCTCGGTGAAGCGGGCGGCGGTCCGCAAGGCGCCGTCGGCGTACGCGGCCTCGGACGCCTTCAGGTAGTGGGCGGCGGCGTCGGCGAACCGTGCCGTGGCCCCGGTCGCCCGGCCGAGCTCCTCGGCGACTTCGCCGCGGGTGGCGTGGGACACGGCCCGGATGTCGGCGGAGTCCGCGCCGCGGGCGGCCGCGCCCAGTATCCAGTCGGCCTCGTGGAGATCGGTCAGGGCGGCTCCCGTCCTGAAGCGCCGCAGCAGCGCGCGCCCCAACCGGCAGCGCCGGCCGGCCAGATCCGGGTCGGTCTCGGAGGTCAGCGCGACGGCCCGGCGCAGCAGCCGTACCGCGTCGTCGCTGTCCTTCTCCGCCTGTGTCCCGCCGGCCACCGCCCGGTCCGACAGCGCGCTGCCGTGATGCTCCAGGCGACCGGCGTACTCCGGGCTGTCCCGGGGCGTCCTGCGCACCGCTTCGTCCCAGATCTCCACGACGCGGTCGAGACGCCGCCGCGCGGCCTCCTCCGGCTCCCCCGGCCGCGGTGCCTCGACCCGTGCGAGCCGTTCCAGGCAGTCGGCGACCAGTTCGTCGCGCTCGGCGCCCGACGCATGCGCCTCGGCGACGGCACGGCCCTCGGCAAGCGCGACGCGGGCGCCTTCCCGGCCCCCTTCCTCGTCGTGGCCCGCCCCGGCCAGCTCCCACGACTCGGCGAGCGCGACCCAGCCCCCGACGAGGTCCCGGGCGGAGGGCGACCAGGTCTCCTGCGCGGACCGTTCGTCCGGTGCGGTCTCGGCGCCCGGGGCGGCGGGCAGCGCCCGGGAGAGCTGGGGCAGCGCTTCCGTGAGGTCCGCGCAGGCCAGTACGGCAGTGTCCCGGGCGCGTTCCGCGCGTGGACGCGTGCCCTGCTGGGCCGCGTAGTGGGCGGCGAGCTGTGCGCGGACCCGGCCGCGGAAGTAGCGGGCGGGCACCGGGTCCGTAGTGATCAGCGAGTCCAGCACCTCGACGGTCTCGGCCGTCTTCGTCTCGTACCAGTCCGCCGAAGCGGTGGGCGGGGGCCGGTGCAGCAGGACCGCCTGCTCCTCGAAGCCGGTGATCAGCTGCTCCAGGACGGCGATGCGGACGATCGCCGCCTCGTGACCGCTCTCGCCGCCGGCGGCCGCGGCCTGGGCCAGTGCCCGCTCCGCCGCTTCCAGCAGGACGAACTGGAGCGCGCCGGGGTCGCGGCCCGCCCCCGCCTCCTCGATACGGGTCCTGAACCGGTCGGGTACGGCGTCTGAGTCCGCACCGGCCGCCCGGACCTCGTCGGCCGCCGTCAGCAGCACGTCGGCGACGGTCCGGTGCGCGGAGGGCACCTCCTCGGCGGCCGCCTCCGCCGCCGCGAGCGCGTCCTTGAGGTCCTCTCCGAGCCTGCGCACCTGCCAGCGTTCCAGCAGCGCGCCGGCCAGCTCGGCGTTGAGCAGCGCACGCGGGGCGGCGCGGCGCTCGCTCCTGACGGCCCCGGTGAGCAGTTCGACCCCCCAGTCCAGGTCACGCGCCGTGCCCTGGTCGCGGAAGCGGGCGAGCCGCGCCCTGGCCCGGTCGGCGAGGTCGCCGGGCCCGGCCTGCGGCGTGTCCTCGGCCGGCCGTGCGGGCGGGGGCAGCGAGCGGCGCAGCACCCGGGTGGAGACGACCGCGAACTCGCGCAGCAGCGGATCGCTGTCGGCCCCGGTCGGCGGCCCCGGCCGTTCCACGGTGCCCGACAGGTAGGCCGCCGCCATCGCGGGAAAGTTCCGTACTGTACGGCCGAAACGGCTTTCGAGATAGCGGGACAGGTGCTTGAACGCCAGCTCCGCCTCGCCCGGCCCCAGTTGGCCGTTGAGCTCCTCCCTGACCCCGTCGTGGAAGGTGTAGGCGGGGTCGCCGGTGCCGGTGTCGCTGCGCCGCAGCAGTCCGCCGAGGAGCACTTCGGCCAGGACGTCGGGACCGCTGCCCGGCAGCATGGCGCGCTGCACGAGCTGCATCACGGGGAGTTGGAGCGGCGCTGTGGACAGCCAGCGGGCGAGGCGGGTGGCGGCCGGCGAGGCGTGGCGGCGGAAGGCCCGCAGCCGCTCGTCGGCCGGGACGTCGCCGGTCGCCGCGGCCGGAGCGGGCGCGGGGAGCGGGTCGGGGTCGACCCAGCCGGCCGCGGCGCGCAGCGTCAGCTCCCCCGAGCCGGACAGCAGCCGGGCCCACGTCTCCAGGGCCACGCGGTGGGGCGCCAGGACCGGTACGGGAACCGCGTGCCGCGGCGGCCGGTCCCGCGACAGGAACTCCAGCCGCCCCGCCGGGCCTTCCGGTCGGCGCAACAGGCCGGGCCAAGCGGGCAGATGGGTGTTGCGCCACATGCGCTGGGGCAGCGGCTGGACGACGGCGACCGGGCCGGCGGCGGCCCAACGGTGGAGCAGCCGGTGCAGCGCGCCACTGCGCCACATGGGCCCCGCGCAGTCGCTGAGCAGGAGGGTGAGCTGCTTTCCCGTGGGGTCGGCGAACTGCGACGGGGGCCGCAGCCGCCGCTGTCCGGGCCTGAGTGTGGCCGACGCCCCCGGTCTGCCGTCGGTGTCCTCGTGCAGATAGAGCACGCGCACCTCGCGGAAGGCACCGGCCCGTTCGAAGATCTCGCGGAGTTCGTCGAGGGTCTGCTCCCAGACGATGGTCGACGACGAGACGTCCATGAGCAGTTGGGCGCGTGCCTCGCGCCGCCGCGAGGGCCGCAGCACCGGGAGGGTGAGTCCGGTCTCGGCGGCGCGGTGTGCCGTGGCCTGCTCGTCGAGGACGCGGCGTACGGGCAGGGACGGCGAGCGGAACTGCTGCAGCGGGCGTAACGCGCGCTGCAGCGCCAGGGGATGGGGCAGGGTGGGGGCGGTGGGCACGCGGACCGGCGAGCCTCCGCGCCGGTCGGCACCGCCGGCCGGGCCGTGGCCCTCGGTGTGGGGTGTGCGCAGTCCCGCGCGGCCCTCGGACGGTGCGGCGGCCGTGCTGCCGGGGCCGGACGGGGCCGGTGGCGGTTCGTGGGCGTGCGGATCGGCGGGGGTGCCGGCCGGGGGCTCCGGTGGCTCGATCCTGCCCCCGGGCCACGGTGCGGGCCCGACCCAGCGGGCGAGCCACAGCGCGTCCGCCACCTCTTCGGCCGTGGGGCCGAGGTCGGCCTCCCGCAGCCGAGCGACCAGCGCCGTGAGCACGTGGCCCGGGGCGCCGGGTGCGGTGGGGGAGGCGGACGTCATCGGCGGGTCACCGCTGCTGGGGGTGCTGTTCCAGCGGGCGCATCAGCAGTCCGGCGATGCCGTCCCTGCGGCTGCCTGCCTCCCGGGCGGCGTGCTGGGTGAGGAAGATGGCGTTGAGGAGCTGGTCGGTGGGGCGCAGTCCGTCGCCCTCGCCTTCGTTGAAGCTCTCCACGAGGTCGAGGTTGGCGTCGTGCGCCCCTTCCCCGAAGTGGGCGTGCACCAGGGCGGCGAGGCGTTCGTTGCGCGGCGGTTCCAGGTGCAGGTGGATGCAGCGCCTGAGCAGGGGCCTCGGGAAGTCGCGTTCGCCGTTGCTCGTCATCACGACGAACGGGAAGGCGTGGCAGCGGACTCTGCCGCCGGTGACCGGCACGCTCCTGCCGTCGTCGTCGAGGACGGTCACGGTCTCCTGGCCCGCGCGCTTGGCCGCCCGCTCCAGCTCGGGGATGCGGAACTCGCCCTCCTCCAGCACGTTCAGCAGGTCGTTGGGCAGGTCGATGTCGCTCTTGTCCAGCTCGTCGATGAGCAGGACCCGTGGGCGCTCCGCGGGAAGCAGGGCGGTGCCGAGCGGTCCGAGCTTGATGTACTCGCCGATGTCGTTCTCGCCGGCACCCCGTTCGCGGGAGAGCTGGGCGTCCTGGAGCCTGCCGATCGCGTCGTACTCGTACAGCCCCTGCTTGAGTTCCGTGCGGCTGACGACGGACCACTGCAGGACGCGGCCGAGGCCCAGCTCCTGGGCGACGGCGTGCGGGAGCGTGCTCTTGCCGGAGCCCGGTTCGCCGGTCACCAGCAGCGGCCGGCGAAGGTACAGGGCGGCGTTGATGAGCTGGATCGCCTCGTCGTCCTGGACGGGGAGCAGCGGGCGTCCGCCGAGGCGTCTGCGGGTCGAGGAGTCCGGCTCGGGCACGGGGAGGGGCAGCGGGTCGCCGGTGAAGGTCCGCCAGGGCGGCGGTGGCGGGAGGTCCCCGATCCTGGCCGGGGCGGGCTCGCCCTCGCCCCGGTACACCAGCCAGTCACTCATCACTCGCTCCTCGTCGGCGCTCGGTGGCTTCCCGCGTGACGGCCGACAGGGGCTTGGACGCCCACAACGGGCCCCTGGGAATGTACCCCCGCAGGGCGCTGCCAAGGCCGAATTCCGGCCAACGTCGTCATGGCGAATTCACCGGTCCCATCGGCCTCTGGGGAACCGGGCGGCGCGGGTCGTCGTACATCACCGCGACCGCTTCGGCCCAGTGCCCCTTCGTCCGTCGCTTGTGGATGTCCTCCCTGATACGGCGCAGCCGGTCGGGAAGTTCAGGCGCCGAGCCGGTCAGGGCGAGCAGTTCGGCCGCGCCCCGGTGCAGTTCCTCGCAGCCGTCGCCGCACGCTCCCCTGTCGTGGCCGTCGATGCGCCACAGGGCGATGCCGTGGCCCGCGTCGAGGGCGAGGCCGATGGCCCTGCGTCCGACGCCTCGGCTCGCCTGATGGCACAGCACCGGGACTCCGGACGGCTGCATCTCGGTGAAGTGCCTGCTGCCGGGCGGCTGCTGGACGGGGCGGAGCCGACTCGCGGCGAGGGCACCGGATTCGGCGACCGCGTTCCAGCGCTCCTTCCACCGGGGGTCCGGTTCGCCCCGGCGCTCGGCATTGCGCAGGACGAGCCGCCGCCGCGCACCGAGCGGCAGGTGGGCGTCGTCGCCGAGCGGTGCCTCGTCGGCCAGCTGCCACCGGTGCACCGGGGTGTCGAAGTACCCGGCGGGCAGGACGACTTCGCAGGGGGCGGGCACGCCGCCGCCGGCCGCGTCCGCGACCTGGAAGGCCTCGGCGAGGTGCTCGCGCAGGTGGTGGCGGAGGAGCGCGGACGGCACGCCGTTGGGGTCCTGCTCGGCGGCGAAGATCTCGTGGTCTTGGCTGCCGTCGTCGATCCTGATCTGCCAGTGGACCGTGCCGTAGGGCAGTTCGTCGAGCTCGACGACGACGATGTACGCCCGCTCGTCGGGCCCGGGGTACGGGATGACGACGCGGTCACCGCTCTCCTCCCGCGGCAGCCGCGCCTGCTCGACCAGCCGGCGCAGGTGCGGGGGAAGCTGCCGCAGTCTGCCGTCCACCCACGCGTCGAGCCCGCCCGCGTCGCCCCCTCGGGCGCGCGTCCATTCGCCGACGAGTCGCAGGTAGTGCAGGAAGACGTACGCGTCGAGCGGGGTGCCGTTCCCGTCGTAGAGCAGCCCGTGCCCGTCCCGCCAGGTGACCGGCGCCGGTCCCGTCCTGGCCAGCCGCTGGTTGCGGACATGGCCCGCGAGCCGCTCCACGACGCCTGGGTGGGGCGGGGCCAGGGCCGCGAGATGGCTCAGGGCGGCGACGCGGTCGTGCGACGACCAGCGTTCGGGGCCGGCGCCGGAGTCCCGGCCGAGCCGGGCCTGGTGCTCGGTCCAATTGTCCGTGGTGCCGTGCCGCCCGTGGTGCCAGCGGTCGTGGGAGGCCATGACCTCCCGGTACAGGGCGCCGAACCGGCGCAGGGCCACGGCGGACACGGCGCGCCCGCCGTGTCCGCCGACGCGGCCGGACTTCACCACTTCGAGGACCGCGCCGGTGACGGGATCGAGCACGGGTCCGCCCGAGACCCCCGGCGGGAACTCGGCCTGGGGCGCGAAACGGACGGCGAGGTCGCCGTCGTCGACGTTCGCGGTGACGGTCCCGCGCCAGAGGCCGTACGGCGACCCGGTGTGCACGGCGTCCTGCGGTGTCGGCCGGAAACCGAAGACCTGCCGTTCGCCGCCGGCCGACACGGCCCGGTCGCCGATCCACACGCACTCGTGCGCGACGCCGTCGTCGAGGAGCCGTACCAGCGCGAGGTCGAGCTGGGCCGGGATGTCCTCCCAGGGGTCCGTGACCAGCCACTGCTCCAGGCGGGCCGCGGTGGGCGCGATCCCGTACTGCAGCTCGTCGCCGGCCACCCGGAAGGGCAGGTCCCGGTCCTCGCGGAGGTAGGGCACGAGAACGTGGGCGGCGGTCAGGACCCAGCCGGGCGCGACGAAGAACCCGCTGCCCCACATCTCGGTCGCGCGCGGGTCCTCGGGCAGGAAGTGGACGGTGGCCGCACGGGTGAGGGCGTGCAGATCGGGGAGGCCGTCAGACATCCGTGCCGGCCGGCCGCGCCGGGTCCCGTCCGTCGAGCTGCCAGGTCAGGGTGACCTGGACGGACGCCTTGGCCTCGCCGTCGGCGAGGACGGCGATCGCCTTTCCGGGCTTGGCGCTCAGCTCCACGCCGAAGGTGACGGACGCCTCGTGCGGCTTGGCGGCCGCGGCGGCGTCGAGGACCGTGCCGCCGACGCGCGCGATCAGCTCGTTGAGCTGCTCCAGCTTGGCGGCGGCGCCGTCGGCGACGCCGACGTCGCGGTCCGAGGCGCCGTAGCCCTCGGCGGCGCTGACACGCGCGTAGACGATCTTTCCGTCGCCGAGATCGATCCGGCGGACACGACCATTCACGGCTCCCCCGATCCGCGCGTCAACGCGCTTGTCACAGCACTGACTTGACCGGTTCCAAGATTACTGGGCGGCCGGGTGGCGGGCGAGGGTGCGGACGGGCGATATCCGGCCGCGTCAGCGACGCCATACCCTGGAGGCAACACCCGTCCCCACCAGGAGCATGTCTTGTATTTCACCGACCGCGGCATCGAGGAACTGGAGAAGCGGCGCGGCGAGGAAGAGGTCACGTTCGAGTGGCTGGCCGAGCAGCTGCGCACGTTCGTGGACCTGAACCCGGACTTCGAGGTCCCGGTCGAACGCCTCGCGACGTGGCTGGCCCGCCTGGACGACGAGGACGACGACGAGTGACCGCCGGGGGCGCCGTGGGCCGCTGACGCCAGGGCCGTAGCGCCCCCTGACCTCCCCATGGGTGACACGGGCGCCCTTGACAACAGCAAACCGCGATATATCGTGTCTCACAGGAGACGCGATATATTGCGTCGCGGCCGGCCCCGGGAGGTCACCACCATGGCAGAGACGACATGGGACGTCGCCGAGCCGAAGAAACTCACCTTCGACGAACCGGTCACGACCCTCAACGTGCGCATCGTCAACGGAACCGTCAACGTCGTCGGGACCGACGAAGGTTCCACCCGGCTGGAGGTCTCCGAGATCGAGGGCCCCCCGCTCGTCGTCACCAGGAACGGATCCACGCTGACCGTCGCCTATCCGGACCTGCCCTGGAAGGGCTTCCTCAAGTGGTTCGACAGCAAGGGCCGGCACCGCAGCGCGGTCGTCTCCCTCGCCGTTCCCGCGGAGGCGACCGTCGAGGTCGGCGTCGTCGGGGCGAACGCGGTCGTCTCCGGAATCCGGGGCCCCGCGGTCGTCCGGGGCGTCACCGGCGACACCACCCTCGTCGGGCTCTCCGGCGCCGTCCGCGCCGACACCGTCTCCGGCAACCTCGAGGCCCAGTCGCTCAGCGGGGACCTGCGCTACCACTCCGTCTCCGGCGACCTCACCGTGATCGCCGGCTCCGGCCGCTCCGTGCGGGCCGACTCCGTCAGCGGCGACATGGTCGTCGACATCCACGCGGACGGCCGTCCGACGGACATCGCGCTGACCACCGTCTCGGGCGAGGTCGCCATCCGGCTGCCCCACCCCGCGGACGCCCGGGTCGAGGCGAACACCGCGAGCGGCGCCGTCTCCAACGCCTTCGAGGACCTGCGCGTCGAAGGCCAGTGGGGCGCGAAGCAGATCACCGGCACCCTCGGCGCGGGCACCGGCAGACTCAAGGCCACCACCGTCTCCGGCTCGATCGCGCTGCTGCGCAGGCCACCGGCCGAGGAGGACGAGGCGTACGCCGACGCCCCGACCGGGAAGGTTCTCTGACATGCCCCCCGTATTCGCCCACGGCCGCCTGCGGCTCTACCTGCTGAAGCTGCTGGACGAGGCTCCGCGCCACGGCTACGAGGTGATCCGCCTCCTGGAGGAGCGTTTCCACGGCCTGTACGCGCCGAGCGCCGGCACCGTCTACCCGCGGCTGGCCAAACTGGAGGCGGAGGGCCTGGTCACCCACGCCACCGAGGGCGGCCGCAAGGTGTACTCGATCACCGACGCGGGCCGGGCCGAGCTCGCCGGGCGCAGCGGGGAACTGGCCGATCTGGAGCTGGAGATCCGCGAGTCCGTCTCCGAACTGGCCGCGGAGATCCGCGACGACGTGCGCGGCGCGGCGGGCAGGCTGCGCAGCGAGATGCGGGCCGCGGCCACCGAGACCCGCACGTCCGGCGCACGGCGCGCGCAGGGCACCAAGGGCCCCGGTGACGTCGGCGACCTCACCGACAAGGAGTCCTGGCGGGCGGCGAAGGAGGAGCTGCGCCGCGCCAAGCAGGAGTGGAAGGAGCAGGCGCAGCGCGCCAAGGACGAGTCGCGCCGGGCGCGCGAGGACGCCAAGCAGGCGCACCGCCAGGCGCAGGAGGCGACCGAGACCGCCCGCGCCGAGATGCAGCGCATCGCCCAGCAGGTGCAGGAACAGGTCCAGGACCATTTCGCGCGGGGCGACTGGCCGACCGGCGTGCGCGAGGGCCTGTCGGAGCTGGCCGGTCAGCTCGGCGGCCTGGCGCGGGGCACGGCCTGGCCGCCGTACGTGAAACCGGATGCGGCCGGTACCGACCCCGGCTGGGCGAAGGACACCGTGGACGCCCAGGACTCGACCGACCCGGCACGTGATCTCGAACGGCTCCTCGACCGCTTCCGGGACGACGTACGGGACGCGGCACGCGACCACGGCGTGACGCGGGAGCAGCTGGGCGAGGCCCGCCGGCATCTGTCGACGGCGGCCGCGCACATCGTCGCCCTGCTGCGCGGCCCGAAGGAATAGGGGGCGTCCGGTGGATCAGGGCCGGACAGGACGCGGTGTCTGGCGCATGGGGTCTCCCCAGGCCCGCAGGGCCGAGGGGGTGGAGTCTCTCCCCAGGCCCGCAGGGGCCGAGGGGAAGCATCGCAAGGCGCCGGAGTGACCTCATAGCGGAGCCATGAGGTCATTTCGGCAACGCGGCGACGTGCCGTCGCCTGGGGGTGCCCCCAGGCGAAGCGCTGGGGGAGCGTCGTGGCCCCGACCAAGACCCCCCGGACACCCCCTGACGCGGCGATCAGGGGCCGGATGGCTGTCCGGCCCCGCGTGCCGTCAGGGGCAGGGGTGCTGCTCCGGTCCCCAGGTCCGGCGCACGTCACCGCGCCCGACCGTCCCGCACAGCAGCACCGTCTGCGCCCCCTTCGCGCCGCCGCGCTCGACCGCTATCAGCTTCTTCTCGCTCACCCGGCCGCCGCCCGCCGCCCCGTGCGCGTCGATCCGCCCGGTGGCACCGTCGAAGCCCCCGCCGCCGAGCCCCTGGTAGAGGACCGCCTGGAGCAGCCTGCGGTCGAGGCGCTCGTCGTGACCGCCGGTGCCCCGCCACGCCTGGTCGACGCCCTCCGCGAGGTAGCGCATCGCGTCCCAGGCGAGCGCCACATGGGCGTCCTGCCGCATCGCGCCCGTACGGGTGCCGTGGTCCTTGGCGTACGTGCGGTCGTACGCCGTGAGGAAGGCCGCCGCCTCCCCGCTGACCTCGGCGAGTGCCGGGGCGCGGCCGTGCGAGACGTAGTACAGGGTCAGTCCGGCGAAGACCTCCCAGGGCCGCCGCTCCTCCGTCAGGGCGTTGGTGACGTCGTCGCCGCCGAGCACACTCACCTTCGGGCAGTCGCGCGCGTCACGGCTCAACTCACCGAGGAACAGCTGGAAATGGCTGCCCCGGCCGGCCCACACCACGGCCGTACGCGGCTCCTCGGCCACCGCACGGCACACCTCGCGCGCCAGGTCCTCCACCGCCGCGACCGGGGTCCCCGCCGTGGACCCGGGCAGCGGCGTGGGTTCGGGCGCGTCCGTCGGCGTGTAGAGGAGCGACTCGGACCGCTCCTCGCCGTACGCCGCCCGGAACGCCGACGCGAGGCTCGCGCTGTACGCGTCCGCGGGGTCGGCGACCAGCCGCACCCGCACCGCGGGCTTCCCGTCCACCATGGGGGCGTGCTCGGCGAACGCCGCCATCACCTGCCCGGCGCGGGTGTCGGTCGGCGCGGTCTGGTAGTAGTGCCCGCCCTGGCGCAGCAGTTCGTCGGCGGTGCCCGAGGTGCCGACCATCGGCAGGCCCGCGTCGTCGAAGATGCGCATCGCCTCGTACGTACGGCGGCGGCTCTGGCCGAAGCCGACGACACCGACGATCGAGCGGTCCCTGTCGGCGAGTTCGACGATCCGGTGGGCCACGGCCGGGGCGTCCTTGAAGCGGTCGCCGGCGTTGGCGGCGAGGACGCGCAGCGGGACGCGCTCCCCGGAGCGCAGCGCCTGGCCGTTCGCGTACGCCTGGGCGAGCGCCAGACCGCGCAGTTCGGCGAGGGTGCCGCCGCGGACGGGGTCCTCGGCGTCCTTGCCGCCGCTGAGCGGGCCGAAGTAGACGACGGTGCGGGCGTCCGGCCGCGGGTCGTCGCCGTCCCGCCCGGCGAGCTCCGCCTCGACCTCCTTGTTCTGCCGCTCGATGCGCTGCAGGACGTCCCGTACGGCCCGCTCGCTGTCACCGGTGCCGAACGACGCGGCGCCTTCCGCGACGCCGACGCACTGCCCGTCCGTGCCGAGGAACGTGGAGCCGAAGCACGGGTCGGGGCCGACACTGGTGAACGGGACCCCGGCGACGAGACCCGCGACGGCCGCGAGGGCGAGCACGCCCCCGGTGGCGGCCACGGCAACGTCCGTACCGGGCCCCCAGCGCGTCGCGGGCGGGGCGAGGGTCGGCCAGCGGCCCAGCCAGTAGGTGGCGGCCTGGTCGTCCTCGGGCTCTTCGGAGACCGGCACCACCATCCCGGAGGGCCGCCCCGGCGGGGTGCCGCGCTGGGCGATGTTGGCCAGGTCGGCGCCGGCGGCGGACAGCCCCGGGACCTCGATGTCGGGGATACGGCTGGCGAGCGTGCGCACGCCGGCGGCCACCGCGACCACCGAGGTGCAGCGCAGGTCCTCCATGGCGGCGCGCAGTTCCCGCAGGAAGCGCTGGACGCGCGACTCGGCCGGACCCGCCTCCTCCACCAGCAGCACGAAGCGGCTGACGCGCCGGCGGCGCCACGGGTTGAACAGCCGCTTGCGGGCGGCGGACTCCAGGTCGGCGAGCAGGGCGTGCACCAGGATCCGGTCGAGCTGCTCGGGGTCGCCGTCCGGGCCGCCGCCGACCAGGTCCAGGGCCGAGCGGAAGAAGTCGGTCGGCGGCGTGCCCTGCTGTTGGCGCACCCACTCCGCATACCAGCGGCGGCCTCCGGACCCGCTCCTTCCGAGCATCCGGCGGCCCGCCCGCCTGCCGTACAGGGCGCGCGGCAGCCGCTGGAAGAGCGGTCCCGCGACGAAGTTCCACAGCAGTTCGAGCAGGGTGCCGCCGTTGGCCTGGTCGCGGCCGCCCAGCCACCACAGGCCCCGGGCGAGCGCGGAGACCTGGCGGTGCTCGGCGTAGCAGTGGTCGCGCAGCTCGCCGGGCCGACGCTCCATCAGGCCCTCGACGGCGGGCGCGGTGACGACAGCCCGCAGCAGCCGGTAGGACGGCAGGCGCAGCCGTCCCGTGCCCGGCGGCATGGTCGCGTCCAACTGGTAGGCGATCTGCTCGAAGAGGTCGAGCGGCGGCGCGGCCGGGTCCGCGGTGGCCCCGTCCAGGCAGGCGTGCGGGGCGAGCCTGCCCTCGCGCCCGCGCAGCCGGGACCGTAAGCCGGCGACGATCCGTCGTCCGGCACGGCCGTCTCCCGGCTCGCTCAGCAGCACGACCGGGACGCGGCTGCGGCTGCGGCGCGGCTGCACCACCAGTTTGTCGAAGGCGTCCACGAATTTCTCGACGCCCGGATAGGCCGGAACACGGCTCTGCTGGTCCCCCGTCGACATGTTCTCCTCCCCCTGCACGTGCGGTCACGTGAGTGTCAAGGCTCGTGCCCCACACCTCCGGTGCGCAATCGTCACCCGGCGCACCCGATCGGCGCGGGGGTTCATCGCGGGGCGCGTGGAGTGACCGAGACGGTGACGTGTGCGCCGGGCCGTGCGTGCACGCGTGCGGTCGCCGCGCGCTCCGCGGGCAGCTCGGGTGCGTCGGTCCTGGCGGGTCCGGTGAGCTCGATGCGCCAGCCGCCGGGCCGGGGCGGCACGGAGATCTCGGTGACACCGCCCTTCGCCCGGTACGCCAGCCGGTAGGCCGCGGTGGCCGGCTCGTACGTCTCGGCGGTGATCCGGCCGGCGACGGCGGGGGCGTAGGGGGCCGCTGTCTGCTCCTTGTTGGTGCGGAAGCGTCCATCACCGTCCACGGCGCAGTACCCGCCGCCGTAGCACCAGACGTAGCCCGCCCAGCCGGAGCCGTAGCGGTTCAGGGACTCGAGTGCGTCGCGGTAGAAACGGCCCATGTTCGGCAGGGCGTTGTTGAGCGGGCCCCACTCCCCCACCACGACGGGGACGCGGTACTGCCGCGGGTAGACGGTCACGGCCGACTCGTACGCCTCGATCCAGCCGGCCGACGGGTCGTAGTCGGCGCCCGCCTCCATCGCGGTGTTGTAGAAGTGGGGGGCGTAGACGGCCCTGGGGTCGTCGATCCGGCCCAGGCCGGTGGGGACGCCCTCGCCCACGATGGGGGTCGGTTCGAAGAAGATCCAGGTGTCGTCGTCGACGGAACGGACGGCGTCCGCGAGGCGGTTGTACATCGGGGTGAGCTGCTCGCGCTCGATGCGCCGGGCAGCCGCCGGCAGGTCCTCGCCCGGCGCGATCTCCCCCATCGGTTCGTTGATCAGGTCGTAGCCGAGGACGGCCGGATGGTCCGCGAGGCGCCCGGCGAGCACCCGCCACATGTCGGCCTGCGCGCGCCGCAGGTCGGGGTCCTCGTAGAGGTGGGTGAATGCGCGCTGGACGGCGGGCTCGAAGTATTCGGCGAACCAGTCGTCGGGGTGCGGGGTGAACGGCAGCCCGTCGGTGCGCGTCGCCCACTGGGGGACACCGCGGTGCCCGAAGGCGGGCCCGAAGACGTCCTGGTGGGCGTCGATCAGGACCTGGACGCGGTGCCGGTGCGCCCAGCCGAGGATGCGCTCGATCTTGAGGAGGTACGCCTCGCTGTAGCGCCCCCGCTCGGGCTCCAGGTCGTCCCAGAAGACCAGCAGCCGCGCGAAGTTGAAGCCCTGGGCGCGCAGGTCGCGGAAGTGGCGTTCGGTGATCGCGGACAGGGCGGCCTCGCCGCGATGGGTCTTGTCCTCGACGTTCCAGCCGCGCAGGGTCACGGCGCGGCCCCGGTCGTCCGTGAGCCGGGGTATGTCCGGGGGTGCGGCCGGGTCGCCGGCGCTCCGCGCCTGGGCGGTTCCCGTGGACAGTACGGCGGCGCAGACGAGGGCGGCGAGCAGACGGCGGTACATGGGACCTCCGGCACGGTCGGTCGGCAGTGCCGGAGATCCCATCAGCAGAACTGACGGACCATCAAGAGGTCGTCACGGATTGGTCAGGACGATCTTCCCGAACAGGTCGCCGGAGGCCAGCTTCTCGAAGCCCTCGCGGGCCCGGTCGAGCGGCAGCACCTGGTCGATCACCGGACGCACGCCGGTCGCCGCGCAGAACGACAGCAGGTCCTCCAGCTCGTCCTTGGAGCCCATCGTCGAGCCGACGATCTTCAGCTCCAGGAAGAAGATCCGGGTCAGCTCGGCGTGCGAGGGCCGGTCGCCGCTCGTCGCGCCGGAGATCACCAGCGTGCCGCCGGGCCGCAGCGACTTGACCGAGTGGGACCAGGTGGCCGCGCCGACCGTCTCGATGACGGCATCCACACGGCGGGGCAGCCGCGCGCCCGGCTCGTACGCCTCCTCCGCGCCGAGTTCGACCGCCCGCTTGCGCTTGGCCTCGTCCCGGCTGGTGGCGTACACCCGCAGTCCGGCCGCCTTGCCGAGCACGATCGCCGCGGTGGCGACGCCACCACCCGCACCCTGCACGAGGACGGAGTCCCCCGGCCGGACGCCCGCGTTGGTGAACAGCATCCGGTACGCGGTCAGCCAGGCGGTCGGCAGGCAGGCGGCCTGCTCGAAGGTGAGCTCCTTCGGCTTCGGCAGCACGTTCCACGAGGGGACGGTGACCTGCTCGGCGAACGTGCCCTGGTAGCGCTCGGTGAGGATGGAGCGGGGCTCGTCGGGGCCAACGCCGTGGCCGCTCTGTCCGATGACGGAGTGGAGGACGACCTCGTTGCCGTCCTCGTCGACGCCGGCGGCGTCGCAGCCGAGGATCATCGGCAGCTTGTCCTCGCCGAGGCCCACTCCGCGCAGCGACCACAGGTCGTGGTGGTTGAGGGAGGCGGCCTTGACGTTCACGGTCGTCCAGCCGGGACGGGCCTCGGGAGCGGGACGCTCACCGAGTTCGAGTCCGTTCAGCGGCTGGTCGCGGTCGATGCGGGCGGCGTAGGCGGCGAACATGACCTTGAGACTATGACCGGGCCGGTGCGTGGCGGAACCATGCACCGGTGTGACGCGCCCCCCTTTTTGGAGGCTCGATTTGCCTCCGGGGCGCTTTGAGCGTGTGTCGACGGTCGATCGTGCTCAGTCGATCGTTCCCCGGGACCTCCGCGCGTTCTCCGCGCGGCCGGAGCGGCAGCCCCCGCGCCACCCGTTCGGCCCAGCGCGCGCCGCCGGAAAACGCGACGGGCCGCGGCCCGCCCCCGCACGGGGTGGCCGCGGCCCGTCGTGACGCGTCAGCGCCGGGCGACACCTTCCGCCCGCGCGGCGGCCGCGACCGCCGCGGTGACGGCGGGGGCGACCCGCTCGTCGAACGGGGACGGGATCACGTAGTCGGCCGACAGCGCGTCACCGACGACGTCCGCCAGCGCGTTCGCCGCGGCGATCTTCATGCCCTCGGTGATGCGGGAGGCCCGCACCTGGAGCGCGCCCGCGAAGATGCCCGGGAAGGCGAGGACGTTGTTGATCTGGTTCGGGTAGTCCGAACGGCCGGTGGCCACGACCGCCGCGTACTTGTGCGCGACGTCGGGGTGGACCTCCGGGTTGGGGTTGGCCATGGCGAACACGAACGCGCCCGGGGCCATCGACGCGACCGCTTCCTCGGGCACCGTGCCGCCCGAGACGCCGATGAAGACGTCGGCACCGGCGAGCGCGGTCTCCAGGGAGCCCGACAGGCCCGCGCGGTTGGTGAGCTCGGCCAGCTCGCGCTTGACCGGGGTCAGGTCGTCGCGGTCACGGCTGACGATGCCCTTGCGGTCGGCGACGGCCACGTCGCCGAGCCCGGCCTCCAGCAGGAACTTCGCGATGGCCACACCGGCCGCGCCCGCGCCGGAGATGACGGCACGCAGGTCACCGAGGCCGCGTCCGGTCAGCTTGGCCGCGTTGCGCAGGGCCGCGAGGGTGACCACCGCGGTGCCGTGCTGATCGTCGTGGAAGACGGGGATGTCGAGGCGTTCCTGGAGCTTGCGCTCGATCTCGAAGCACCTCGGCGCCGAGATGTCCTCGAGGTTCACTCCCCCGAAGGACGGCGCGAGGCGCACGACGGTCTCGACGATCTCGTCCGTGTCGGTGGTGGCGAGGGCGATCGGAACCGCGTCCACGCCGCCGAACTGCTTGAAGAGGATCGCTTTGCCCTCCATGACCGGGAGGGACGCCTCCGGGCCGATGTCGCCGAGGCCGAGCACTGCGGTCCCGTCCGTCACGACGGCGACGACCTGGGACTTCCAGGTGTAGTCGTGGACGAGCTCGGGCTGCTCGGCGATAGCGGTACACACCTTGGCGACACCAGGTGTGTACGCGAGGGACAGGTCGTCCTTGTTCCGCACCGGCACGGTGGCCTGGACGGCCATCTTGCCGCCGCGGTGCAGCGCGAACGCCGGATCGAAGGGCTCGTCGGCACTCTCCGTATTGGCGCTGTCGCTGCGAGGATTGACGATCTCCGCTGCCATTCGTAGACCCCTTAAGTCTTCATCAGTTGAGGGTGGCCGCTCCTGGTTGAGGAGGGGTGGGCGGGCACCGCGTCCGTCCCCCTGCGCCAAGCGGTTGGCCCGCCCCGGCAGGGGTGGTGACGTACGCGCGGGCGCGCCGCACAACGCGCCCTGAGCCCCGGATGAGGGGTGTAAGGATCCTTCATACCGGACAGACCGCACCGCGGACGAGTCGGTATCGGAGCGGTGACGTGACTCATATCTCCAAAACGGACAACTCCGCCGACTGTCATGCACCCGTCCAAATAACGAGACGACGGGAGATCTTCCGGCCGGAAGGCGGCTTCTCGATGAAAGATCCGGCCTTGATGGGCCGGGCCGCTGAGGTTCGGGGGTATCCCGTTATCCGATTTTGACATGCGCGTCCCCCTGAATGGGGCAGTCCGAATGGCAAGATGCCGAAAACACACGAGCTGGCGACACTCGAAGATGAGTGCACAGCTGCACGTAACGCCCCTCTACACATGCCGGAGGACCCCGATCATGACCGCACGCTTCACCCGTCGTACGACTGCCGCCAGGTCCCGGATCGCCGCGGCCGGTGCGATCGCGGTCGCCGGCGCACTGGTGCTCACCGCCTGCGGTGACCAGACGAACTCCGGATCCGACACCGCGCAGACCGAGGGCACCAAGTCCACGAGCGCCCCGCTGTTCGACAAGCTGCCGAAGAAGATCCAGGACGCGGGCGTGATCAAGGTCGGCACGGACGCCGCGTACGCCCCGATGGAGTACGAGGAGGGCGGCAAGATCGTCGGTATCGACCCCGACATCGCCGCGGCCCTCGGCAAGGAGCTCGGCGTCAAGTTCGAGTTCACGAGCGGTACCTTCGACGGTCTGATCTCGTCCCTCAACACCGGCCGCCAGGACATCGTCATGTCCGCCATGAGCGACACCAAGGCCCGCCAGCAGGGCCTGGACGACAAGGGCAAGAAGACCGGCGAGGGCGTCGACTTCGTCGACTACTTCAACTCCGGCGTCTCCCTCCTGGTCAAGAAGGGCAACCCGCAGAACATCAAGTCCCTCGACGACCTGTGCGGCAAGAAGGTGGCCGTCCAGCGCGGCACGACGTACCACGACACCTTCAAACAGCAGGCCACCAAGTGCGAGAAGGCCGGCAAGGGCAAGCTCACGATCGAGGCGTTCGACACCGACGCCGAGGCCCAGACCCGTGTGAAGTCCGGCGGCGCCGTCGCCGACCTCAACGACTACCCCGTCTCCGCGCACATCGCGAAGACCGCGGGCGGCGGCAACGACTTCGAGGTCGCGGGCGGCCAGACCGAGGCCGGTCCGTTCGGCATCGCCGTCGACAAGGACAACACCCAGCTGCGCGACGCGATCAAGGACGCCCTGAACGCGATCATCAAGAACGGCGAGTACGCGAAGGTCCTGGAGAAGTGGGACGTCAAGAACAGCGCCGTGACCGAGGCGACCATCAACGCCGGGAAGTAAGCGGCGTCCTCGCCTCAAGCGTTCACTGAAGGGCAGTCACTGTGACTGACAAGTTCGACAAGACACCCGCCGACGGGCCACCCGCGACGACGGCGGTCGACAAGGGGTCCTCCACGCCCCCTGAGCAGATCAAGGCCATTCCGGTCAGGCACTGGGGCCGCTGGGTCAGCGGCGTCGTCGTCGTGGCCCTGCTGGGCACGCTGGCCTACTCGTTCTCCCAGGGCGATGTCACCTGGGGGACGGTCGGCGACCTCATCTTCGACGACCGGATCGTCACCGGCATGGGCCGCACGCTGCTGATCAGCGTGCTGTCGATGCTGATCGGTCTGATCCTGGGCGTCGTCTTCGCGGTCATGCGGCTGTCGAAGAACCCGGTGACCGGTGCGGTGGCCTGGCTGTACATCTGGTTCTTCCGCGGCACGCCCGTGTATGTGCAGCTCCTGCTGTGGTTCAACCTCGCGCTGATCTTCCCCGTCCTGAACCTCGGGTTCTACAAGGACGAGATGGTCGACGTGATGACCCCGTTCATGGTCGCGCTGCTCGGCCTGGGTCTGAACGAGGGCGCGTACATGGCCGAGATCGTCCGGGCCGGCATCCAGTCCGTCGACGAGGGCCAGACCGAGGCCTCGCACGCGCTGGGCATGTCCAGCGGCAAGACCATGCGGAGAATCGTTCTCCCGCAGGCGATGCGGGTGATCGTGCCGCCGACCGGCAACGAGTTCATCAACCTGCTGAAGACCTCGTCGCTGGTGTCCGCCGTGCAGTACACCGAGCTGCTGCGCGCCGCTCAGAACATCGGCTCCACGTCGTTCGCCATCATGGAGACGCTCCTGGTGGCCTCGGTCTGGTACCTGGCGCTGACCAGCGTGTTCAGCATCGGCCAGTACTACGTCGAGCGGTACTACGCCCGCGGTTCGCTGAGGCAGCTGCCGCCCACTCCGTGGCAGCGGGTCAAGAGGAACCTGTTGCCCTTCACCGGTAACAGGGGAGGTGTCCAGGCATGACCGCGATGGTGAAGGCCGAAGGCGTCCACAAGTCCTACGGCGCCGCGCACATCCTGCGCGGCATCGACCTCGAGGTCGCCCCGCGCGAGGTGTTCTGTCTGGTCGGCCCGTCCGGCTCCGGCAAGTCCACCTTCCTGCGGTGCATCAACCACCTGGAGAAGATCAACGCCGGCCGGCTGTCGGTCGACGGCCAGCTGGTCGGCTACCGGCAGAAGGGCGACAAGCTCTACGAGCTGAAGGACAGCGAGGTCGCGGCCCAGCGCCGGGACATCGGCATGGTCTTCCAGCGCTTCAACCTGTTCCCGCACATGACCGCGCTCGCCAACGTCATGGAGGCGCCGATCCAGGTCAAGGGCGAGACCAGGGCCGTCGCCCGGGAGCGGGCCGAGCGGCTGCTGGACCGGGTCGGACTGGCGGACAAGGCCGGGAACTACCCCTCGCAGCTCTCCGGCGGTCAGCAGCAGCGCGTCGCCATCGCCCGTGCGCTGGCGATGGAGCCGAAGCTGATGCTCTTCGACGAGCCGACCTCGGCCCTCGACCCGGAGCTGGTGGGTGACGTCCTCGACGTCATGCGCGGCCTCGCCGAGGACGGCATGACGATGATCGTCGTGACGCACGAGATGGGCTTCGCGCGTGAGGTCGGCGACTCGCTGGTCTTCATGGACGGCGGCGTGGTGGTCGAGTCCGGGCACCCGCGCGACGTCCTGGGCAACCCGCAGCACGAGCGCACGAAGTCCTTCCTGTCGAAGGTGCTGTAGAGCGCGGAAAGGGGCGGTACGGACACGAGGTCCGTACCGCCCCTTCGCTGTGTGCCGGTGCGCCTACTTCAGCGCGAGCACCAGCGCGTCGCACGGGGACGCCCACACCGCCCGCGCCTCACCGAAGCCCGCATCCCGCAGGGCGCGCGCGTGCCAGTCGGCGGACGGGGTGTCGCCGTCGGCGTGCTCGCCGTAGATGCGGAAGCGCTCCGCGGTCGGCTCGGCGAGGACCGGGTCCTTGGCGGCCAGTGCCCACCAGTCGGCCCAGTCCAGCGCCCCGGCGGCACGGGCGCGGTCCATGCCGGCGTGGCGGTGGGCGCGCTCGGCCGCGTTGATGCGGGGCGTCGACTGGTCCTTCATGTGGTCGGCGTTCATGAACACGCCGCCGTCCCGCACCAGCCCCCCGATCTGCCCGTAGAGCGCGGCGAGCGGCTCGCTGTGCAGCCAGTGCAGGGCGGTCGCCGTCAGGACGGCGTCGTACGAGGTGTGGGGCAGGGCGGCCGTCCAGTCGGGGTCCTTGAGGTCGGCGGTGACGAACGCGACGCGCTCGTCCCCGGCGAAGTAGCCCCGGGCGATGGTCAGCAGCGCGGGGTCGAGGTCGACGCCCGTGCTCGTCGCCTTCGGGAACCGCCGCAGCAGCCGGTCCGTGATACTTCCCGTACCGCAGGCGAGATCCAGCACCCTCGCCTCGGGGCCCACCGTGGCCTCGACCATGTCCAGCATCACCCGGAACCGCTCCTCGCGGTCGGGCATGTACCACTCCTGCTGCCGGTCCCAGCTCTCCTGCCAGGCCCGCCAGTCGGCCGCCGTACCCGTCCCCGCACCCGTACTCGTCTCCACCACCGGAACCCTCTCGTTCGTAATACCCTCGAAGCATCAGCAGCTGTTACGCCGACACTAGACCGTCGCGGTAAGGACTACAAGTGGAACTGGCCTATTACTCGGACTATGCCGTACGCCTGGTCAACACCGAGGAGCCGGGCCGCAGCAAGGACTCGCTCACCTCTGTCGAGGCCGTCCGGGAACTGTTCGGCGCCTCGACACAGGCCGCGCGCCGCGCCACGGACTCGGACGTCACCCGCTTCCGTTCCGTGCGCGCCCGCCTGCGCGCCGTCTTCGCCGCGGCGGACGCGGGCGAGGAGACCCAGGCGGTCGACCTGCTCAACTCGCTGCTGCTGGAGTTCCCGGTCAGCCCGCAGATCTCCGGGCACGACCACCGCGACGAGGACGGCCGGCCCAAGTGGCACATGCACCTCGCCGACCACCCGTCGAACGCCACTGCGGGATACGCGGCCATCGCGGCGATGGGCCTCGCCTTCCACCTGACCGAGTACGGCGTCGACCGCCTCGGCCTGTGCCAGGCGGCCCCCTGCCGCAACGCCTACCTCGACACCTCGACCAACCGCTCGCGCCGCTACTGCTCCGACCGCTGCGCCACCCGCGCCAACGTGGCCGCCTACCGGGCCCGCAAGCGCCTGGAGACCGAGCGGTCGGCGAACACGGGCCGCAGCGCGGAGACCGCCCAGGACGCCACGTAGAGCGGGGTGCGCCGGCGCCCGGGCAGCATCGGCCGGTACCGGACGCGCACCCGCGCCAGCACCAGCTCGTCCGGCACGGTGCCGAACGCGCGGCTGTCCACGACCTCGTCGTCCGGATTGTCCCCGAGGACCCACCAGCCGCCGTCGCGCCGCTCGATCAGCCGCTTCACGATGAGCAGGTCCTGCTGGAGCGGGTGGCGCAGCACGGCCACGTGTCCCGGACGCACCTCGGCGCCGTTGTGCACGAGCAGCTGGTCGCCGTGCCACAGCGTCGGATACATCGACCGGCCGGTCACCTCGGCGATGCCGAACGGCGCCCTCGGCTGCTGCCCCTGCTCACTCATCGGCCACCTCCGGCTCCACCGTATGTTCGCCCACCGGTCCCATGGTGACCCCGGACTTTTGTCCTAAGCCCCTGGGGGCACTCGCGAAAACACCTCGGTCACGGAGTAATCTCCCACCTGAGAAGACGATCACGAGGAAGGACAGCTCCATGCTCTCCCGCCTGTTTGCCCCCAAGGTGAAGGTCAGCGCCCACTGCGACCTGCCCTGCGGTGTCTACGACCCGGCCCAGGCCCGCATCGAGGCGGAGTCGGTCAAGGCCGTCCAGGAGAAGTACCAGGCCAACGAGGACCCGCACTTCCGCGCCCGCGCCACGGTCATCAAGGAGCAGCGCGCGGAGCTCGCCAAGCACCACGTCTCGGTGCTGTGGAGCGACTACTTCAAGCCCCCGCACTTCGAGAAGTACCCGGAGCTGCACCAGCTGGTGAACGACGCCCTGAAGGCCCTTTCGGCCGCGAAGGCGTCCACGGACCCGGCGACGGGCCAGAAGGCCCTGGACTACATCGCCCAGATCGACAAGATCTTCTGGGAGACCAAGAAGGCCTGACCCGGGCCGAGCACAGCAGGGAGCGGCCCGGCCGGGTGAACCGGCCGGGCCGCTCCCTGCTGTGCCTCTCGCGTCAGACGCGGTCCGCGACGATGAGCAGGTAGTGGAAGCTGCCCTCCTTGTACGCCGTCAGGAACGGCTCCTCGATCCCGGTCGCCAGCGCCGACTTGGCGCGCAGCTCCCAGTACGGGATCGTCTGCGCGGTCAGGTCCACGACGTCGATCGGCGTCAGGTTGTTGGCCGCGAGCGCCTTGAAGTACTCGCTGCGCGGATGGATGTTGCAGGTGTAGTGCTCGTCGATGCGGCTGACCGCCTTGGAGCGCAGCCCGGTGAGGTCGTTGGAGCAGCCGGTGATGCAGACGTAGCGGCCGCCGAACTCCAGCAGCCGGGAGAACTCGGCGTACAGCTCGTACAGGTCCACGTACATCGTGGTCTCGTTCGTCCAGATCGCCTTGCGCGAGCCGGTCTCGAAGCCGGTGTCCAGCATGTTCTTGAAGTGGAACCTCACCCGGTCGTCGACGCCGCGAAGCTTCGCCTGCTCGTTGGCGAAGCCGACCTGGTACTCGGAGATGGACACGCCGTCGATCCGGCAGCCGAACCGCTGCTCGGCCATGATGCTGGTGCCGCCGCGACCCGAGCCGGCGTCCATCAGGGTGTCGCCGGGCTTGATGTCGCCGAGGTGGTCGAGCAGCACGTCGGCCTGGGCGGTCTCCAGGCGGTGCAGCTCCTGGGTGATCCGCTCCTCGCGGGTCTTCTCCGGTCCGGCGAGGACGGAGGGGTCGTAGTCGCCGATGCCGTAGTGGTGGTGGTAGAGGCCGTCGACCTCGCCGAGGCGGAGGTTGACCGGGTCCTGCTGGTTGGTGTTCCAGTACTCGGCAACGGACTTCTGGTAGGCGGTCCGCAGAACGGGGTCCTTGGCCGGGCTCGTCGTCGTGGTGATGGTCATGGTGACTGCTCCTCAATCGGGTGAAGACGAAGGGGTGAAGGCCGGGCACCGCCGCCCGGCACGCCCTGGCGGAGGGGGGATGCGCCGGGCTCGGCCGGCCGGAGCGGTGCTCAGCTCTCGGCGGCGACGCGGTAGCGGGCGCTGCCCGCGTGCCACTCGCGGTTGCCGCCCACCCAGAACCACGTGCCGGTCAGGAAGCGGCGCAGCTCGGGAGAGCCGGTGGCGGCGAGGGCGGCGGCCTCCGCCTCGTAGGTGTGCATCAGCTCGTCGTGGATCAGGACACTGCGCTCGACCGCCTCCTGCATCGAGCACTGCTCCTCGGCGGCGATGAGCATGGGCAGGCTGAAGTCCGTGGGATCTTCCTTGCCCATCGAGTACAGGTCGTTCATGAGCACGGTCGCGGTGCCGGCCAGGTTGAACGCGCGGCGCACCCGCGGGTCGGCGAACTCGGCCTGCGGGACCTCGTAGCCGGCGATGGCGTCGACCAGCACCATGCAGGGGACGAAGCTGTTCTCGTGCCGGTGCATCAGGTACTCCCACACCGGCGGCCGCTGTCCCTTCGTGTGCCAGACCGCCTCCTGGTTGTACGCGACGAACATGATGGCCAGTTCGTGGCGGAGCCGGCGCACCTGGGACGTCGTCGCGTACCCGGCGAGGTTGTCCAGCGCGGAGCGGAGCGCCATCGCGACCGGGTCCTTCCGCACCACCTCCTCCAGCTGCGGTGCGTAGCGCAGCGGGAGCTGGGCCTGGTCGATCACCGAGTGGCAGATCGCCAGGCGCTGTCCGAGCAGGTCGTGGCGCGCCTCCTCCACCTCGCCGTCGACGCAGTGGTCGTCGACGGCCCATTCGGACAGTCCGCACTTGGCCGCCGCCAGCAGCCGGTCGGGGTCGTCCGTCTCGGGGTGGGCGAGCATCATGAGGCGCCCGAAGTCGGCCGAGCGGACCTTGTCGAGCTGACCGGGATAGATCCCGACCTCCTCGGCCCACGCGACCAGCCGCTCGTTCACCGCCTCGCCGAGAGCGGGGTCGTCACGGACGGCGGGCGGGCAGTGGAGCACGATGGTGCCGTCGCGCGCGGTGTCCTGCCGCGGGGCGCCTCTCGCCGGGGCCGATGACCCCGGCTCCGGCTCCCGGACCGTGAGCCGCGCCGCCGACGTGCCCAGGCCGGTGGGACCGGCCGGGAGAGGCAGCGCGGGACGCGGCGGCCGTACGGCAACGGGCGGAGCCGGGGGCGGGACGAGGGCACGGGCCGCCGAGGTGCCGAGACCGGTGGGGCCGCCGGGGGCGGGCGGCGCAGCGGGGTGCGCGGGCGCTGTCAGCTCCCGTCGTGCGGGCCGCGCCGGATCGGCCAGCAGCGCCCCCACCAGGCCGGCGATGTCGTGGCCGGCTGCGGGTGCGAGCACCCGGGACATCAGTGACATGGCCTCAGCCCTCCTTCGCAGCCGGGTGCGGGTGCTCAGGCACGCGGACGGACCTCGACGTTCTCGAGGATGCCGATGGCGTCGGGGACGAGGATCGCGGCCGAGTAGTAGGTGCTGACGAGGTAGGACATGATCGCCTTCTCGTCGATGCCCATGAACCGGACGTTGAGCCCCGGCTCGTACTCGTCCGGGATGCCGGTCTGGTAGAGGCCGATGACGCCCTCGTTGTCCTCGCCGGTGCGCATGGCGATGATCGACGACGTGTGCTGCTCGGTGACCGGGATCTTGCCGCAGGGCAGGAGCGGGATGCCGCGCCACGCGGGCAGCTGGTGACCGCCGACGTCCACGCTGCCGAAGTACAGGCCGCGCTTGTTGCACTCCTTGCCGAACGCGGCGATCGCGCGCGGGTGGGCGAACAGGAACTGGGTGCCGCGCCGCATGCTGATCAGGTCGTCGAGGTCGTCGGGGGTCGGCGGGCCCGACGGACTCTGGATGCGCTGGTTGTACTCCGCGTTGTGCAGCAGCCCGAACTCGCGGTTGTTGACCAGCTCGTGCTCCTGCGCCTCGCGCAGCGCGTGGATGGTGAGCCGCAGCTGCTGCTCGGTCTGGTTCATGGGCTGGTTGTAGAGATCGGCGACCCTGGTGTGCACCTTCAGCACCGTCTGGGCCACGCTCAACTCGTATTCACGCGGCGAGAGTTCGTAGTCGACGAAGGTGGTGGGCAGGTCCGGCTCGCCGTCGTGGCCGGAGAGGAAGTCGATCGCGACCTCGCCGTACTTGTTCGTCCGCTTGTGACCGTCGGAACTGAGCGACTGCACGTGGGCGCGCAGCGCCTCGTGCTGGTCGGCGACCGACTTGTAGGCGGCCTGCGACAGCGCGAGCACCGTGGTCGTGGTCACCGCGCGGACGGTGAACTCCCACTTGCCGTTGCCGCCCGCCAGCATCTGACCGCCGAACGAGTCGCCGTCGGCGAGCATGCCGAGCCGGGCCTCCTGGTCGTCGTACTTGCCGCTGCCGACCTTCTCGACCTTGCCGTGCGCGATCAGGAAGACCTGGTCGGCCTTCTTGCCCGCCTGCACGATGACCTGGCCGGGCTCGTATTCCTTCTGGACGAACTTGTCGGCGAGGGCGCCGAGCGCGGTGGTGTCGTCGAACTTGTTCAGCAACGGCAGTTCGGCCAGCTCCGCGGGGACGACCCGCACCTTGGAGCCGTTCTTGATGAAGGTCAGCCGGCCGTCCCCGACGGCGTACGACAGGCGGCGGTTGACCCGGTAGGAGCCGCCGGGCACATGGACCCACGGCAGCTTGCGCAGCAGCCAGCGCGAGCTGATCTCCTGCATCTGGGGTTCGGACTTGGTGGTCGTCGCCAGGTTCCGCGCGGCCGCGGTGCTGAGGCTGAGCTGCTCCCGCGCGGCGTCCTGTCCCTGACCGTCGCGGCTCGTGGTGGTGGGTGTCGTGTCGACCGACATCGATGGGCACTTCCATTCGTACGGTGGCGATCCACGCCGAAGAAGGCCGGGCACACGGGCGCCCGACCAGGCGTGATCACTGTTCGCACACAGTCGTAACGCATCGTGATCTTGGATGGCGTCAGGGCTTCCGACGTGCCGCAGTGTGCGGCCGATCACGCTCCCCCGCTCTGCGCCCCCTCGCGCCCCCACGCGTCCCGCTCGCAAGGCCCGGCCCCGTACGGTGCATGATCGTTCTTGCGGGCATCATGCACGAGGGCGTGCCGGTTCCCGCCGTTGTCCGCGCGGGTTGGCGCGCCGGAAACCACCAGACGCGTTTCAGCGAGCAGCGCGCGGCCTCCTGGCCGGCTCAGGCCGCGGGTACGGGAGTCCGGTCCGGCGCGGTCCCGTGCAGCAGAGGGCTCCTGTGGTGCAGCAGCCACTGGCGGTACGCCGCCGCCCGCAGGGCCGCCTCGCGGTAGGACGCAGCCAGGTCCGCGTACACCGCCTCGTGCAGTTCGTGCGCGCCCGGCCGGGAGAACAGCAGCAGCCGCACGGCGAGCGGGTCACCGCGCAGCGGGCGGATCGCCATGTCCTCGCGCGGTCCCGACGTCGGCTGGCAGGGGGCGACCACCTCGCCGACCGCGATCAGGGACGCGGCCGTGTGGTAGTCCCCGTGCAGGACACGCGGGTTGAGCCCGGCGGCGCCCAGCACCCGGCGCAGTCCGTCCCACTCGCCGTCCACCGTCGGGTCGACCATCCAGTTGTCCTGCGCGAGGTCGGCCAGTTCCACGACGGAGGCCGCCGCGGCGGGATGGTCACGGGCCATGGAGACGAACTGCGGTTCGCGGTCGACCAGTACGCGTGCGACGAGCCCGTCGGGCACCTGCAGCGGACAGCCCTCCACCTCGTGCACGAAGGCCACGTCCAGCAGGCCGGACGCCACCATGCGCAGCAGCGCGTTGGCCGAGACGTCCATGTGGAGCGAGAGGTCGGTGCCCGGCAGCCGGCCGCGGAGCCGCCGCAGCCAGCCGGCCAGCGCCCGGCTGGCGGTGGAGCCGATACGCAGCAGCGGACCGCCCTCCCGTGCGGCCGCGGCCTTCGCCTCGGCGACGAGCGCGGTCATCTCCGAGACGAGCGGGCGGGCCCGGCTGAGCACGGAACGGCCCAGCGGGGTCGGGCGGCAGCCGGTCCGTTCGCGCGAGAACAGCGGCCCGCCGAGGAAGCTCTCGATACGGCGCAGCTGCGTGGTCAGCGACGGCTGGCTCACGCCGAGCCGCCGGGCGGCTTTGTGCAGGCTGCCGGTGTCGGCGATGGCGCACAGCGCACGCAGGTGCCTCACCTCGAGCTCCATGCCTTCGAGCCTAGGACGGCCCCAACTGCCGCACCAGACACCGTTGTCGGGGCACGACGGGCGGATCGGGACATGGTGCGGCCGGTGCGGGTGATGCGTTCGCGTTATCGCCCCCTGGCATCATCCCCGCGGGGTGTCCTCTCCCCGACACTCGGCCTACCGCATTCCGTTCGACGGACGAGCAGGAGCCCCCCATGCGTCACCCCAGAACGTTACTCTCGGCCGCCCTCGGCCTCGGTCTCACCGCCGCGCTGGGCGCCGTCCCCGCGACCGCTGCCGCCTCCTCCCCGGCCAACTCCCCTGCGGCCACGGCAGCCACCTCCTCGTACACCACCCCCTCGTACGCCGCCTACGAAGGCTCGGGCGAGGACGCGAAGGCCACCCGGGCCTTCTTCGACGCGGTGGTGAAGTCGGTCGCGAAGAAGCGTGCCGCGAACCCCGGCGCGCAGGCCGTCACGGTCGTGTACAACGCGAGCAACGCGCCCAGCTTCCGCAGCCAGATAGCCGGCAGCACGCGCATATGGAACAGCTCGGTCGGCAACGTCCAGCTGGTCGAGGGGTCCGGCGCGGACTTCTCGTACTACGAGGGCAACGACCCGCGCGGCTCGTACGCGAGCACCGACGGCCACGGCCGCGGCTACATCTTCCTCGACTACCGCCAGAACCAGATCTACAACTCCACCCGCGTCACCGCCCACGAGACCGGGCACGTGCTCGGCCTGCCGGACCACTACTCCGGCCCGTGCAGCGAGCTGATGTCGGGCGGCGGACCCGGCCCGTCCTGCCAGAACGCGTACCCGAACGCGCAGGAGCGCTCCCGGGTGAACCAGCTGTGGGCGAACGGCCTCGCCGCCGCCCTCGCCCGCGTCTCCTGACACACGCCTCCTCCGAGCGGCCCGCGGACGCCCCCATGGTCCGCGGTGAACGGCGCCCCGCAGCGTGGCTGCGGGGCGCCCTCGCGTGCGGCGGCCCCGGACCTCGCCATCCGGTCGCCCGCTGCCGGTCAGGCCTGGGCCGTCGCGCGGTCGCCGAGCTCGGTGCCGGGCGGCAACTGGCCCCTGATGCGCCCGAGTGCGTCCTCGAAATCGCCGTCCGCGACGCCGGCCTCGTACGCGGTGCCGCCGCAGTGCAGCGTCACCGTGAGCTCCGCGCGCACCGCCCCGGCACCGTCCTGCGCGGGCTCACCCAGTGTCAGAAGACAACTGAGCGTCGCCTGCTGCACCCCGCCGTCCGCATGGACGGGCAGCGGCATGTCCCACTCCAGTACGCAGGAGGAGAGGACGCCACCGCCGCTCTCCGCCCGCAGGGCGGCGAAGGTCGCGCCCTCGTACTCAACACCTCTGATGCGCGTGCGCACTTGGCCGTCGGCCGCGGTTATGGTGACCGCTTCCGCGCCGGCCCGGTCGCGGTACCAGCCCGCCCAGACCTCAGTCGACTCCGATGACATGCGCGGACTGTAGCGGTAGGCCCGCCTCCGGCGCGCACGAGGTGCCCCTTCGCGTGCACGAGGTGCCTCTTCGCGCGCGGGCGGCGGCCCGGGCCGCCGCCCGGCTCAGGTCTCGCCGACCTCTTCGCCGGATGTGTCGCCGTCCTTCTCGACATTCAGGGGACAGTCGGGGTTACGGCACGGCCCCGGCTCCCAGACGGGCACGAAGGCCCCGAGCGTCTTGTGCCGTTTGACGACCGTGCCGACAGGCCGACCGCAGGCGGGGCAGACGGGCTCCTCCTCCTGCGGACGGCTCGGGACGCGGCGCGAACCCTGTCCTTCACTGTCCATATGGCCAGAATATGCCGCTACGGGCGCCTCGGACAGCGGGACGGACGCGTCGGCTCGTCCTGACGTCCGTACGGGTGGGCCGTCCGCACGGGTGGGCGCTCCCGACGCACGTACGGGGGTTCTCCCGGGCGCGCCCGGGGACTCTCAGCGCGTACGCCGCGTGACGAACTCCGCCAGCGCCAGCAGGTCACCCGCCGCCGCCAGGTCCGGCACGGCGCGGGACAGCTCGCCCACCGCCCGTGACATCCGGTCGGCCGCCTGCATCTGCGCCCAGTCACGGCCCCCGGCACGCTCCACGGCGTCGGCGGCGCGCGCCACCGCCGCGGCGTTCATCGGCCCCCGGTACAGCGCGGCCAGCTCGGCGCCGGCCGCGGTGCCGGACGAGAGAGCGGCCACCACCGGCAGGGACTTCTTGTGCGCCGTCAGATCCGCTCCGGCCGGCTTGCCCGTACGCTCCGGATCGCCCCAGATCCCGATCAGGTCGTCGATGAGCTGGAAGGCGAGACCGGCCTCGCGCCCGAACCCGTCCATGGCGGCGACCTCCTCCTCCCCCGCGCCCGCGTACAGCGCGCCCACCGCGCACGCACAGCCCAGCAGCGCTCCCGTCTTGGCCGTCGCCATGCCGAGGCACTCCTCCAGCGTGACCTCCTCCGGGGCGCGCTCCTCGAAGGAGCAGTCGGCCTGCTGGCCCGCGCACAGCTCGATGACACAGGCCGCGAGCCGTGCCGAGGCGGCGACCGCGCAGGGGTCCCGGTCCTCGGCCAGCAGCCGCAGCGCGAGGGCGAGCATGGCGTCGCCGGCGACGATGGCGTCCGCCGTGCCGAACACCGTCCACGCGGTGGGGCGATGCCTGCGGGTGACGTCCTCGTCGATGACGTCGTCGTGCAGCAGCGTGAAGTTGTGTGCCAGCTCCACGGCCGCCGCGGCGCGCACGGCCCGGTGGGGGTCTCCGCCGAGCGCCCGGCAGGCGGCGAGCACGAGCGCGGGCCTGATGGCCTTGCCGCCCGCGCCCGCGGCCGGGCTGCCGTCGGCCTGCTCCCAGCCGAAGTGGTACCTCGCCACCCGGCGCATGGCGCCCGGAAGGGTGTCGACGGCGGAACGCAGCTCCGGCTGGACGGCACCGCGGGTGCGCTCCAGCAGGGCGACGGCCTCGCGGCCCTCGACGGTGTCCGGCATGGTCAACGGGCGGTCCTTTCCTCGGTGCTGTCGGCTGTCCGGGCCGGGGGCGCGGTCGGGACGCGCCCCCGGTGCGGCACGTGGTCAGCGCCAGCGGCTCACCTCCACGTTCTCCAGGACGCCGAGGGCGTCGGGGACGAGGACGGCGGCCGAGTAGTAGGCCGTCACCAGGTACGAGATGATCGCCTGCTCGTCGATGCCCATGAAACGCACGGACAGACTGGGCTCGATCTCGTCCGGGATGCCGGTCTGGTGCAGTCCGATGACGCCCTGGTCGGCCTCGCCCGTACGCATGCAGATGATGGACGTCGTGCGGGCGTCCGAGATCGGAATCTTGTTGCACGGGAAGATCGGCACGCCGCGCCAGGCCGGCACCTGGTGGCCGCCGATCTCGACACTGCCGGGGACCAGTCCCCGCTTGTTGCACTCGCGCCCGAAGGCGGCGATGGCGCGCGGGTGGGCGAGGAAGAGCTTCGAACCGCGCCGCCGCGACAGCAACTCGTCCATGTCGTCCGGGCTCGGCACGCCGTCGTGCGGCTGCAGCCGCTGGCCGTAGTCGCAGTTGTTGAGGAGGCCGAACTCACGGTTGTTGACCAGCTCGTGCTCCTGGCGCTCGCGCAGCGCCTCCACCGTCAGCCTGAGCTGCTGCTCGGTCTGGTTCATCGGCTGGTTGTAGAGGTCGGCGACCCGGCTGTGCACCTTCAGCACGGTCTGCGCGACGCTCAGTTCGTACTCACGGGGGGCCGCGTCGTAGTCGACGTAGGTGTGCGGGACGACGGCCTCGCCGACATGGCCCGCGGACAGGTCGATCGCCGCCTCGCCGTACTTGTTGGTCCGCTGCCGGGGCAGTGCGGCAAGGCTCGCCAGGTGCGTGCGCAGCGACTCCGCGCGGTCCGCGAGGTTGAGCACGTCGTCCCTTGTCAGCACGAGCACCGTGCAGTTCGTGGCCGCGCGTGCGGTGTAGCGCCAGACGGCCTCGCGGTCGGTGAGCGACTGGTCGCCGAAGTAGGCCCCGTCCGCGAGGACCTCGACCACGGCCTCGTCCCCGTAGGGCCCTTCGCCGATCTGCTCGACCCGGCCGTGTGCCAGCAGGTAGATCCGGTCCGCCGCCTCCCCGCCGGTGGCCAGCACCTCTCCGGGCGCGAACTCCCGCTGCTCGCACCGCTGCGCCAGCTCCGTGAGCGCCGCCTCGTCGCCGAAGTCGCGCAGCGCCGGCAGCTCGCCCAGCTCGGCGGGGATGACCGCGACCCGGTCGCCCGTCTGCACGAAGGTCACCCTTCCGTCGCCGACCGAGTAGCTCAGGCGGCGGTTCACGCGGTACGTACCGCCCTGCACCTGCACCCAGGGCAGCATGCGCAGCAGCCACCGGGAGGTGATCTCCTGCATCTGCGGGGCGGACTTGGTGGTGGTCGCGAGATTCCGCGCGGCGGCGGTGCCGAGACTCTGCTGAGGCCCCTGCTCGCGCACATCCTCGCCAACGGAACCTACCGAACCGACCGTCATGTGACTCCCTCTCGATCATGGATCTGACCTTCGGGAGAAAGGCTTCCACTACATTGCGTCATCGCACCATTACACAAATGAGTGGGACTGGATCGCCCCGCCCGGGGCAGTGGCCGGATCGGCTCGCACACCTGGCGACAATGAAGGGGTGAACCGGGAAACGTCCGACCTCGCCGCCGCGCTGCGGCCCCGGCTGCCCTCACCGCTGCAGCCCGTGGAGGACGAGCGTTTCGAGCGGCACGGCGTGCGGCTGCTGCTCAAGCGTGACGACCTGATCCACCCCGACCTGCCCGGCAACAAGTGGCGCAAGCTCGCCCCGAATCTCCGCGCCGCGGCCGGCCGGCCGGTGCTCACCTTCGGCGGCGCCTACTCCAACCATCTGCGCGCGACTGCCGCGGCGGGGCGGCTGCTCGGCTTCCCCACGATCGGTGTCGTACGGGGTGACGAACTGGCCAGGCGGCCGCTGAATCCCTCGCTGAGCCGCTGTGCGGCCGACGGCATGCGGCTGCTGTTCGCCGACCGTGCCGCGTACCGCGCCAAGGGCGACCCCGACATGCTCGCACGGTTCCTGCGCGACGCCGGCGCCGCGGCCGACGACGTGTACGTGGTCCCCGAGGGCGGCAGCAACGCCCTTGCCGCGCAGGGCTGCACGGAGCTCGGCCGCGAACTGCGCGATCATGACGAGCACATCGATGTCGTGGCCGTCGCCTGCGGCACGGGCGGCACGCTCGCCGGTCTGGCCGCCGGCCTCGGCGAGGGGCAGCGCGCCATCGGCTTCCCCGTCCTGCGCGGCGGCTTCCTGGGCGAGGCGATACGCACCCTTCAGCACGAGGCGTTCGGCGGCCCGGCCGGTGGCTGGTCGCTCGACGACCGCTTCCACTTCGGCGGTTACGCCCGTACGAGCCCCGGGCTCGACGCGTTCGCCCGGGACTTCGAGGAGCGGCACGGGCTTTCCGTGGAGCGTCTCTATGTCGCCAAGGCTCTTTACGGACTGGGCGTGCTCGCCGCCGAGGGCGCCTTCCCCGCCGGCAGTACGGTCGTGGCCGTGGTCACCGGCCGGGACCACGGGTCGGCTCAGGCCTCCTCGCGATAGGCCGCCGCCTCCTCCAGGTCCAGCCGGCGCAGCAGGGTGCGCATCATCTCGTCGTCGATCCGGCGCCGGTTGCGCAGCTCGACGAAGACGTCACGTTCCGCGGCGATCATCTCCCGTGCCAGGCGCCGGTAGGTGTCGTCGGCGGACTCCCCGGTGATCTCGTTGACGGTGCCGAGCCGCTCCCACACGGCGTTGCGCCGCCGCTCCAGCACGGTGCGCAGCCGGTCGGCCAGCGGCTGCGGCAGGGCGTTGCGCTCGTCCGCCAGCAGCTCCTCCAGCCGCCGCTCGGCCGCCGCGGACGCCTCGCTCTGCGCCTGGGCCTCGGCCAGAGTCTCGGCGTACACGTCCCGTCCGGGCAGTTCCACGGCGCGGATCAGCGCCGGGAGGGTCAGCCCCTGCACCACCAGGGTGCCGATCACCGTGGTGAAGGTGAGGAACAGGACGAGGTTGCGGGCGGGGAAGGGCTCGTCGTCCGCGATCGTCAGCGGGATGGAGAACGCGATCGCGAGCGACACCACCCCGCGCATGCCGGCCCAGCCCACGACCAGCGGCGCCGTCCAGGTGGTGTCCGGCTCCCGCTCCCTGATCCGCTTCGACAGCATGCGGGGCAGGAAGGTCGCCGGATAGACCCAGACGAACCGCACGACCACGACGGTGACGAAGACCCCGGCGGCGTACCAGAGCGCCTCCCCGACGCCGTACTCCCCGAGCTCCTCCACCACGATCGCCAGCTGGAGCCCGATCAGCGCGAAGACGACGGACTCCAGCACGAAGGAGACCATCTTCCACACCGCCTCCTCCTGGAGCCGGGTCGCGAAATCGACCTGCGAGGAGTGGTGGCCCAGGTAGAGGGCGACGACGACCACCGCGAGCACGCCGGAGGCGTGGACCTGCTCGGCGGCGGCGTACGCGATGAAGGGGATGAGCAGCGACAGTGTGTTCTGCAGGAGCGGTTCCCGCAGACGCGTGCGCAGCCAGTGGATGGGGATCATCAGGACCAGTCCCACGCCGATGCCGCCGAGCGAGGCGAGCGCGAACTCCCCGAGGCCCCCGGCCCAGCTGGCGCCCGCGCCGATCGCGGCGGCGAGCGCCACCTTGTACGCGGTGATCGCGGTGGCATCGTTCACCAAGGATTCACCCTGGAGGATCGTGGTGATGCGGTGGGGCAGCCCGAGCCTGCGGGCGATGGCCGTCGCGGCGACGGCGTCCGGCGGTGCGACGACCGCGCCGAGCACCAGCGCGGCGGTCAGCGGCAGGTCGGGCACGAACAGGTACGCGAGGTAGCCGACGGCCAAAGTCGCGAAGAGGACGTAGCCGACGGAGAGCAGTGCGACCGGGCGGATGTTGGCGCGCAGGTCGAGGTAGGAGCTGTCCAGGGCGGCGGTGTGCAGCAGCGGGGGCAGCAGCAGCGGCAGCACGATGTGCGGGTCGAGGTGGTAGTCGGGCACGCCCGGCACGTACGAGGCGATCAGCCCCACCGCCACCAGCAGCAGCGGGGCCGGGACCGGGGTCCGGCGGGCGGCGCCCGCGACCGCGGCGCTCGCGGCGATGAGTCCCACCAGTGGCAATGCTTCCATCACACCGACCTTGTGTCGTCGCCTGCGTCGTAACCTGGCCATCATGAGCGAGTGCGCACATGTAGCAGAACTGCCACGGCCCGAGCCGGTGCCGTTGAGCGAGACCTGCCCGGAGTGTCTGGCGGTGGGCAGCCACCCCGTCCAGCTGCGACTGTGTCTGGTCTGCGGCCACGTGGGATGCTGCGACTCGTCGCCGATGCAGCACGCGAGCGCGCACTTCCGCGAGACGGCGCATGCGGTGATGCGCAGCTTCGAGCCGGGGCAGAAGTGGCGGTGGTGCTTCGTCGACGGTTCGATCGTCTGACGCGTGGGTACGTCAACCATCCCCTGGTTCCGCGCAATTGGGTCGCGCAGACCTCTAGCCACTGTCCGTACTCATATGCTTACCATGAGTGACAGTTATCAGCTCGGGGGTCCCCGGCGACACGGCACCATGGATCGCGATAGCGTCGCCAGGCCAGTACCGGCTACGTAATCGACTACGTACCGCATGGCCGCGGGTCCTTTGGCCCGTGGCCCAGAAAGAGCTTGTGCCACCTTGGAGGTGAGGGTGTCCCAGATCGCAGGCGAGCCCGGGACTCAGGACTTCGTGGAAGTCCGGCTGCCGGCTGCGGGTGCCTACCTGTCCGTGTTGCGTACGGCCACGGCCGGTCTCGCAGCGCGCTTGGACTTCACCCTCGACGAGATCGAGGATCTGCGGATCGCGGTCGACGAGGCGTGCGCGATCCTGCTCCAGCAGGCCGTTCCCGGGTCCGTCCTGAGCTGCGTGTTCCGGCTCGTCGACGACTCGCTGGAGGTCACGGTCTCGGCACCCACGACCGACGGCCGCGCCCCGGAGCGCGACACGTTCGCCTGGACGGTGCTCTCGGCACTGGCCGGCAAGGTCGACTCCTCGGTCGCCGATGACCGTACTGTCTCCATCAGCCTGTACAAACAGCGCGGCGCGGGACCCGGGCCGGCGTGAGCAACGGAAACGGGGTTGGTCCGATGCGGGAGGACGAGGAGCGTGCCCCCCGGGTGCTGAGCGCGTCGGCCGGCATCCCGGAGCAGCACGCACGGCCGCACCCGGTGGTGGACGAGCCCGACGGCCGGACGGCCTCGGCGGAGCAGGCGCGGGCAGATCAGGCGGACCGTATGAGCGAGCACGAGCACGGGCACGAGCGGCATCATCACGACCCCCACGACCGCAGCGGGGCACGGGCGATGTTCATAGAGCTGCGCAAGCTGCCCGAGGGGGCGCCCGAGCGGGCGGAGCTGCGCAACCAGCTCGTGCGGATGCACCTGCCGCTCGTCGAGCATCTCGCGCGGCGCTTCCGCAACCGCGGCGAGCCGCTGGACGACCTCACGCAGGTCGCCACGATCGGGCTGATCAAGTCGGTGGACCGGTTCGACCCGGAGCGCGGTGTCGAGTTCTCGACCTACGCGACGCCGACGGTGGTGGGCGAGATCAAGCGCCACTTCCGCGACAAGGGCTGGGCGGTCCGGGTGCCGCGCCGGCTGCAGGAGCTGCGGCTCGCCCTGACCACGGCGACCGCGGAGCTCTCCCAGCAGCACGGCCGCTCCCCCACGGTCCACGAGCTGGCCGAGCGCCTCGGCATCTCGGAGGAAGAGGTCCTGGAGGGCCTGGAGTCGGCGAACGCGTACTCCACGCTGTCCCTGGACGTGCCCGACACGGACGACGAGTCTCCGGCGGTGGCGGACACGCTGGGCGCGGAGGACGAGGCGCTGGAGGGCGTCGAGTACCGCGAGTCGCTCAAACCGCTGCTGGAGGACCTGCCGCCGCGGGAGAAGCGCATCCTGCTGCTCCGCTTCTTCGGCAACATGACGCAGTCGCAGATCGCGCAGGAGGTGGGCATCTCGCAGATGCACGTCTCGCGGCTGCTGGCGCGGACGCTGGCACAGCTGCGGGAGAAGCTGCTCGTCGAGGAGTAGCGGAGCAGCGGACCGGGCCGCGCCCACGGACGCGGCCCCCCAGCGGTGCGCGGCGGTGTGCGGCGGGCGTCAGTCGCGGGCCACGCCGATGCCCAGGGCCCGGGCCGTGGTCGGGTTGACCAGCAGCACCAGGCCCGTCACGGCCACCGCCGCCAGCACGATGCCGAGCGGGATCAGCGCCCCGGAGGCGCGCAGCAGGGTCCAGGCCGGGATCAGGGCGATCAGCTGCGTGATGAGGGCCGGCCCGCGGCTCCAGGAGCGGCGGCGCAGCAGCCCGCGGGCGGCCAGCAACGGGATCACGGCGAGTGCGATGAGCGTCACACCGCCCGTCTCCGCCTGGGAAGGGCTGTCGGGCCGGCCGAGCAGGCCCATCACAAGCATGTAGGTGCCCCCGCCGGCGAGCGCCAGCCCCTCGGCGGCGCACACGGCGGCGGCGGCCGTCAGACGGGCGGGGCGGGGGGCGGTGGGGTCGCTGCTCACCCCTGCAGGGTAGCCGTCACCGGAAGCCCGGGACTGGGCCAGGTACCCCGCGGTAGGTACGCTGCTTCGCATGCGCGCACTTCTCGTGGTCAATCCGGCAGCAACCACCACCAGTGCCCGCACACGCGACGTGCTGATCCACGCGCTCGCCAGCGAGATGAAGCTCGAGGCGGTGTCCACCGAGTACCGGGGGCATGCCCGTGACCTCGGGCGCCGGGCCGCGGAGTCGGACGACATAGATCTCGTCGTGGCACTCGGCGGCGACGGCACGGTCAACGAGGTCGTCAACGGACTGCTCCACCACGGCCCCGATCCCGACCGGCTGCCCCGCCTGGCCGTCGTCCCCGGGGGCTCCACGAACGTCTTCGCCCGCGCCCTCGGGCTGCCGAACGACGCGGTCGAGGCGACGGGCGCCATCCTGGACGCGCTGCGCGACCGGACCGAGCGGACGGTCGGTCTGGGGCTGGCCGCCGGCACCCCGGGCACGGAGGACGAGGGTGTGCCGCGGCGCTGGTTCACCTTCTGCGCCGGCTTCGGGTTCGACGCCGGGGTCGTCGGCCGGGTCGAACAGCAGCGGGAACGCGGCAGACGCTCCACGCACGCGCTCTACATCCGGCAGGTACTCCGCCAGTTCCTCGACGAGCCCAACCGCCGGCGCGGCACGATCACTCTGGAGCAGCCTGGCACGGATCCGGTGACGGACCTCGTGCTGTCCATAGTCTGCAACACGTCCCCCTGGACCTACCTGGGCAATCGCCCCGTGTACGCGTCCCCGCGGGCCTCCTTCGACACCGCTCTCGACGTGCTCGCACTCTCCCGGCTGTCGACGCCGGCCGTGGCCCGTTACGCGACCCAGCTGCTGACCTCGACCCCTGATCGCGGTCCGCACGGCAAGCACGCCGTCACGCTCCATGATCAGACCGACTTCACCTTGCATTCAAAGGTCCCGCTGCCCTTCCAGATGGACGGCGACCACCTGGGGCTCCGCACGAGCGTGACGTTCACAGGCGTACGCCGTGCACTGCGTGTGATTGTGTGAGCGGAACGCGCGAAAGTCCTTTATCTCGAACGTATGGGCTGCCATCCACCCCATAGAAGTACGGCTGTGACCTAGTCGACACCGAGGAATCAAAAAAAACTTTCCGGAAGGGGTTGTATCCGCCGCCGAGGTTTGCGAATCTCTACATGGCGATCGGGACGGCCCGCAACATCGGCCCCACAGACCGCCGGAACCCCTCCACGAATCCAGGACCCAACGCCGGGCAACTGGCGATCGGCCCTTCCCTTGCGGGGGGATTCGTGAAAGCGTTCACATTCACAAGCAACCCGCATGTCTTACCAAGGAGAGGTAGCAGCCATGGACTGGCGTCACAACGCCGTTTGCCGCGAGGAAGACCCCGAGCTCTTCTTCCCCATCGGCAACACCGGTCCTGCGCTGCTGCAGATCGAGGAAGCCAAGGCCGTCTGCCGCCGCTGCCCCGTCATGGAGCAGTGTCTGCAGTGGGCGCTCGAGTCCGGCCAGGACTCCGGCGTCTGGGGTGGCCTCAGCGAGGACGAGCGTCGCGCCATGAAGCGCCGTGCCGCTCGCAACCGGGCGCGTAACGCCAGCGCCTGACGCCCCCTGCTACGAGCCTGAGCCGGCGGCGCGTGCAGCGAGCACGCACTCACCGCCTTCGAGCCGCAGCGCGCAGTACCCCCGATGCGCATCGCGAATGCGAGCAACGAGCTTCGAGCCCCGGACCGTGTCACACGGTCCGGGGCTCTTCGCTGTGCCGGGCTCTTCGCTGTGCCGGGCTCTTCGCTGTTCTGGGGGCTGCCCCTGTGCTCGGGGCGGCTCTAGCGCTTGTCGGACACGGGGATGTCGAGGACGACGCGGGTGCCGCGGGACGGCTCGGGGACCGGCAGCATGTCGAAGCTGCCGCCCAGCTCGCCCTCGACCAGGGTCCGGACGATCTGCAGCCCCAGGTTGCCCGCGCTCTTCGGGTCGAAGCCCTCGGGCAGGCCCCGGCCGTCGTCCTGGACGGTGATCAGCAGGCGGGCGTTCTCCGCGAGGGTGCCGCCGCGGACCGCGGACACCTCGACCGAGCCGTGCTCGCCCGGTGCGAAGGCGTGCTCCAGGGCGTTCTGCAGCACCTCGGTGAGCACCATGGACAGCGGGGTCGCGGTCTCGGCGTCGAGGATGCCGAAGCGGCCCGTGCGCCGGCAGTCGACCTTGCCCGGGGAGATCTCGGCGACCATCGCGATCACCCGGTCGGCGATCTCGTCGAACTCGACACGCTCGTCCAGATTCTGGGACAGCGTCTCATGCACGATGGCGATCGAACCGACGCGCCGGACCGCCTCGTTGAGTGCCTCCCGGCCCCGCACGGAGTCCATGCGCCGGGCCTGGAGGCGCAACAGGGCCGCCACGGTCTGGAGGTTGTTCTTCACCCGGTGGTGGATCTCCCGGATGGTCGCGTCCTTGGTGATCAACTCCCGCTCGCGGCGCCGCAGTTCCGTGACGTCGCGCAGCAGGACCAGGGAACCTATGCGTACGCCCTTGGGCTTGAGCGGGATGGCGCGCAGCTGGATGACGCCGCCGTTGCCCTCGACCTCGAACTCGCGGGGCGCGTATCCGCTGGCCAGCTTGACCAGCGCCTCGTCGACCGGGCCGCGGGAGGGGGCCAGTTCGGCGGTGACCTGGCCGAGGTGCTGCCCGACGAGGTCGGAGGCGAGGCCGAGCCGGTGGTAGGCGGACAGGCCGTTGGGGCTCGCGTACTGCACGATGCCGTCGGCGTCGAGCCGGATCAGGCCGTCGCCCACCCGCGGCGACGCGTCCATCTCGACCTGCTCGCCGGGGTAAGGGAAGGATCCGGCCGCGATCATCTGCGCGAGGTCGGAGGCGGACTGGAGGTAGGTGAGCTCCAGCCGCGAGGGCGTGCGCACGGTGAGCAGATTGGTGTTGCGGGCGATGACGCCGAGGACGCGGCCCTCACGGCGCACGGGGATGGACTCGACCCGCACGGGCACCTCCTCGCGCCACTCCGGGTCGCCCTCACGCACGATGCGGCCCTCGTCCAGCGCGGCGTCGAGCAGGGGCCGGCGGCCGCGGGGCACGAGGTGGCCGACCATGTCGTCCTGGTAGGAGGTGGGGCCGGTGTTGGGCCGCATCTGGGCGACGGACACATAGCGGGTGCCGTCACGGGTGGGGACCCACAGGACGAGGTCGGCGAAGGACAGGTCGGAGAGCAGCTGCCACTCCGAGACCAGCAGATGGAGCCACTCGAGGTCGGACTCACTCAGAGCGGTGTGCTGGTGGACGAGATCGTTCATGGAGGGCACGTCTGCGAGGGTACCCGCGGGCCGCGGCGCCGTGACGGGACCCTCAACCCGTCCGGCACCGCAGCCCGGAGTTGCCCGGCCGGCAGGTGTGCGGTCCCGCGCGGCCGTGTGGAGGTCTCGGCGCAGTCAGGGCAGAGAGTGCCGGACCTCGTTTCCACCCTCCTGTGCGGGGAGGGCGGAGGCTTTCTGTCGTTCATTGTGGACTAGACCACTAGGGCTGTCCATGCATCAGCCGAGTTTAGTTCCCGCGCCATACTTATGCACCGGTCAAAAGGGACGGGCTCCGGTTCAGCGCGTTTCCGTGACCTTGGCCAGCGCCCGGGGCGCGTCCGGGTCCTGGCCGCGGGCGATCGTCACCTCGTACGCCATCAGCTGGAGCGGCAGGATCTCCAGGATCGGCTGGAGCTCCTCGGGGACGCCCTCGGTCGGCAGCACGAACCCCGCGGACGCCGCCTCCACCTGGGGTGCCGGGCCCACCACGAACAGGTCGGCGCCGCGGCCGCGCAGCCGGTCGAGCACCGGCTGGAGGGCCTCGCCGCCCTTGCCGCTGGTGACCACGGCGATGACCGGGGAGATGTTGTCGACCATCGCCAGCGGCCCGTGCAGCAGATCGGCTCCGGAGTACGCCAGCGCCGGGATGTAGCTCGTCTCCATGAGCTTGAGCGCCGCCTCCTTCGCCGTGGGGTAGCCGTAGCCCCGGGACGTGATGACCATGCGCTCGGCGAAGCGGTAGCGGGCCGCCAGGGCGCGGATCTCGTCCTGGCGGCCGAGGATGTGCCGGGCGAGCTCCGGCAGCGCCTTGGCGGCCGACGTGTCGCCCCCGCGCAGGCCCTCCACGAACAGGTAGAGGGCCAGCAGCGACGCGGTGTACGTCTTGGTGGCCGGCAGCGCCTTCTCCGGGCCCGCCATGATGTCGATGTGGTACTCGGAGACCGCCGCGAGCGGCGAGTCCGGATTGTTGGTGACCGCGAGCGTGATCGCGCCCGCCTCGCGGGCCGCCTTGGTCGACGCCACCAGGTCCGGCGAGCCGCCCGACTGACTGACGGTGACGACCAGCACGTCGGTGAGGTCGGGCCGGGCGCCGTAGGCGGTCGTGGTGGACATGGAGGTCAGTCCGCACGGCAGCCCGAGCCGGATCTCCAGCAGGTACTTGGCGTACAGCGCCGCGTTGTCCGACGTCCCGCGGGCGGTCAGCAGTACGAAGCGCGGCCGGCGGGCCGCGACCTCGGCCGCCACCTCGCGGATCCGCGGCGCGCCCTCGTCGAGGATGCGCCGCAGGACCGCGGGCTGCTGTGCCATCTCGCCGGACATGATCCGGCCGGGGTGCTCGTGCTCGCTGTGCTCGGCCGACGTCGTGGCGGACATGCCGGGTGCCTCCATCAGAGCGGGCGGTTCAGTTGACGGGTCGGGCGCCCGGGGCTCCCGGCGCTCGCCCGGCACAGCACGGTCCGCTGCGGTCAGACCCCGGCGCCCTTGCCGGCGACGACCTCAGCGGCGGCGCGTCCGCAGACGCGGGCGGCGCCGCGGGTCGCGATGTGCAGGGCCCCCCTCGGCGGGGCCGCGTCGACGCCCATCTCGACCACGACCGTGTCGGGGCGGGCCTCGATCAGGGCGTCCAGAGCGGCTGCCATCCAGGGGTGGCGGTGGACGTCGCGCACCACAGCGACGATCCTACGGTCCGCCGCAGCGGCCAGCACGTCTGCCACCAGAGCGGACGTTCCGGTCCGGCTCGTGTACGTGCCGGTGGTGGTGCCGGGCAGCAGGGCGGCCAGTTCGGCCGCGACGCCCCAGGGCGTCTCGTCCCCGACGGCGATGTTGGCGACCGGAGTGAGGGCGGCGACGTAGGCCGCGGCGGTGACCGGTCCGTACGGCCGCTCCCCCGCGGTGACCCGCACCGCGCGCCGCGCGGCGACGAGGCCGATCTCCGTGCCGGAGCCGGGCGCGGTCCCCTCCTGTGAAGCCGCGCCCGGCTCTGCTGCAGCCCCCCTGGCCCGGCGCGTCCAGTCGGCGAGGGCGCGCACACGCGCCGCCGCGTCGGCCAGCCGCTCCTCGGGCAGGTCGCCGTCCCGTACCGCTGTGACCAGCGCGTCGCGCAGTCGCAGTACGGTCTCCTCGTCGGCCAGGCCGCCGCCGACGCAGATCGCGTCGGCACCCGCGGCGATCGCGCGGACCGAGCCGCGCTCGATGCCGTACGTGGACGAGATGGCCTGCATCTCCATGCCGTCCGTGACGATCAGGCCCTGGTAGCCCAGCTCTTCGCGCAGCAGACCGGTGAGGATCTGCGGGCTCAGGGTCGCGGGACGGTTGGGATCGAGCGCGGGCAGCAGGATATGCGCGCTCATCACCGCTTTGGAACCCGCCGCGATCGCCGCGCGGAAAGGCACCAGCTCACGGGCGTGCAGTGTGGCGAGGTCCACATCGATCCGGGGCAGCGCGTGGTGCGAATCGACATTGGTGTCGCCGTGCCCGGGGAAGTGTTTCGTGCAGGCGGCGACTCCGGCGGACTGGAGTCCTTCGACGTACGCCACGGTGTGCCGGGCGGCGAGTTCGGTCCCGGCACCGAAGGACCGCACGCCGATGACCGGGTTGTCAGGGTTCGAGTTGATATCAGCGGAGGGCGCCCAGTTGAGGTCGACGCCGCACTCGGCCAGCCGCCGGCCCAGCTCGCGGGCCACGGCGCGGGTGAGGTCCACGTCGTCCACCGAGCCGAGCGCGTAGTTGCCGGGGAAGGAGGAACCGGTGCGGACCTCCAGCCGGGTGACGTCACCGCCTTCCTCGTCGATGGCGACGAGGACGTCCTCGCGCTCGGCCCGCAACCGGGCGGTGAGCGCCGCCAGCTGACCGGGCGTGGCGATGTTGCGGCCGAACAGTCCGACGGCGGACAGTCCTTCGCCGATCCGGCGCAGCAGCCAGTCCGGCGCGGTGGTGCCGGTGAAGCCGGGCTGGAGGACGGTGAGGGCGTCGCGGGTGAGGGTGTCGGATGATCCCCGTACGAGAGTCGTCATGAGGCGGCGTTATCCCTTCACTGCGCCCGAGGTGAGTCCCGCCGCCATCTTCTTCTGGATGACCATGAAGAAGGCCACGACGGGAATGGCGATGAGCGTCGAGGCGGCCATCAGCGCGCCGTAGTCCACACCGCGCGAGGTGGTGAAGTTCGCCAGCCACACGTTGAGGGTGTACTTGTCGTTGTCCTGCAGCACGATGTACGCGAGCAGGTACTCGTTCCAGGCGTTGATCAGCGAGTAGATGGACGCGGCCGCCAGGCCCGGCGCCAGCAGCGGGAAGACGACCCGCCAGAAGGCGCCCATCTGGCTGCAGCCGTCCACCATCGCGGACTCCTCCAGCTCCTTCGGGATGTTGATCACGAAGCCGCGGATCATCCAGGTCGCGAACGGCAGCGTGGAGACGAGGTAGATGACGATGACGCCCCAGTACTCGTTCAGCGCGCCCAGGTCGTTGAGCTGCAGGTAGATCGGGATGAGCATGGCGGTCGGCGGCAGCAGCTGGACCAGGATCAGCACGATCATGAAGAGCTTGCGGCCGGCGAACCGGAAGCGGCCGATGGCGTACGCCGCGATGGTCGCCATCACCATCGCCCCGACGACCGCGGTGACGCAGATGATCAGGCTGGACTGGACGGCGGTGCCGAAGTTGGCCTGGTCCATCGCGCGGCCGAAGTTGTCGAACGTGATCGACGACGGCCACAGGGTCTGGTCGTAGCTGCGGATCTCGGCGTTCGGGCGCAGGGCGCTGATGACCAGCCAGTACACCGGGAAGATCATGACCACGAAGGTCAGCAGCCCGACGGCGTTGTAGGCGTGCCTGCTCTTCTTCCTGCGGTCGGGGCGGATTGCCTTCGGGGCGGAGCTGAGGGCGCTCACTCGACCTCTCCGATCTTGAGCAGCTGGCGCAGGTAGTAGACGGCCACGCCGGACAGCAGGAGCACCGTGATCAGGGAGATGGCGGCGCCCTGGCTGAAGGAGTTGGACTCGAAGGCCTTGTTGAAGGCGTAGAGGCCGAGCACCTCGTACTCGGGCTCGGGCTTGGTTCCGCGCATCAGCCAGACCTGGCCGAGGACATTGAAGTCCCAGATGACGGACAGCGTGGCCACCATCTGGAACACCGGCTTGATGACCGGGAAGACCACGTAGCGGAAGTTGCCGAACGCGCCGACGCCGTCGATCGCGGCCGCCTCCTCCAGCTCCCTGGGGACCTGGGTGAGCGCGGCGTACAGCGTGATGGCGACGAAGGGGATCGCGCCCCAGACGACGACGGCGCCGATGACGAGGAAGCCCTGCTTGTGGTCGATGAACCAGTTGTGGCCCTGGAAGTCCAGGCCCAGGTACTTCGACAGGACCATATTGGCGACGCCGTAGTCCGAGTCGGCGAACCAGCGGAAGATCGAGGCCGCGACCATCAGCGGGATGGACCATGCGGCGATCAGCGCGGCGGTGAGCAGCAGCCTGACCCAGGTGGACATGCGCTGCATCATCAGGGCGACGGCGAGCCCCGCCGCGAGCGTGGTGACCACACAGGCAACCATGAACACGACGGTGAGGACGACCGAGTCCCAGAAGGCGCCGTCCCGGAAGATGTTGCTGAACTGCTCGAAGCCGACCCAGGGGGCCGGTTCACCCGTCCAGAGCTCCTTGCGGCCGACGTCCTGGAAGGACATGATCGCCGTCTTGACCAGCGGCCACACGAAGACCGCGGCGATCGCGACGATGGTCGGACCGATGAGCAGATACGGCAGCAGCGCACCGGCCTTGCGGGACCTGGGCGCCTGACCCTGCGGCTGCTGGGTGCCGATCCCCTCCGGGTGCCGCGGTACGGGCACCACCGGGTCGGCTGCTTTGATGTCGGCGGCACTCATGGGTGCTGGGCCTTCCGTTCGGACGTACGGGCCGGGAGGTACCGGAGTGCGGGGGTGGCGCCCCGTGCCGGGGCACGGGGCGCCACCCCCGCGGTGAGCTCAACGCTGCGGGAAGTCCGGTGTCAGGACTGCTCGTTGATCAGCTTGTCGATCTCCTCGTCGGCCTTCTTCGTGGCTTCCTCGACCGACGCGCCCTTGATGATGTCCAGCAGCATCAGCTCCAGGACCTCCTTCTTCTCGATCGCGGCCCAGCCCGGCGCGATCGGGGTGAACCAGGCGTCCGGCACCGCGGCCGCGATCGCCGCGGTCTCCGGCTTGGCCTTGAGCGGCTCCAGCTGCTTGGTGTTGTTCGGCAGGATGTTCTTGGCGGCCAGGACCTCCTGCGACTTGGCGCTGGTGAACATCGAGATCCACTCCTCGCCGAGGTCCTGGACCTTGGACTTGGAGATGGTGGCGAGGTCGGAGCCGCCGATGAAGGACGGCAGCGCCTTGCCGTTCGGGCCGGGCATGCCCGCGGTGAGGATCTTGTCCTTGAGCTCGGCGTTCCCGTTGCCCGCCGGGTCGGTGACGCTGCCGGCCTCCCAGCCGTTGCCGTAGAGCAGCGCGGCCTTCTCGTTGGCCATGACGTTGGCGTGGTCCTGCTCGTCCTTCGTCTTGTCGCCGTGGTTGTACTTGGTCACCAGGTCGACGAAGTGCTTGATGCCCTTCTGCGCCTCGGGCGTGGACAGAGCGGCCTTCCACTCCTTCTTGCCCTCGTCGTAGGTGGCGATCTCGCCGCCGTACGCGGCGACGTAGGACATGGCGGCGTACCAGTAGCGGCCGGGCAGGTAGAGCGGCGAGAACGCCTTGTCCTTGCCGTACTTCGCCTGGACCTTGTCGAGGGCGGCGGTCAGCTCGGCCTCGGTGGTGGGCAGGGTCTCGGTCCCCGCGCCCGCCTTGAACATGTCCTTGTTGTAGATGGCCACGCGCGCACCGGCGTAGTACGGCACGCAGTACTGCTTGCCCTCGTAGGTGCAGGTGTCCTTGAGGCCGCCGATCCAGGTGTCCGAGTTCTCGTACTTCTTCGGGTCGATCTCGCCGAGGGCGCCGTTGAGGATGTACGTCATCGTCTCGGTGTTGCCGAGCTCGACCACGTCCGGGAACTTGTCGCCGGAGAGCGCGGCGTCGAGCTTCTTGGTCTTGTCCGCCCACTGCTGGTACTGGACGTTGACCTTCACGCCCGGGTACTTGGCGTTGAACTGGGCGTTGACGTCCTTCACCAGCTCGGGCCACGTGGACTGCGCGTCGACCATCAGCCAGACGGTCAGCGTCTCCTTGCGGTCCTTCGGGTTCTTGGCCGACTCGGCCCCGCCGTCCGAGCCGCACGCCGCGACCGACGCCATCATGGCCGCCACACCCACCGCTGCTACGAGATTGCGCTTCACGCCACCCTCCTCAAGGGATGCAAGAGTCCCCCCCACCACCCGGGAGTCGCGCAGCACTTGACGGTGGCGCGCCGGATTCTGCCCTGGGGCCGGGATCTGATCTTTAATGGTTTAGACCAGTACCGGGAGCTTGGCCTAGACCTTTAGGGGTGTCAAGGGTGTATAAGAAGGGCAGTCGGGTCCGTTATCGGACCGACACCTGAGGGAGGGCGACGACCCGTGACCGGTCCGTGCCACCATGTGAGCCGCTAGGTCCTGTCCGGTCGATCAGGCCGGATCAGCGAGCGGGGTCTGGTGCGTGCGATCGCAAGGCGGAGGATTGAGTCGACGCGGAGCGTCGGCGAATGACGACAACGCAGCGAGCGTGCGCACCAGGGCACGCGAGCCCGGCAAGATCGGCCGGACAGGGCCTGGGTCCGGACAGGGCCTGGAGACGGAGGAGCCGGTGACGGCAGGAGCGCAGCAGTCGGGAAGGCGGGTCATGACCACGGACGGGGCCGGCACCGAAGCCGAGAGCGGGGCAGCAGGCACCCGTACCGCGCGCGTGCCCAAGTACTACCGGCTGAAGCGGCACTTGCTCGACATGACCGAGACACTGCCGCCCGGCACCCCGGTGCCGCCTGAGCGCACACTCGCCGCCGAGTTCGACACGTCCCGCACGACCGTGCGGCAGGCGCTCCAGGAGCTCGTCGTCGAGGGGCGGCTGGAGCGCATCCAGGGCAAGGGCACCTTCGTCGCCAAGCCCAAGGTCTCCCAGGCGCTCCAGCTCACCTCGTACACCGAGGACATGCGGGCCCAGGGCCTGGAACCCACGTCCCAGCTGCTGGACATCGGGTACGTCACAGCCGACGACACCCTCGCCGGGCTGCTCGACATCTCGACGGGCGGGCGGGTGCTGCGCATCGAGCGCCTGCGGCTGGCCAGCGGCGAGCCCATGGCGATCGAGACCACGCACCTGTCGGCCAAGCGCTTCCCCGCGCTGCGCCGCTCGCTCGTCAAGTACACCTCGCTCTACACCGCCCTCGCGGAGGTCTACGACGTCCATCTCGCCGAGGCCGAGGAGACGATCGAGACGTCGCTCGCCACGCCGCGCGAGGCGGGCCTGCTCGGCACGGACGTGGGCCTGCCGATGCTGATGCTCTCGCGCCACTCGCTGGACGCCCAGGGCGAACCGGTGGAGTGGGTGCGCTCGGTGTACCGCGGCGACCGCTACAAGTTCGTGGCGAGGCTCAAGCGGCCGAACGACTGACGCGGACCCCAGGCCCGGAACCGGCCGGGGGTCCGGGGGTTGCCCCCGGGAAAGCACAGCGTGGCGAGGCTCAAGCGGCCGAACGACTGAGGCGGACCCCCGGACCCGGAACCGGCCCGCGTCGCGGTCCGGGCGGGCCCGTAGTCCCTCACCTGACAGGGTGTCCGGCATGGCGTCGCAGCGGGTTGCGACGCCATGTCATGTTTTGCGCAGCCGTGGCGTGAAGTCGTTGCCGTACCGATATGCGGACGGGGGGTGACGAGGCTCGGACGGCTCGCCTACATTTCCTGCGCATTACACAGGTGACCAGTGAGGGGACGGAGCCGCATGTCAGCAGTGCCCGAGGCACCGGACGCGCCTGAAGCGCCCGAAGCGAAACAACCGGTCGTCACACCGGTGCGCGTGATCATCGCCCTCTGCCTCTTCGCGCCGTTCGTGGCGATGCTCTGGGTCGGTTCCTACGCGAAGGTCGAGCCGACGTTCATCGGCATGCCGTTCTTCTACTGGTACCAGATGCTCTGGGTCCTGGTGTCGACAGCGCTGACGATGATCGCTTACAAGCTGTGGCAGCGTGACCAGCGCTCACGCAAGGGGGGTGCGTCCCGATGAAGGACGGCGTCAACGGCGTCGCACTCGGCGTCTTCATCTTCTTCTTCGTGGCCGTGACGGTCATGGGCTTCCTGGCCGCGCGCTGGCGCAAGGCCGAGAACGAGAACAGCCTCGACGAATGGGGCCTCGGCGGCAGATCGTTCGGCACCTGGGTGACCTGGTTCCTGCTCGGCGGCGACCTGTACACCGCGTACACCTTCGTCGCCGTTCCGGCGGCCATCTACGCGGCGGGCGCGGCCGGCTTCTTCGCCGTGCCCTACACGATCCTCGTCTACCCGCTGATCTTCACCTTCCTGCCGCGCCTGTGGTCGGTGTCGCACAAGCACGGCTACGTCACGACCTCGGACTTCGTCCGCGGACGCTTCGGCTCCAAGGGCCTGTCCCTGGCGGTCGCCGTCACCGGCATCCTCGCCACCATGCCGTACATCGCCCTCCAGCTGGTCGGCATCCAGGCCGTGCTCGACGTCATGGGCGTCGGCGGCGGCGAGGACACCAACTGGTTCATCAAGGACCTGCCGCTGCTGATCGCCTTCGGTGTGCTCGCGGCCTACACGTACTCCTCCGGCCTGCGCGCCCCGGCGCTCATCGCCTTCGTCAAGGACACGCTGATCTACATCGTCATCGCGGTGGCGATCATCTACATCCCGATCAAGCTGGGCGGCTTCGACGACATCTTCGCCAAGGCCGGCGAGGCGTACAGCCAGATCAACCCGGCGACCGACAAGCCGCGCGGTGCGCTGGTGCCCGGCGAGATGGGCCAGTGGGGCTACGCCACGCTGGCGCTCGGCTCGGCGCTCGCGCTGTTCATGTACCCGCACTCCATCACGGCGACGCTGTCCTCGCGCAGCCGTGAGGTGATCCGCCGCAACACCACGATCCTGCCGCTGTACTCGCTGATGCTGGGCCTGCTGGCGCTGCTCGGCTTCATGGCGATCGCGGCGGGTGTGAAGGTGACCAACGGTCAGCTGGCCATTCCGCAGCTGTTCGAGAACATGTTCCCGGACTGGTTCGCGGGCGTCGCGTTCGCCGCGATCGGCATCGGCGCGCTGGTCCCCGCGGCCATCATGTCGATCGCCGCGGCCAACCTGTTCACCCGGAACATCTACAAGGACTTCCTCAAGCCCGACGCGACCCCGGCACAGGAGACCAAGGTCTCCAAGCTGGTCTCGCTGCTGGTCAAGGTCGGTGCCCTGGTCTTCGTCCTCACCATGGACAAGACCGTGGCGATCAACTTCCAGCTGCTGGGCGGCATCTGGATCCTGCAGACGTTCCCGGCCCTGGTGGGCGGCCTGTTCACCCGCTGGTTCCACCGCTGGGCGCTCATCGCCGGCTGGGCGGTCGGCATGATCTACGGCACGGCCGCCGCGTACGGCGTGGCGAGCCCGACCCAGAAGCACTTCGGCGGCTCGTCGGCCGAGATCCCCGGCATCGGCGAGATCGGCTACATCGGCCTCACCGCGTTCGTGCTGAACCTCGTCGTCACCGTGGTGCTCACCGTCGTCCTCAGGGCGGCCAAGGCCCCCGACGGCGTCGACGAGACCAGCCCGTCCGACTACACGGCGGACGCGGGCGACCCGGGCGTCAAGGTGGAGCTCCCGCCGGCCACGGCGGGCGCTCCCGGCGGTCACTGACCCGTTCCCGGCCGAAGGGCCGCCGCATCTCCCGCCCGGGAAATGCGGCGGCCCTTCGCCGTGCTCTGATGCACACTGCCGGGCATGGACATCACGATCAGGCGCATCGAACCGGGAGAGTACGAGGAGCTCGGTGAGCTGACCGCGCAGGCGTATCTGCGCGGCGGGCTGCTCGAGTTCGGCGAGGACGACCCGTACCTTCGGGTGCTGAGGGATGTGGCGGGCCGTGCCGCGGGCACGGAGGTGTACGTGGCCGTGGGCGGTTCGGGCACGCTGTTCGGCGGGGTGGCGTTCGTCCCCTCCGGCGGTCCGTACGCCGATGTCGCCGGCCCCGGCGAGGCCGAGTTCCGCACGCTGGCGGTCGCCGAGGCGGCGCGCGGCCGCGGGGCGGGCGAGGCACTGGTGCGCGCCTGTGTGGAGCGGGCGCGGACCGTGCCCGGATGCCGGCGCGTGGTCCTGTCGACCCAGCCCGCGATGCACGCGGCACACCGGATATACGAACGGCTGGGCTTCGTCCGCACCCCGGAGCGGGACTGGAGCCCGGTCCCGAACCTGACGCTGCTGACGTACGCACTCGACCTCTGATCCTGCGGGACACAACATGTGGGGGGTGCGCCAACTCTCGGCCCCCACATGTATGCTCGTGCTCGCTGTCGCCGCAGGGGAATCCGGTGCGAATCCGGAACTGTCCCGCAACGGTGTGATCCGGTGCGCTTTGCCGTATCCGACAAGTCCGAGGACCTGCCGACGGTGCACCCGGCTCGACCGAACCGGGTGCCGAGACGTCCGGGCCTCGCGGTTGGGCCGGTGGACGCCGTGCACCGTGCTGCCCGTGAGCGGGCCCGCCCCTGCATCGGCCCCCGCCTCCCCGCCGGCCCAGAGCCGAGCGAGGGAGAGCACCACATGACCATCGCGCCAGCCGATCCGGCTTCAGGTATCGCGGAACAGACCACCGACGGCCCCGGCACCGCCCACCCGTCTCCCACCACCGCCCTCAACGGAGGCCCTTCGGGCCGCGGATCTGATCTGCTGCGGACCCTCACGGACCTGACGGCCGATCTGCCCGACGCCGACCCCGGCCGGGTCGCCGCCGCCGCGCTGCGCGGGCGGCACGCCGGGTCGGACGAGGCCGAACTGCGCGCCCTCGCCACCGACGCCGCCGCCGGTCTGATCTCCGAGGACCCGGTCTACTCCCGTCTCGCCGCCCGGCTGCTGACCCGCACGATCGCGGACGAGGCGGCCGGCCAGGGCGCCGTGGCGTTCTCCGCCTCCGTCGCCGTCGGGCACCGCGAGGGCCTGATCTCCGACCGCACGGCCGCCTTCGTGGCGCTGCACGCGGACCGGCTGGACGCGCTCGTCGACCCGGCCGCGGACGACCGGTTCGGCTACTTCGGTCTGCGCACGCTCTACAGCCGCTATCTGCTGCGCCACCCGCTGAGCCGTCAGGTCGTCGAGACGCCGCAGCACTTCATGCTGCGCGTCGCCTGCGGCCTCGCCGAGGACGACACCGTCCGCGCGGTGGACGAGGTCGCCGACCTGTACGGCCTGATGAGCCGGCTCGACTACCTCCCCTCCTCCCCCACGCTCTTCAACTCCGGCACCCGCCACCCGCAGATGTCGTCCTGCTACCTGCTGGACTCGCCGCTCGACGAGCTCGACTCGATCTACGACCGCTACCACCAGGTGGCGCGGCTGTCCAAGCACGCGGGCGGCATCGGGCTCTCGTACTCCCGTATCCGCGCCCGCGGTTCGCTGATCCGCGGCACCAACGGGCACTCGAACGGCATCGTCCCGTTCCTCAAGACGCTCGACGCCTCGGTCGCCGCCGTGAACCAGGGCGGCCGGCGCAAGGGCGCCGCGGCGATCTATCTGGAGACGTGGCACGCGGACATCGAGGAGTTCCTGGAGCTGCGCGACAACACCGGCGAGGACGCCCGGCGTACGCACAACCTCAACCTGGCGCACTGGATCCCCGACGAGTTCATGCGGCGCGTCGAGGCCGGCTCCGACTGGTCGCTGTTCTCGCCGGCCGACGTGCCCGAGCTGGTCGACCTGTGGGGCGAGGAGTTCGACGCCGCCTACCGCAGGGCCGAGGCGGCGGGCCTGGCCCGCAAGACGATCCCGGCGCGCGACCTGTACGGCCGCATGATGCGCACCCTCGCCCAGACCGGCAACGGCTGGATGACCTTCAAGGACGCCTCGAACCGTACGGCGAACCAGACCGCGGAGCCCGGCCACACGGTCCACTCCTCCAACCTCTGCACGGAGATCCTGGAGGTCACCGACGACGGCGAGACGGCCGTCTGCAACCTCGGCTCGGTGAACCTGGGCGCCTTCGTCGAGCAGGGGGCCGACGGCGGGGGGATTGCCTGGGAGCGGCTGGACGCCACCGTGCGCACCGCGGTCACCTTCCTCGACCGGGTCGTCGACATCAACTTCTACCCGACCGAGCAGGCCGGGCGCTCCAACGCCAAGTGGCGGCCCGTGGGCCTCGGGGCCATGGGCCTCCAGGACGTGTTCTTCAAGCTGCGGCTGCCCTTCGACTCGCCCGAGGCCCGGGCGCTGTCCACCCGCATCGCCGAGCGCATCATGCTCGCCGCGTACGAGGCGTCCTGCGACCTCGCCGAGCGCCGCGGTCCGCTGCCGGCCTGGGAGAAGACCCGCACCGCCCGCGGTGTCCTGCACCCGGACCACTACGACGTGGAGCTGAACTGGCCGGAGCGCTGGGAGGCGCTGCGCGCCCGCATCGCCGAGGTCGGCATGCGCAACTCGCTCCTCCTCGCCATCGCGCCGACCGCGACGATCGCCTCGATCGCGGGCGTCTACGAGTGCATCGAGCCCCAGGTCTCCAACCTGTTCAAGCGCGAGACCCTGTCCGGCGAGTTCCTCCAGGTCAACTCCTACCTGGTGGACGAGCTGAAGCAGCTCGGCGTGTGGGACGCGCAGACCCGCGAGGCACTGCGCGAGTCCAGCGGCTCGGTGCAGGGCTTCGGCTGGATCCCGGCCGAGGTGCGCGAGCTGTACCGGACGGCGTGGGAGATCCCGCAGCGCGGCCTGATCGACATGGCGGCGGCCCGTACGCCGTTCCTGGACCAGTCCCAGTCGCTGAACCTGTTCCTGGAGACGCCGACGATCGGCAAGCTGTCGTCGATGTACGCGTACGCCTGGAAGCAGGGCCTGAAGACGACGTACTACCTGCGCTCGCGCCCGGCGACCCGTATCGCCCGTGCCGCGTCCGCCACCCCGATCCCCGTGCAGCAGGCCGCCGAACCCGACGCCGTCGCCTGCTCCCTGGAAAACCCCGAGTCCTGCGAGGCCTGCCAGTAATGAGCTCTGCCGAAAAGAACCTTCTCGACCCGGGCTTCGAGCTGACCCTGCGTCCCATGCGCTACCCGGACTTCTACGAGCGCTACCGGGACGCCATCAAGAACACCTGGACCGTGGAGGAGGTCGACCTCCACTCCGACGTCGCGGACCTGGCCAAGCTCTCCCCGGGCGAGCAGCACATGATCGGCCGGCTGGTCGCGTTCTTCGCGACGGGCGACTCGATCGTGGCCAACAACCTGGTGCTCACGCTCTACAAGCACATCAACTCCCCGGAGGCGCGCCTGTATCTGTCGCGCCAGCTGTTCGAGGAGGCCGTGCACGTCCAGTTCTATCTGACGCTGCTCGACACGTACCTGCCCGATCCCGAGGACCGCACGGCGGCCTTCGCCGCGGTCGAGAACATCCCGTCCATCCGCGAGAAGGCGCAGTTCTGCTTCCGGTGGATGGACTCGGTCGAGAAGATCGAGCGGCTGGAGACGCAGGCCGACCGCCGCCGTTTCCTGCTCAACCTGATCTGCTTCGCGGCCTGCATCGAGGGCCTGTTCTTCTACGGCGCCTTCGCCTACGTCTACTGGTTCCGCTCGCGCGGTCTGCTGCACGGCCTGGCGACCGGCACCAACTGGGTGTTCCGCGACGAGACGATGCACATGAACTTCGCCTTCGAGGTCGTGGACACCGTCCGCAAGGAGGAGCCGGAGCTGTTCGACGACGAGCTGCGGCGGCAGGTCACGGACATGCTCCAGGAGGCCGTCGAGGCGGAGCTCCAGTTCGGCCGGGACCTGTGCGGCGAGGGGCTGCCGGGCATGAACACCGAGTCGATGCGCGAGTACCTCCAGTGCGTCGCCGACCAGCGCCTGACGCGGCTGGGCTTCGCCCCGGTGTACGGCTCCGAGAACCCGTTCTCCTTCATGGAACTTCAGGGCGTCCAGGAGCTGACGAACTTCTTCGAGCGCCGCCCGTCGGCGTACCAGGTCGCGGTGGAGGGCTCGGTCGCCTTCGACGACGACTTCTGAATCGACGGACTCCGATCCAGGGTTCTGCCCCCAGGCGGAACAGACCGCGGCCCGCACCTCGCACGGGGGAGGTGCGGGCCGCGGGCCGTCCTCAGATGCCGCAGCTGGGAGCCGACCAGTAGCGGCTGCTGCGGTGGTCGACGTGCGTGTGGTCGTTGTGGCCCGGGTAGCCGGGCCCCAGGATGCCGTTGAAACCGTGGTAGCGGGCCTGCTGGGCCAGCTTGCACAGCGAGTGCGGGCCCGCGCCCAGGTCGGCCGCGTCGCCGTAGAGGTGGCGGCTGCTCGACGCCCCGCCGACCGCCTCGTTGCAGGCGTACGACCGGAAGCCGCTGGTCACGGTGATGGGCTGGTCCCCGAGCGCGTGCCGCATGGCCTCCAGCTTCCACATGGTGCGCAGGGCGTTGGACTTGGCGGTCGTGGCGCTCACCGCGCCGCCGGACCAGGTGGAGTTGCAGTCGTTGAGTTCGGCGTAGCTGAAGTGCGCCGGGGTGCAGTCGCTGTCCTGGAGCGCGTAGATCTTGCTGAACGTCGCGGATCCGGCGACCCCGTCCGCGGCGAGGCCGTAGGCGGACTGGAAGCGCTTGACGGCGGCGGTGGTGGCCGGGCCGTAGTCGCCGTCGACGGCGAGGACGCCGCCGTATCCGGGGTAGCCGGCCACGCGGATCTGGAGCTGCGTGACGTCGGCGCCGGACGCGCCCTGCGAGAGGGTGCGCGACCAGGTGTAGCAGTCGTCGGCCTGGGCGGCGCCGGCGGTGGCGACGACCCCGGTGAGCCCTGCGACCATGAGCATGACAATAGACAACAACAGCCGTGCCGTGCGTCTCAGCATGAAGTCTCCCTGCGATGAGAGCCGTGAGAGCGGTCCACGGCAGAGACTGGCGGGACGGTCGACGCGCGTCAACAGCCCCCGGGCCACCGTCATTTGTCGGCCCAATGACGGGCGGGTGACGTACCGGGGCCCCGCTCGCACCGAGCGGGGCCCAGTTCCGGGATCGTGCCGGTCAGTCGTTGGCGACCACGGGGTAGCGCGGGGTGCCCTCGGCCATCTGCTTCAGGGCGTCCTTGCGGTCGCGCTTGGAGAGCCGGTCGATGTACAGGTACCCGTACAGGTGGTCCGTCTCGTGCTGGAGGCACCGGGCGAAGTAGCCCGTGCCGCGCACCTTGATCGAGTTGCCCTGGGCGTCCTGCCCGCGCACCACCGCGTAGTCGGGGCGGGCCAGCGAGGCGTACGCCGTCGGCACGGAGAGGCAGCCCTCGTTGGAGTCGTCGAGGTTGCGCTGCTCCGGGGGCAGTTCCTCCAGCACCGGGTTGCACACGACGCCGACATGGCGCACGCCCTCGTCGTCGGGGCAGTCGTAGACGAAGACCTTCAGGTCGACGCCGATCTGGTTCGCGGCGAGGCCGACGCCCTCCGCCGTGCGCTGGCTGGCGAACATGTCGTCGATGAGGGCGGCGAGCTTGTCGTCGAACTCGGTGACGTCCTTGCACTCCTTGTGCAGCACGGGGTTGCCCACGACTGTGATCGGGCGGGAGGTACCGCGCTCGCGGTACGCGCGCTCGCGCTCCTCACAGTTCTCCGTGTCCACGACGAACCCGTCGTCCACCTGCTGGTCCGTCTCCTGCTGCGACGCCATGTCAGCCGTACGCCCTTCTCGGTACCGATCCCGGCCCTGTGCCCGGTCACTCACGTGTCCGTACAGCCTACGGGCAGGGGCTGTCCGGCGGGTCAGGGCCGGATAGGTCGCGGCGTCTGGTGCATGGGGTCTCCCCAGGCCCGCAGGGCCTAGGGGACGCATCGCAAGGCGCCGAGATGCCCTGATAGCGGATCTATTCGGGCATTTCGGCAACGCGGCGAGGTCCCGTCGCCTGGGGGTACCCCCAGGCGAAGCCCTGGGGGAGCGTCGCGACCCCGGCCAAGGTCCGCCGGACAGCCCCTAGTCAGCAGACTTCCTCCAGATCACGCCATTCCCGGCTGTCCGGGCTGTCCGCGACCCAGCCGTCCAGCAGCCCGCGCACGAGCCCGGCCGGCGCGGCGATACCGCACTCGCGCTCCGGCGACCACAGGTCCCCCGCCGTGCGGTGGCCGAGCGGCCCCGGGTGGCCCGGTTCGCTGTGGTCGTGCGGGTCCAGGTGCTCGCCCTCGCCCTCCGCGCTCGGCATCACGCCCTCGGAACAGGCCCGGCACAGCAGCCGCACGGAGGACGACCAGTCCTCTGCCGCGAATCCGGCGTCGGCGGCCAGCTTCTCCAGCGCGTCCCGGTCGGTCTCGGTCGCCGCCTCCAGCAGCACCACCCAGGTCGGCACGGGCGAGGGCGCCCACAGCTCGATCTCGTCGAAGACGGGGTAGGAGGGCCCCGCGCTGGTCGTCCGCTCACCGTGCGGCACGCCGTCGTGCAGGACCACCTCGCCCCAGCGCCGCCCGGACGAGGGCAGCGGGATGGACAGCACCTCTATCCGGGCCGGGTCGAGCCTGCGGCCCCAGACCACCTCGGCCTCGCCCTCGGGCGACAGCCGCACGGCGGCGCTGCCGAGGTCCATGCCGACCGGCTCGCCGTTCGCCACGGCGGCGCCCGGCACCTTCAGCCCGTACGCCTGCCAGGCGCGGCGGGCCAGCGGCCAGTCCTGCAGGGCGGTGGCGGCGATGCCGACGTTCCACCAGTCCGGGGCGCCGGTCTCCTTGTCCAGCAGGGCGACGGCACGCAGCCCCGCGGCCCGCGCCTGCTCCCAGTCGTGCCGGAACTTGTGCAGCAGCGCCAGGTTGAACCAGGACTCCGAGAGCCAGGGCTCGAGATCAGCCGCCCTGGTCAGCAGCGCGCCCGCGTCCTCGTACCGGCCGTCGCCGATCAGCGTGAACGCGCGGTCCGTGGCCTGCCGCCAAGAGGCGGACGGCCGATGCCGTACCTTCCCGAAGATCCTCACGATTCCCGCCTGCCGGTCGCTCGGGTGACTGTCCCGGACGCATGCCTGAGTGCCCGCTTCTGTGCCTTCTTTCGCATCCAACCATGCCCGGTCGCAGGCTCGCTCATTACCCATGGGTTACCCCGGCGGCACCGGTCCGAGACCGCCTCTGGCAAGCACTCTCGCCAGGGATTCCACGACCGTGGGCTCGTAGTCGTGGCCCGTGCCGAGGCGCAGCCGCTCCAGTGCCGTGAGCGCTCCGCCCGCACTTCTTCCGCTTCCCTGCGCGAGGTCCTCGTACGCGTTCACGGTGCGGACGATCCGCGCGGGCACGGACTGCTCGCGGTAGGGGTCGGCCTGCTGCTCCACCACGGCCGCGACGGCGGGCGGCACCCCGGTCCGGCGGACGACCGCCCCGCCGAGCAGCGCGATACGGCGCTGCTCTGCGGCAGGGAGCACGGCCGTGGCCCCGTCCGGCACGGGGTCGACCAGGGACAGCTGTCCGATGTCGTGCATGAGGGCCGCGTATTCCAGCACCGTCAGCTCGGGCCCGGACAGCCGCATCTCCCGGCCCACGGCGGTGCTGAGGGCGGCGACCCGGCGGGCGTGGCCGGGCGGGGTGTAGCCGGCGATCTCGGTGGCCCGGGCCAGGGAGGCGATGGTCTGGCGGTAGGTCGTGCGCACCGCGGCGTACCTGCGGAACGACAACTGGGTCAGCAGCAGCGGTACGCAGAAGACGGGCAGCGCCCACAGTCCGGCGACCGCGACCGCGAGCGCCATCACGGCACCAGTCGCGCAGACGGCCGACCCTATGCCGGGCAGCGCGCGCAGTTCGTCGCGCAGCAGCGGCCCGTACGGGTCCCCGGGACGGGCCGCCAGGAGGACCGCCGCCAGTACGGCGTCGCACAGGAGGGTGAGCACGAGCAGCACCAGCAGGAACAGGGCGTGGAAGGGGCCGTGCCCGATGCGGTGTTCCAGCGCGCCGGAGTTGTACAGCGGCTGGAAGCACACCGCGGCGAACCCGACGGTCAGCACCCGCCGGGCGACATGGTCCGGCCCCGGTCCGCGCCCGCGCGCGACGTGCGGTACAGCTCCCGCGAGCGTGCCCGCGACGACGACGGCGACGACCTGGAGGGGGCCGTGCCCGGTGGGCCGCCCGGCGCACTCGCCGAGCAGGGCGTACGCCAGGGCGCCGGCGGCCGCGAGCGGCGCGGGCTCTCTCCCCCACGCCCTCTCCCCCGCGGGCAGCGCCCCCGCCGCCCCCGGCACGGCCCCCCATCGCGCGAGCTCCCCCACCGCGATGAAGATCCCGAAGGCGAGCGCGTTCGCCGGCTCGGCCAGACCCTGCCAGGCGACCCGGCCGAGGGCGGCGACGGTGACGCAGGCGGCGGCCGCGTACACGGCGACGACCGCACGGTCCGGCAGTGCGGCCGTCATCCGGTGCGCACCCGGTGCGGGCCGGATGGCGTCTCCTCCCGCGGCGGCCCCGCCGGCGCCGCCTCGTCGGAGGTGACAGCCGTCTCCCAGCCCTCGCGTTCCAGCGCCCGCACCAGCGCGGCCACCATCCGCGGGTCGAACTGCGTCCCCGCGCAGCGCTCCAGCTCCTCCAGGGCCGCCGCGACCGGCCGGGCCCGCCGGTAGGAGCGGGTCGAGGTCATCGCGTCGAACGCGTCCGCGACCGCCACCACGCGCGCGAACTCGGGGATCTGGTCACCGGCGAGCCCGTACGGGTAGCCGCTGCCGTCCAGCCGCTCGTGGGGTGCAGGACGGCCGCCCGCGCCTCGCCCAGGAAGCCGATGCCGCGCACCATCTCGTGCCCGTACTCCGGATGCAGCTCGATCACGCGCCGCTCCTCGGGCGTCAGCGGCCCGTCCTTGCGCAGCACGCGCGTGGGCACGCCGAGCTTGCCCACGTCGTGCAGGATGCCGGCGAACCGGAGCAGTTCCAGCCGCTCGTCCGCCATGCTCAGCTCGCGCGCGATCAGCACGGAGGCCTGGCCTACCCGCTCGCTGTGACCGCGGGTGTAGCGGTCCTTGATGTCGACGGCCTGGACGAGGGCGCGGATCGTCGCCTGGTGGGCCGCGCGTTCGCGGTGGTACTGGGCGAACATCCAGCTGGAGATGTACATGGGCAGCAGGACGAACAGCGCGGACACCGGCCCGTAGGGGCTGCGCCACAGGACGGCCGTCATCAGACCGGCGAGACCGTGCACGCAGTACGCGGCCGGTGACGCGGGCAGCAGCGCCCGCCCGGCCCGGCGCAGCGGCAGGCGTTCCGCCGTCGCGCGGATGCCGCCGTCGAGCGCGCTGACCGCCAGGCAGAAAGCGAGCGCCCCGGCGAGCGCGTGCACCAGCACGGACGGGAAGTCGGGGGCGGCCAGGCCCTTTTCACCGCCGGCGAGCCGGTACGCGCTGGCCGCGGCCCAGGTCGAGAGCGCCAGCTGGGCGGCACGCCAGACGCGGCGTGCCCCCGGCGCCGGCCGGCCGGCCCGGCCGATGAGCGCACCCGGGACGGGGACGAGCGCGGCGGCCGCGGCAGGCAGCAGGAAGGCGGCCGCCAGCAGTACGGGGAAGAACGAGCCGGCCCCGACGGGCGGTGCGTGGCCGAGGCGGAAGCGGGCGGGCGTCTCGCACACCGCGTAGAGGGTGGCCAGCAGCACGACCGCGGTCCAGGGCACCGCGGGGGCCGTCACGGCCGGGGCCGCGCAGACCGCGGCGCCGAGGACGGCACTCGCGATGAAGGCGTGCGCCGCCTTCGGTATGGCCGTCACTGCCCCGCACCCTCCTCGACTCCAGCGACACACGCTAGCGAGAGGAGAGAGGAGGGGCGGCCGTACGGGATCCGTTCGCACGGACGGGTGAACATCACGGCAACGCGTGAGGCGCGCCACGATCCGCGACGCGCCTCGGCCTCTGCCTGTGTGTCCGGCGGGGCTACTCCTGTGCCGCCGCCACGTCCTGGTCGGGCACGGCCTGTCCGGAACGGATCAGGTCGATCCGCCCCATGACCTTGGCCCGCAGGTCGCTGGGCACGTCGTCATGCCCGCAGCACCGCTTCACCAGCTTCTTCACCGCCTGCTCCAGGCCGTACTTCTCGAGGCACGGGGAGCACTCCTCGAAGTGCACCTCGAACTTGGTGCAGTCACTGTCGGGCATCTCGTGATCGAGGAACTCGTAGAGATGGTCCAGGACCTCAGAGCAGTCCGTCTCGTGCGGCTCTCCGCAGCTCATGAGCCCGAGCCTTTCGCGTCGTTCGACTCCCCCGCACCGGCCGGGACGAGCCCGCGCTCGCGGGCGTAGTCCTCCAGCATGCCGCGCAGCTGGCGGCGGCCGCGGTGCAGGCGGGACATCACCGTACCGATGGGTGTTCCCATGATGTCCGCGATCTCCTTGTACGCAAAGCCCTCTACGTCGGCGAGATAGACCGCGATACGGAACTCTTCGGGGATCGCCTGAAGGGCTTCCTTCACATCCGAATCCGGCAGATGATCGAGGGCCTGCGACTCCGCGGAACGCAGCCCCGTCGACATGTGCGACTCGGCGCGCGCGAGCTGCCAGTCCTCGATCTCCTCCGCAGCGCTGCGCTGCGGCTCGCGCTGCTTCTTGCGGTAGGAGTTGATGAAGGTGTTCGTGAGGATCCGGTACATCCACGCCTTGAGGTTGGTGCCCTCACGGAACTGGTGGAACGAGCCGTACGCCTTGGCATACGTCTCCTGCACGAGATCCTCGGCATCGGCAGGGTTGCGCGTCATGCGCAGCGCGGCCGAGTACATCTGGTCGAGGTAGCCGAGAGCGTCCCGCTCGAAACGGGCATTGCGCTCGGCGGCCGTCTCCTCGGACTGCTCCGCCCGGCCGTCGTCGGTCCCTGCGTCGGTCCCAGTGACCGCACCCACCTCCTCCAACGCTGTGGCGGAACCGAAACCGGACCCGCTCCTCGATTCGGAGAATAGTCGACCATGCTGCGACGGGGCCTGCCGATTCTCAGCGCCCACCGCCGGAACCGGCCCGCTCTTGCCCTGCGAGAGCACCGTCCAGTCCAACCCGGTGGCGCGCTCGGCTGTCGGGCAGAAGGTCGTACCCATGCGGCGGACTCCCTACTCCATGCTCTGTACTGACACCCGCCTCAACAGTGCCCATCCGCGACTCATTCCCGGAGTGCGGCCGTCCACTGCGTCACAGCGCCGGTGATCGTGGCGAGGGTCTCGGACTCCGCGATGCCGGCCCGCTTCGGCACGGCGAACCCGTGATCCCCCAGCGGTACTTCGACGAGTTCGTACGGCCCGTCGGGGAACTCCCCGGGCTTGCCGAAGGGGTCGTTGCCGCCCTGGACGACGAGGGTGGGCACGCCCGCGCCCAGCAGTTCGTCCGCGCGGGACTTCTCGGGGCGGCCGGGCGGATGCAGCGGAAAACTCAGCGCGAGCACGCCCGCGGCGCCGAGCTCGGCGGCCGTCCGGCAGGCGACCCGCGCCCCGGCGCTGCGGCCGCCGGCCACGACGGGCAGCCCCGCCTTCTCCAGGGCGGGCCACACGCCGCGCCACGAGGCGTCGAGCGCCTTCGGCGCGGGGGCGACCTTCTTGCCGGCGACGCGCCAGGGCTGCTCGACGAGGGCGACGGTGACGCCGTGCCCGGGCAGTGCCCCGGCGACGGCCCGCAGGTCCCGCGCCTCGACCCCGCCCCCGGCCCCATGCCCGAGCGCCAGAACGAGCCACGCCCGCTTCGCCCCGAACCAGGTGACGCGTGCGTCTCCGCCGGCGACCTCGATGATCTCTTTCCGCTCCATCCCCCCATTCTCCGCCGCGAAGCCGGTCCGGGGACGGAGGTGAAGCCCCCGCTCCGGGACGGGCCGGCGGAGCTTGCCCCGCCCGAAGCCCGCACGGCCCCGCCGGGCCGGAGCCCGGGGTCCCGCGCCCGACTGGGCGCAGGGCGCCGCCGGGTCCGAGCCGGGAGCCCGCCCGACGCCGAGGCGGAGCCCCGAAGTACGCCCGGCAGGACGCAGCCGGGCCCGGGACGAAGGCCCTTTGCGCCCGGCAGGGCGCAGCGGGATCCGGGGCCGAAGCCCCAAAGCGCCCGCAAGGCCCATCGGGATCCGGAGCGAAACCCCGAAGCATGCGCCCGGCAAGCGCCCCACAGGGCCCAGCCGGGTCCGGGACGAAGTCCCAAAGCACGCGCCCAGCAGGCCCCAGCGGGTCCGGGGCGGAGCCCCGATGCAGGCGCCCGGCAGGGGCAGCGGGGCCCGGGGCGGAGCCCCGGTTCGGGAAGGGGCGGGGTGGGGTGGGGAAAGGGTCCCGCGGGGTCAGAACAGCACCGGCTCCTCCGGGCCCGACAGTTCCTCCAGCAGCTCCGGCCCGTTGTTGCGCACATTGCTGACCGCCGTCGTCACCGCATACGCCCGCATCAGCCCCTCCGGCGGCGCCGCCAGCAGCTCCCGGACCTCGTCGGGGTTCGTCGTCGTCGGGTCCAGCCACGCGTCCCAGCGGTCCGACGTCAGCATCAGCGGCATGCGCGGGTGGATGTCGGACAGCGACCGCGGCCCCTCGGCGGGCGCGACACCCAGCGGCCCCTTCTCCGCCTCCGTGGTGATCACGGAGCACGTCACCCACCACGCCTGCGGATGGTCGTCCGGCAGCGTCCGGTCGCGCCAGAACTCGTACAGGCCCGCCATCGCGAACACCGAGCCGTCCGCCGGGGTCACGAAGTACGGCTGCTTCCGCGGGCGCTTCTTCTTCCCCTCGACCTCCAGCTCCCGCTCGCCGGTCCCGGTCACCCACTCGTAATAGCCGTCGGCCGGCAGGATGCAGCGGCGCGAGAGGAAGGGCCTGCGGAACGCGGGCTTCTCGTGCACCGTCTCCGCCCGCGCGTTGATCATCCGGGCCGCGCCCTCGGGCGACTTGGCCCACGACGGCACCAGGCCCCACTTCAACGCGCGCATCTGCCGAACCGGACGCCGGTCCGCCGCGTCCTTCACAGGACGTTCGAGGATCGCGTAGACCTCCTTGGTCGGGGCCACGTTCCAGTCGGGTGCCAGAGTCTCCTCCGGTTCCCACTTCTCGACCTGGAACAGCCCGGCGAGATCCTCGGGCCTACGGCTGGCTGCATACCTCCCACACATAAGTGCCACACTGCCACTTCCGTACGCCGTCCGAGGGAGCCGCCCGCGAAATGGTCACCACACACACCGCAACGGTCCTCGGCAGCGAGACCTTCGCCGACTTCTGGGACCGGCTGATCGGCACCCAGAGCGCGCCCGACGCCTGGCTCGTCGTCGTCACCGGCGTCGTCGCGCTCGCCGCCGTCGTACCCGGCAGCCTGTGGCGGCTGTCACGGAACGCCGTCACCATCGCCCACGAGGGCGGTCACGGCCTCGTGGCCCTGCTCACCGGCCGCTCGCTCCAGGGCATCAGGCTGCATTCGGACACCAGCGGCCTGACCGTCAGCCGGGGCAGGCCGACCGGGCTCGGCATGATCCTTACTGCGGCCGCCGGCTACACCGCCACCCCGCTGCTCGGCCTCGGCGGCGCCTGGCTGCTCGCCGCGCACCACATCACGCTGCTGCTGTGGGCGGCCACGGCGCTGCTGCTGGCGCTGCTGGTCATGGTGCGCAACGCGTACGGCGTGCTCACGGTGACGGCGACGGGCGCCGCGTTCCTCCTCGTGTCCTGGCTGACGGAGCCCATCGTGCAGTCGGTCTTCGCGTACACGGCCGTGTGGTTCATGCTGCTCGGCGGCGTACGGCCGGTGTTCGAGCTGCAGTCCAAGCGCCGCCACGGAGGGGCGCCCGACTCGGACGCGGACCAGCTGGCCCGGCTCACCCATGTGCCGCCCCTCGTATGGCTGGCGTTCTTCCATCTGGTGGCCTTCTGTTCGCTGATCGGCGGAGGCCGCTGGCTGCTCGGGCTCTGACCTCGGAGGCGGTGGGCGCCGAGCCACTAAAGTGAGGGCCATGACCGACAGCACCGTGCACCCCGCCCTCTGGCCCGCCCCCTACGCGACCGGAGCCGTCGAAGCGACGGTCACCGTGCCCGGATCGAAATCGGTCACGAACCGCGCTCTCGTGCTGGCCGCCCTCGCCGCCGAGCCGGGCTGGCTGCGCCGCCCGCTGCGCTCCCGCGACACCCTCCTGATGTCGGCCGCGCTCCAGGCGATGGGCGTCGGCATCGAGGAGACCGTCTCCTCCAGCACCACGGGCGGTGGGGGCGAGGCGTGGCGCGTCATCCCCTCGGGGCTGCACGGCCCGGCGACGGTCGACGTCGGCAACGCGGGCACGGTCATGCGGTTCCTGCCGCCCGTCGCCGCGCTCGCCGACGGCCCGATCCGTTTCGACGGCGACCCGCGGTCCTACGAGCGCCCGCTCGGCGGAGTGATCGGTGCGCTGCGCACCCTCGGGGCCCGTATCGACGACGACGACCGCGGCGCGCTGCCGATGACGGTGCACGGCGGAGGCGCGCTGGACGGCGGTTCGGTGCGGATCGACGCCTCGTCGTCGTCCCAGTTCGTGTCCGCGCTGCTGCTGTCGGCACCGCGTTTCAACCAGGGGGTCGAGGTGCGCCACGTGGGCGGCCGGCTGCCCTCGATGCCGCACATCCGGATGACCGTCGACATGCTGCGCGCGGTCGGCGCCCAGGTCGACGAGCCGGAGACCGGCGGCGAGCCGGACGTCTGGCGGGTCTCGCACAGCGCCCTGCTGGGCCGCGACCTGACCATCGAGCCCGACCTGTCCAACGCCCAGCCGTTCCTCGCGGCCGCGCTGGTCACCGGCGGCCGGGTCACGATCCCGGACTGGCCCGAGCGCACCACCCAGCCCGGTGACGCGCTGCGCGAGATCTTCACCGAGATGGGCGGCTCCTGCGAGCTGACGACGACCGCGGACGGTACGGCGCTGGTGTTCACCGGAAGCGGCCGGATCCACGGCATCGACGTGGACCTGGGCGAGGTCGGCGAGCTCACCCCGGGCATCGCGGCGGTGGCGGCGCTCGCCGACTCGCCGTCGACGCTGCGCGGTGTGGCGCACCTGCGGCTGCACGAGACGGACCGGCTGGCGGCGCTCACCAAGGAGATCAACGAGCTCGGTGGCGACGTCACCGAGACCGAGGACGGCCTGCACATCCGCCCGCGCCCGCTGCACGGCGGCGTGTTCCACACCTACGACGACCACCGGATGGCGACGGCCGGTTCGATCATCGGTCTCGCGGTGAAGGACGTGCAGATCGAGAACGTGGCGACCACCGCCAAGACGTTGCCGGACTTCCCGCGGATGTGGGCCGAAATGCTCGGGGCCTGACGTCATGCGCCGCTACGGCAAGCACACCGACGAGGACGACATCCGCTCCCGCCCGAACCGCAAGGGCAACCGCCCGCGCACCAGCATCCGGCCCAAGCACGAGGACGCGGCGGAGGGGATGGTCCTCACCGTCGACCGCGGCCGGCTGACCTGTCTGGTCGAGGACCGGGTCGTGATGGCGATGAAGGCCCGCGAGCTGGGCCGCAAGGCGGCGGTCGTGGGCGACCGGGTCGGCATCGTCGGTGACCTGTCGGGCGCGAAGGACACCCTGGCCCGGATCGTGCGGATCGAGCCGCGCAGCTCGGTGCTGCGGCGTACGGCCGACGACGACGATCCCTTCGAGCGCGTGGTCGTCGCCAACGCGGACCAGCTCGCGATCGTCACCGCGCTCGCCGACCCCGAGCCGCGCCCCCGGCTGATCGACCGCTGCCTGGTCGCGGCGTACGACGGCGGTCTGGAGCCGCTGCTGGTGCTGACCAAGTCGGACCTCGCCCCGCCGGACGAGCTGCTGGAGATGTACGGCGCGCTGGGCGTGCCCCATGTGGTCACCACCTCCGAGGAGTTCGTGGACGGCCTGGCGGCGGAGCGCGTGCGCGAGCACCTGGTGGGCCGGACGACGGCGTTCGTCGGGCACTCGGGTGTCGGCAAGACGACGCTGGTGAACGCACTGGTGCCGCAGGAGCGGCGGCGCAGCACCGGCCTCGTCAACGCGGTCACCGGCCGTGGCCGGCACACGACGACGTCGGCGCTCGCCCTGCCGCTCGCGGACGAGAAGGGCGGCTGGGTGATCGACACCCCGGGTGTGCGGTCGTTCGGCCTGCACCATGTCGATCCGTCCCGCGTCATCAATGCCTTCCCGGATCTGGAACCGGGTACGGAGGGCTGCCCGCGCGCCTGCTCCCACGACGAGCAGGACTGCGCGCTGGACGACTGGGTGGCCGAGGGCCACGCGGATCCCGCCCGGCTGTACTCCCTGCGGCGGCTTCTGGCGACGCGGGAGCGACGCGAAGGTGACTGAGTCGCCCGCGTTTGCGGCCTGCGGCCTTTGGTAAGTGCATAATCGCACCAAGTCGGACCAAGCAGTCTCAGACCGAGCAGTCACCGAATGACGCGGGAGGCCGAAGACCGATGGCGTGGCTGCTGGTGGTGGTCGCCGGGTTGCTGGAGACGGGCTTCGCCGTCTGCCTCAAGCTGTCGCACGGCTTCACCCGATTGTGGCCGACGGTCGCCTTCGCGGCCTTCGCCCTCGGCAGCTTCGGCCTGCTGACCCTCTCTCTGCGGAAGCTCGACGTCGGGCCCGCGTACGCGGTGTGGACCGGCATCGGTGCGGCCGGTACGGCCCTCTACGGCATGCTCTTCCTCGGCGACCTGGTCTCCACCCTCAAGATCGTCTCGATCACGCTGGTGATCGTCGGCGTCATCGGTCTGCAGCTCTCGGGCTCGTCGCGCTGAGGGCGGCCCCGGCCCCGCCCACCGTGCCCAGCACCAGCTGGGCGACCCCGTCGCCCGCGGGCGCGATCACCCAGGACAGCGCCAGGCGTACGGCGAGTTCGCAGCGCTGCGGCAGATCCGCCGGGTCGTCGATGGCGCGCCCCTCCCGTGACCGACGCGCGTGCCCCACGGCCGCGCGCGACCGGTCCCGTACGGCCGCGAGCAGCTCGGCCGGGGCGGGGAGCCCGGCGTCGGCGCGGCGCTGGGCCGGCACCACGGAGGGGGCGGCGCCCCGGCGCACCGGGCGCGGCACGGGCAGCCGTTCGCCCCAGCAGCCGGTGAGCAGGGCACGCAGCAGGGGCCGGGTGCGGGCCTCGCCGACGGTCCATTCGGCGAGGGAGACCAGCCGTTCGGCCGGTTCGGTCCGCTGGGCCAGCAGCCGTTCCACCCCGCGCAGGTAGCGATCGGCCTCGCGCCGCACCAGGGCCCGGGCGAGCCCGTCCTTGCTGCCGAACTCGTTGTAGAGCGTCTGGCGGGAGACTCCCGCGGCTCCGGCGACATCGGCCATCCGCACGCCGGACCAGGGGAGTTCGCCGAGCGCCGCGAGCGCGGCGTTCAGCAGGGACTCTCGTGCTGCGGGCATCGTCGCCTCCCGGGCCGGGCGTGTGTGGGCACAGGGTTGACGGGCCCGCCGGGGCTGTCAAGGGACGCGGCAGCGCGCCTCGCGGCCGCCCCCGTCGCCAGGAAGGGGTGGTGGTGGCACCGATAGAGTGACGACATGCCCGACTACCACGATGATCTGCGCCTCGCCCATGTCCTCGCGGACGCCGCCGACGCCACCACGATGGAGCGGTTCAAGGCTCTGGACCTCAAAGTCGAGACGAAGCCGGACATGACACCGGTGAGCGAGGCCGACAAGGCTGCCGAGGAGTTGATCCGCGGGCAGCTCCAGCGGGCACGGCCGCGCGACGCGGTCCTCGGCGAGGAGTACGGCATCGAGGGCACGGGCCCGCGGCGCTGGGTCGTCGACCCGATCGACGGCACCAAGAACTACGTGCGCGGCGTTCCGGTGTGGGCGACGCTCGTCTCGCTGATGGAGGCAGGCGAGGGCGGCTTCGAGCCGGTGGTGGGCGTGGTGTCGGCCCCGGCGCTGGGCCGCCGCTGGTGGGCGGCTAAGGGCGCCGGCGCGTACACCGGCCGCAGCCTGACGTCGGCGACGCGGCTTCATGTCTCGAAGGTCGAGCGGATACAGGACGCGTCGTTCGCGTACTCCTCGCTGAGCGGCTGGGAGGACCAGGGGCGCCTCGACGGGTTCCTGGACCTGACCCGGGCCTGCTGGCGCACCCGCGGCTACGGCGATTTCTGGTCGTACATGATGGTCGCCGAAGGTTCGGTGGACATCTGCGCCGAGCCGGAGCTGTCGCTGTGGGACATGGCCGCCCCGGCGATCGTGGTGCAGGAGGCGGGCGGGTCGTTCACCGGCCTCGACGGCACTCCGGGGCCGCACAGCGGCAACGCCGCCGCGTCGAACGGGCTGCTCCACCGCGAGCTCCTGGGCTATCTGAACCAGCGGTACTGACCCTTCCGGGCGCACGCCCGCGCCTTCGGAGGCTTTCGCGCGCGGCCCAACAGGCCGCGCGCGCCCTCTTGCTGCCCTGGTTCGGGGCTGGGACTCTGAGACTCCCCCCACTTGTGAACTTGTGAATCGGTTCTCTAGCAACCGGTACACCAAGGAGGTGGCTCCGTCCATGCTCGTCCGTGACGCCATGAGCACGGTGGTCCTCACCATCGGACCCGCACACACACTCCGCCAGGCGGCCAGTCTGATGGCCGCACGACGTATCGGCGCGGCGGTCGTCCTCGACGGCGACCTGGGGCTCGGGATCCTCACCGAGCGCGACATCCTGAACTCGGTCGGCTCCGGTCAGAACCCCGACCTGGAGACCGCCGGAACGCACACCACCACCGACGTCGTGTTCGCCGCGCCTTCCTGGACCCTGGAGGAGGCGGCCGAGGCCATGGCGCACGGCGGCTTCCGCCATCTGATCGTGACGGACAACGGCGGCCCGATCGGCATCGTCTCCGTCCGCGACATCATCCGCTGCTGGGTGCCGGCCAGGCGGCACGCGGGCTCGGTCGCCGGCTGAGCACGCCGGTTTCACGCCCACGCCAAGAGGGCCGGATCCCCCTGGACAGGAGTCCGGCCCTCTTGCAACGACAAGCGGTCAGCCGCGAAGGGCCTGGACCGCGGCCTCGAGCCGCTTGCCGAAGTCACCGTCCGCCTGGCGGAAGTTGCCGATCGCGCGCTCGGCGATGTCGTCACGCGACACCTTGGCGATGAAGCCGGCGAGGTTGTCGATCAGACGGCCCTTCTCGTCCTCGGACATCAGGCGGTAGAGGTTGCCCGCCTGCACGAAGTCGTTGTCCTCGGAGTGGACGGGCGCCGGGTGGTCGCCGGTCGCACCGGTCACCGGGACCGGCTGCCACAGCGGGCGGTCGATCTGGTGCGGGCCGCCGAAGCTGTTGGGCTCGTAGTTCTTCGCGCCCTTGTGACGGCCGTCGTACAGGAAGCCGTCACGGCTGTTCGTACGCGCCTCGGTGGCGTGCGGGCGGTTCACCGGCAGGTGGTCGGCGTTGATGCCGACGCGGTAGCGGTGGGCGTCGCCGTACGCGAAGAGACGGCCCTGGAGCATCTTGTCCGGCGAGGGACCGATACCCGGCACGAAGTGCGCGGGGCTGAAGATGGACTGCTCGACCTCGGCGAAGATGTTCTCCGGGTTGCGGTTGAGCTCCAGCTTGCCGATCTCGATCGGCGGGTAGTCCTCGTGCGGCCACACCTTGGTGAGGTCGAACGGGTTGAAGCGGTAGGTCGCCGCCTCGGCCGCCGGCATGATCTGCACCTGCACGGTCCAGGTCGGGAAGTCACCGCGCTCGATGGCCTCGCGCAGGTCGCGCTGGTGGGAGTCCGGGTCCTCACCGGCGAGCTTGTTGGCCTCGTCCTGGGTGAGGTTCTTGATGCCCTGGTCGGTCTTGAAGTGGTACTTGACCCAGAAGACCTCGCCGGCCTCGTTGTTCCACTGGTAGGTGTGGGAGCCGTAGCCGTTCATGTGGCGGTACGAGGCGGGGATGCCGCGGTCGCCGAAGAGCCAGGTCACCTGGTGCGTGGACTCGGGCGACAGGCCCCAGAAGTCCCAGACGTTGTCCGCCTCCTGGCTGCCCGTGTACGGGTCGCGCTTCTGGGTGTGGATGAAGTCGGGGAACTTGATGGCGTCCTTGATGAAGAACACCGGGGTGTTGTTGCCGACGAGGTCGTAGTTGCCCTCTTCGGTGTAGAACTTCAGCGCCCAGCCGCGCGGGTCACGGACCGCGTCCGCCGCACCGAGGTTGCCCGCGACGGTCGAGAAGCGCAGGAACGTCTCCGTCTGCTTGCCGACCTCGGAGAGGAACTTCGCACGCGTCCACTGCGAGACGTCACGGGTGAGCGTGAACGTGCCGTAGGCGCCGGCGCCACGGGCGTGGACCACGCGCTCCGGGATGCGCTCGCGGTTGAAGTGCGCGAGCTTCTCGAGCAGCAGCTGGTCCTGGACCAGAACGGGACCACCGACGCCCGCCGTCTCGCTGTTCTGGTTGTCGGCGACCGGTGCTCCGGCCTCCGTGGTGAGGGGTCCCTGCGTCACGTGCGCCTCCTGCGTCGTTCCTGCCCATGATCAATTCAGCACAACAACCTGCCCTTGGCGTGCGCTGGTCTCGATCCTACGATGGACTTTGTCTAAGTCAAGTGAGCATCCAAAGTCACACCTGTTCGGGACCTGGGTCCCTTCACTGTTAGGCTGGTCCTATGAGTGACCTGTTGGAACGACTCCGCGGACGCGGCTGGCGCATGACCGCCCAGCGACGCGTCGTGGCCGAGGTCCTCGACGGCGACCATGTCCACCTGACGGCCGACGAGGTCCACGCCCGCGCGGTGGAGCGACTGCCCGAGATCTCCCGGGCCACCGTCTACAACACCCTGGGCGAGCTGGTCGGCCTCGGTGAAGTGCTCGAGGTGTCGACCGACCGCCGCGCCAAGCGCTACGACCCGAATGCCCACCGGCCCCACCAGCACCTGGTGTGCGCCCAGTGCGGTGCGATCCGCGACGTCCACCCGTCGGGCAACCCCTTGGCCGACCTCCCCGACTCCGAACGCTTCGGCTTCACGATCTCGGACGTCGAGGTGACCTACCGCGGCACCTGCCCGAACTGCGCTGCCGCGTAGCACGAAACCACTGAGAAGGGCCCCGACGACAGCGTCGGGGCCCTTCTTCGTCACGTCCGGCCGGGCGCCGGGCCTGCGTCGCCGAATCCGATCCGGCGACCGGCAGTGACGGGCCCGACATGACCGAAGGCCCGGATCTCAAGGATCCGGGCCTTCGTTTCAGTAGCGGGGACAGGATTTGAACCTGCGACCTCTGGGTTATGAGCCCAGCGAGCTACCGAGCTGCTCCACCCCGCGTCGGTGAACACCACCTTACGGGACCCCGTGGACCAGCGCAAATCCCTTCCCCCCAGCCCCAGGGGCTACGCGGTCAGCTCCTGGATCAGTGCCTCCCGCAGCTTCGCCGCACGCTCCGCGACCTCGGCCGGACCCAGCTCGACCGCCGTGGCGCACCAGCGCTGCCCCTCGGCGAGCTCGCCCCTGCGGGCCGCGAGCAGCGCGAGCCGCAGGGCGGCCCTGCCGTGCCCGGCGCGGGCCGCGCGGGCCCACCACAGGGCGGCCTCCCGCTCGCTGCCCTCGCGGGCGAGGAGCAGTCCGAGGTTGAAGGCGCCGCTGCGGCTGCCCGCCTCCGCCGCCTCGCGGTACCAGCGGGCCGCCTCCGCCATGTCCCCGCGGCCCGCGGCGAGCATGCCGACTCGCACCTGGGCGCGGCGGTGCCCCTGCTCGGCGGCACGCTCGTACCACTCCTCGCACTCGCTCTTCTCGGCCATCGGCTCGCCGAGCGCCGGCGGGCCCGGCGGCGGCCGGCGCGCGTCGAGCACGCTGGCGAGCCGGAACGCGGCCTCGGCACTCCCGCCGCCGGCCGCGCACCGCAGGTGGCGCTCGGCGGCCTGGTCGTCGCCCTCCTTGAGCCGGGCGATACCGACCTGGAGCGCGGCCTCGGTGTGGCCGGCGGCCGCGGCCCGCTCGTACCAGGACAGCGCGGTGCGGTCGTCGTCACGGCCGACGTGGAGGATGCCCAGGTTGAACGCCGCGTCGACGCTGCCCGCCTCCGCCGCCTTGGAGAACCAGGGTTCGGCGCCCGCGGGGTCCCCGGCCTGCAGGAGCAGGACGGCGAGCGCGTTCGCGGCCTCGCGGTGCCCGGCGTAGGCGGCGCGGCGGTACCACTGCTCGGCCTGGGCCGTGCGGTCCTGGGCGGCGCAGAGCAGCCCGAGGTTGTACGCGCCGTTGACGTCGCCCGCGTCCATGGCCGCGCGGTACCAGCGCTCGGCGGTCTGTGCCTCGCCGCGGGCGGCGTGCAGGGCGCCGAGGGCGTTCGCCGCGTTGCCGTCGCCGTCCTGGGCGGCCCGCAGCCACCACACGGCGGCGCTCTCCTCGTCGCCCGCGTCACGCAGCAGGAAGCCCAGCGCGCACGCCGCCCGGGCCTCGCCCTCCTTGGCGGCGGTCAGGTACCAGCGGCCGGCCTCCTTCAGCTCGCCGCGCCTCTCGAGGATGGCGCCGAGATGCAGGGCCGCCCGCCGGTGGCCGCGTGCGGCGGCCTGGCGGTGCCACTGGACGGCCTCGTCGAGCAGGCTCGGCTCGCGCTCGCCGGCGGGGCGGGCTGCCTCCGCCTCGGCGAGCACGCGCAGTCCGGCGTCCGTCTGCCACACGGCCCCGCCGACCGCGGGGGATCCCGTGTCGGGCCCGCGGCCGCCTCTGGCTCCACCACGGGGCACGCCGCCGGCCTGCACCCGCGCGTCACGGGCGCCGTCGACCGCCTGCACGCCGCTGCGCGGCGTCCGGTCACCGTGCCCGCGCACACCGTCGCCCGCGACGCGCTCGCCACCGGCACCACCCGTCGCACGGACGCCTCCGGCGGCGCCCTCACCGGGACCGCGGTCACCCTGCGTTCCGCCGCGGGGCATGCCGTCACCGCGCGGTGTCGCGGCGCGCACGCTGCCGCGCCGGTCCCCCTCCACGGGTGCGCCGTCGCCCCGGCGCGCGGCCGGTACGGCTGCGGTCCTGGGCTGCGGGGCGGCCGGCCCCAGTGGCCCGACGCCCCCGCCTGCCCGCACCTCCTCCGCGGCACGGCGCTCCAGCGCTCGGGCGAGGCGGTAGGCAGCCTCGCGGTGCCCCTGCTCGGCCGCCGTGCGCAGCCAGCGCTCGGCCCCGCCCTCACCCCGGTGCTCCAGCAGGTCGGCCAGTGCGTACGCCCCGAGGGCATGGCCCTGTTCGGCGGACTGGCGCAGCCAGTACTCGGCGGCCGGTTCGTCGCCGCGCTCACGGAAGTGACGGCCGAGTGCGTGCGCGGCGGCCGCCGAACCGGCGACCGCGGCGATACGCCACCACCCGGCCGCCTCATCCGCGTAGCCGCGCTGGTGCAGCAGGACGCCCAGGTTGTTGGCGGCCGCACGGTCGCCGTCGGCGGTCGCGCCGCGCAGATAGGGCTCGGCGCCGTCCAGGTCCCCCCGGCGCAGCAGCAGCGCGCCGAGCACGCTCATCGAGGCCGTGTCGCCGCGGTCGGCGGCGCTGCGGTGGCGCGCTTCGACGCCGGCGGTCTCCTCGGCGTCGACGTTGTCCGTGGCGGCGATGCCACCCGTCCTGACGACGTTGTCGCCGCGGCCGGAAGCGTCCAGCACGTCGACGGCGTCGACGGGATGGATCGCGTCCGCCGCGTTCCCGGCGTGCGGCTGCACAAACCGCCCTGACTCCAACAGAGTTGCCCTGTCCCCCATAAAATCCATCGTCGCACCACCTGCAACCCGCGTACACCTGGTATACCGCAGCCAGTGAGGTCACTTCAGCGTTTTGTCGACATGCCCACAGATGGATAAGTCAAACACGTCCGGCACCAACTAGCGCTCACCGGCACGCACTTCGGGCAACGAACCCCCCGAAGGGGGTCGGGTCAGCACGAAGAGGGCCCGGATCCTCAAGGATCCGGGCCCTCTTCATTCCAGTAGCGGGGACAGGATTTGAACCTGCGACCTCTGGGTTATGAGCCCAGCGAGCTACCGAGCTGCTCCACCCCGCGTCGTTGTTCCGTAAAGGTACCACGACACGGGGTGGATCCCCTCATCCGCCCTGGTCGGGCTCCTTCAGCCGGGCCTCGGCGTCCGCGGCCCGCTGGAGCGCCTCCTGCAGCGCGGACTGCGCCTTGCCGTAGGCCGTCCAGTCGCCCCTCTTCATGGCCGCCTGGCCGTCCGAGTACGCCTTCTGCGCGTCCTCGATGGCGTCCTGGAGCGCCGCGTCACCCGTGGCGGGCGGCTCGGTGGGCTCCGTCGGCGGCTCATCCGGCTCGGTCGGCGGTGTGGTGGTGTCGTCCGGCGCACGCTCGCCGAAGACCTGGGACAGCGCGCCGCCGAGGTCGTCGGCGAAGCCGATCCGCTGGCCGTACACCACGGCCACCTTGCTCAGCAGCGGGAACTCCGAGCCGCGGCCCTGGGCGTAGATCGGCTCGACGTACAGGAAGCCGCTGTCCAGGGGGACGGTCAGCAGATTGCCGTACTTGATGGTCGAGTCGGCGCCCTTGAGGTCGCGGACGAAGGTGGCGATCGGGTCGTGCCGGTTGAGCCGGCTCTGCACCTGCTCGGGACCGTCGACCTTGTCGTCCGTCACCCGCATCAGTCTGATGGTGCCGTAGTCGCGGCTCGTGGCGTCGGCGTCGACCGCCATGAACGCCCGCAGGTTGGGCCGTCCGCTGGGGGTGAACGTCGTCGTCAGGGCGAACTGCTGCCGCTCCTGCCCCGGGAGCTTGAGGGACAGGTAGTACGGCGGGACCGCGTTGCTGTCCGCCTTGGTGGGGTCGTTCGGCACCTGCCAGGCGTCACTCGCGTTGTAGAACGGAGCCGGCTCGGTGACGTGGTACAGGGACAGCAGCTCACGCTGGACCTTGAACATGTCCTGCGGGTACCGCAGATGGGCCTTCAGCTCGGCCGGGATCTCGGCCTTCGGCTTCACCGTGCCGGGGAACGCCTTCTTCCAGGTCTTGAGGACCGGGTCGTTCTCGTCCCACTCGTACAGGGTCACGGTGCCGTCGTAGGCGTCGACGGTGGCCTTCACCGAGTTCCGGATGTAGTTGACCTGGTTCTGCTGGGCAAGCACCGCGCGCTGCCGGTCGGTCAGGGCGTCGGCCGTGGTCTCCCCGAGCGTCGTACGGGACGCGTAGGGGTAGCCGTTGGTCGTGGTGTAGGCGTCGACGACCCACTGGATCCGCTTGCCCACGACCGCCGGGTAGGCGTCGCCGTCGATGGTCAGCCACGGGGCGACCGCTTCGACGCGCTCCTTGGGCGTGCGGTTGTAGAGGATCTTCGAACCCTCGCCGATCGCACCCGAGTACAGGATCTGCGGCTCGCTGAACGCGACGGCGTACGCGGCACGGTTGAGCGCGCCGGAGAGGTCGATGCCGCCCTTGCCCGCGTAGCTCGTGGTGACCTGGCCGCCGCCGTCCTTCTCGTAGTCGAGCTCCTTCTGGGGGCCGCCCACGATCGAGTACTGCGCGGTCTTCTCGCCGTAGTAGATCCGCTGCTCGTAGTCGCCGAGGCTGCCCTCGGAGGGGAGGCCGGACTCGGTGAACTCCGGGGCGCCGCCGGTGCCCCTGGCCGTGTCCGTGCCCTTCGCGGCGACGGCGCCGAAGCCGTGGGTGTACGTGAAGTGGTCGTTGATCCAGTTGCGCTTGTCGACGCCCTGGAGATTGATCTCACGCAGACCGATGACCGTGTCCTGGCCCTTGTAGCGGTCGATGTCCAGGGTGGAGGGGAACTGGTAGTACTTCCGCCCCTGCTCCAGCTGCTGGAACGTGGGCGAGACGATGTTGGGGTCGTTTATGCGGTAGCTGGCCGCCGAGTCGGCGTCCTTGCGCTGCTTCTCCGCGTCCTTGATCTGGCCGCGGCCCGAGTAGTCCGTCGGCTTCACGCCGTCGATGCCGTACGCCTTGCGCGTCGCCTCGATGTTCTTGCGGATGTACTCGGCTTCCTTGGCCTGCTCGTTCGGCTGGACCTGGAACTTCTGCACGATCGCCGGGTAGAGCCCGCCGATCAGGATCGCGGAGAGCACCATGAGCCCGAAGCCGATCATCGGCAGCTGCCACGTCCGGCGCCAGAGCGTGGCGAAGAACAGCACGGCGCAGATCACCGCGATGCAGAACAGGATCGTCTTGGCCGGCAGATAGGCATTCGCGTCGACGTAGCGCAGGCCGGTCCAGTTGCTCGTGGCCTTGAAGTCGCTGGACTTCACCGCGAGTCCGTACCGGTCGAGCCAGTACGCCACGGCCTTGAGCGCCACGAACAGGCCGAGCAGCACCGACAGGTGGCCGGTGGCGGCGCCCGTCGCCCGCGCGCCGGGGCTGGTGATCCGCAGCCCGCCGTACAGGTAGTGGGTCAGGGCGGCGGCGATCAGGGACAGCACGACGGCCGCGAAACCGAAGCCGAGCAGGAAGCGGTACCACGGCAGGTCGAACGCGTAGAACGCCACGTCCATCTTGAACTGCGGGTCCTTCTGGCCGAAGGGCACGCCGTTGACCCACATCAGCCAGGTCCGCCACTGGCTGGTGGCGGAGGCACCGGCGATCAGCCCGACAAGAGCGGTGATCGCGAGGAGCACCCACTTCTTGTACGGGGCGATGCCCATGCGGTACCGGTCGAGACTCTGCTGCTCCAGCGACATCGCGCTGAGCGGCGGCCGCAGCCGGTGCGCCAGCCAGATGTTCAGCCCGACGGCCGCTGCCATGAGCAGGCCGAAGACGGCGAACAATCCGATCTTGGTCCACAGGGTGGTCGTGAAGACGGAGGAGTACCTGACGGAGCGGTACCAGAGCCAGTCGGTCCAGAACCCGGCGAACATGACGAAGACCATGGCCAGAGCGGCCAGGACACCCAGTGTCATGAGCAGGGTGCGGACACGCCGGGTCGGCCGGCCCACTCTCATCCGTGGCCCGGTCGGGCCTCCGCCGCGGTCCGGCATCTGGAAAGCCAACGTGCGCACCTCGAAGTTCGCGGTCGTGTGAATCGGGCCCCGCGATCGTAGAGCCCACTGATGCAACTTACTGAGGCTTTACCTAGTTCCCGTCGCGGGGCAGGAAGGAGGCAGGATATTGACCATGTCCAACGCTTCTTCCCCCGCCCCCGACCATCAGCCCCCTTCGGGCCCGATCGCCGCGAGCCCGCTCACCCGGGCCGTGCTCGAGATCGACGAGTACGCCGCCACGCTCGGCTGGGACCAGCCGGCCCGGCTCTTCGCCCTCGTCGACACCGCTCGGCTGCGCTCCCAGGAGCCTGGTCTGGCCGCACAGCTCGGCCTCGACGAGGGCGACGCGGCTGCGCCGCTCACCCCGATCGAGCAGGACGAGATCCCGTCCGGCACCCCGCTCGACGAGTTCCTCGGCACGATCGCCTGGCCCGACGCGGTCGTCGGCTGCGCGCTGACGGTGGAGCGCCTGATGCTGCCGCCGTCCGCCGAGGCGTCCGTCCCGGACGGCCTCGACGAGGCGGCCCTGACCAAGTGGGTCGCCTCTCACCCGGACCGCCAGGAGGTCCGGATGACGGTGGCCGTGCTCCGCGACGGGGCCCGGGAGTCGGCCCTGCGTCTGCGCGAGAAGGACTCGGCGAAGGAGGTGCTCACGGGCGGCGGCCTGGTGCCGGGTCTCGCAGAGGCCCTGTCGGCGACGTTCGAGGACTGACCCGGCAGCCGTACGACGCGGCGAGGGCGCCGCTGATGCGCAGATCGCTCTGCGCATCAGCGGCGCCCTCGTGCCGTGCGCCCTCGTGCCGCGCCCCGTGCCTGTGCCCCAGGGACGTGCCCGCGGGCTCAGCCCGTCGAGCAGCTCGGCAGGGCCTCGGTGTCGCCCGAGCGGATCTTCGCCAGGGACTTCGTCGCGTCGGCGATCGTCTCGACCTTGACCAGCGTCAGGCCGTCCGGGGTGTCGGAGGCGGCGGAGGCGCAGTTGCCGCCGGGGGTCAGGAAGAACTCGGCGCCGGCGTTGCGCGCACCGACCAGCTTCATCTCGATGCCGCCGATCGGGCCGACCCTGCCGCTGTCGTCGATCGTGCCGGTCCCGGCGACGAACTCGCCGCCGGTGAGGTCCTCGGCGGTCAGCTTGTCGACAATGCCGAGGGCGAACATCAGGCCGGCGCTCGGGCCGCCGACATCGGCGAGGTTGATGTCGATCGTGAACGGGAAGGTGTGGTCGGTCCCGGCCTGGATGCCGACGATCGCGCGGTCGTCGTCCTCGGCCTTCACCGTGGTGATCGTGACCTTCTGGGTGCCCCGGGGCTCCTTGCCGGCCTTCTCCGCCGCGGCTGCCGCCTTGGCGGGGACGACGGTGAAGACGACCTCCTCGCCCGGCTTGTGCTTCACGACCTGCTCGGCGACGTCACCGGGCTCCTTGATCTCGGTGCCGTCCACCGCGCGGATGACATCGCCCGCGTGCAGCCTGCCCTCGGACGGCGATCCCTTGACGACCGTGGAGACGACCACCCGCGACGACACCGGGATCTTCAGCTCCCTCAGCGCCGCCACCTTGGCGCTCTCCTGGGACTGGCTGAATTCCTCGGCGTTCTCCTGCGTCGACTGCTCCTCGGTCTTCCCGTCGGGGTAGAGGGTGTCGTGCGGCACCACCACGTTGTCGTGGGCCACCCAGCCGTAGAGCGCCTCGACGAGGCTCATCTCGTAGTCCGCGCCGGTCACCCTGACGGTGGTCATGTTGAGGTGACCTGTGGTCGGGAACGTCTTGCGGCCGGAGACAGCGAGCACCGGCTCGCCGTCGGCGGAGCCCAGCGTGTTCACCGTCGGGCCGGGCGACATCTCCGCGTACGGGACCTTGAAGAAGACGCCTGCGCAGAGAAGCGCGATGAAGACGAGGGTGGAGGCGAGCATCGTCGCGGTGCGGCGTGGCATGGAACGACAGTACGGGACGAGCCTGTGCGAGTACGGCCGGGGCCGGTCCGTACGAGGGCCTGTCGGCGCCTGCGTACGCTTCGGCGTCACTGCCGGACGGCGTCCGTACCGGAGGAGGCGGCCTTCTCCATCGCATCGCGGAAGCGCGCGTAGCCGGCGAGCTCGGCGACGTCCCCGCTCGTGCGGTTCCGCTGGGCCCAGCCGGCCCATATCGCCGCACCGACAGCAGCGAAGAGCGGAATCAGCAACCAGGCCAGAACTGCCATCGCGACCTCCCTACCCCATGAGCGAACGCCTGAGTGATCAGCAGATTAGTCATCTGCGGCTTCAACGCTCCTGGCAGGGGTGGGGTTACGCAAATCGGGGCGGATGAGGGCCGACCGGGTTTCACCGGGCGGAATCGCACTGACGGCCCGTCAGGGATCCGTGCATGGGTCAGCAGGCTCCCACCCACTCCTCGGTGCCGTCCGAGAATTTCTGGTGCTTCCAGATCGGCACCTCGTGCTTGAGGTCGTCGATCAGCTTCCGGCACGCCTCGAACGCCTCCCCGCGGTGCGGGCACGAAACCGCGACCACCACCGCCAGATCACCGACCGCCAGGTCACCCACACGATGGACGGCGGCGAGCGCCCGAACGGGGTACTCGGCGGCCACCTTCTCGGCGATACGGCGCATCTCCGCCTCCGCCGTCGGGTGGCAGGAGTAGCCCAGGGTGTCGACATCGGCGCCGCCGTCGTGGTTGCGCACGGTGCCGACGAAGAGCGCGGTGCCGCCCGCGGCGTCGTCGCCCACGGCCGCGAAGACCTCGTCGACGGAGAGCGGGGTGTCACGGATCGCGAGCAGCCGGATGGGGTCCTGTGCCGCCTGCTCGCCGGGGTGGTCGTACGTGGGAGCCATGGTGCCATCGTGCCGCACGGCACTGACAGCGCGGAATAGCCCTTCCCACGGTTCGGCCCCGCCCGGCCTTGGAGCCTCCTACAGGAACGGCATGGACGCCCCGCCCCGGACGCCCCCTAGGGGGTGTCTCGCCGATCTTGCCGGGCTCCCGACGCCTGGCACCGCGCCTCTCCCCCGTAGCCCTTCGGGCACGGGAGGTGCCCCCAGCGTTGTCGTCGGTCGCCGACGCTCCGCGTCGCCTCCCTCCTCCGCCTTGCGATCCACGGCACCAGACCCTCCCCCTACGCCCTGCGGGCGTGGGGGGACCCCCACTCCCTCATCCGGCCTGATCGACAAGACGCCCCCTAGATCCGGCGGCGCGCCTTGCGGGCGCGGCGCACGAGTGCCGCCGTGCCCAGCAGGGCGACCGTCGCGCCCGCCGCGCCGGCGGCGGTGGCGTCCTTGCGGCCGAGGCGGCGGCCCGCGACGGTGTGCCGGCCCTCGACCTCCTCCAGCAGGGCGGTCAGCACCTCCTCGTTCGTCCACCGCGGACGCCAGCCGGCGTCGTGCAGCCGGCTCACGCTCACCACCCAGGGATGCATCGTGTACGCGAGGTCGCCCGCAGGAGAGGGCGTGAGGCCGATCCGGTGCAGACGGGCGGCCGCACCCAGCGCCACCGCCGACGGCAGCTCCATCCGGCGGATGCCGCTGAGCTCCTCGACCTCCTCCTGTTCCAGCCAGCCGTCGCAGCCGACGGCGAGCTCGCCCTCGACCTTCTCCAGCGCCGCGTACTCCAGGGCGCTCACCAGGTCCTCGACATGGCAGAACTGCCAGGTGGGCCGGGATCCGGCGACCACGAGCAGCCGGGGCGACTCGAAGTAGCGGGTCAGCGCGGTGTCGGTGCCGCCGACGAGAACGGCCGGCCGGACCACGGTGACGTTCAGGCCGGGATGGGCACGGGGCGCGCGGCGGCCCAGGCGTTCGATCTCCAGCAGGTCGCCGACACCGGTCGCCTCGGCGGTCGCGCGCAGCTCGGCGTCCTCGGAGAGCGGGATGTCGTTGTCGGGCAGCGCCCCGTAGACCATGGCGGAGGTGCACAGGACTACCCGGTGGACGCCGGCCGCGGCGGCGGCGGTCAGCACCGTCTGCGTACCGCGCACGTTGTACGCGGTACGGGCGGCCGAGTCGGTCTCCAGGTCGAGGTCCAGCGCAAGGTGCACCACGACGTCGGCACCCCGCAGCTTCTCCGCGATCGCCGGGTCGCGGACGTCGAGGATGTGCCAGTGCGCCTCGGGGACCTCGCCCCGGCGCTCGTCGATCGCGATGACCTGCTTGATCTCGTCGGAGGCGGCGAGGCGCCTGGTGAGCAGGTCACCGACGCCCGTGGCGGCACCGGTGACGGCCACGACGGGGCCACGCCCCTCGGGCCAGCGGCCGGCGGTTGAGCGGTTTCGCGCTGCGCGAACCTGCGGATCTGGGGAACTCACCAGGCGTCTCCAGCGGTTGTCTTCAATACGCAAGCGAATGACGCATACGCACCAGGTGGCGTCCATCCTGCCGCAGGCCACGTGCCGGCGGGGCACCGAGCCCGCAAGCGGCTCGGTGTCGAAGCCGCAGGGGCGCCCGGCCGCATAGGCTGGGAGGTGTTGTCGGGCAGTCGCCGCCGGCGGAAAGCCGGTGGCCCTACGAGCCGAGGAAACCCGTGAGTGACACCCCATTCGGATTCGGCCTTCCGCCGGAGGAGCCGGAGAACGGCGACGAGGGCAAGAAGAAGAATTCCGCCGGAGGTGGCCAGGGCTCCGGCGGGTCCCCGTCCAATCCCTTCGGCTTCGGCGAGGGCGGCGGGGACAACCCCTTCGCCGCCATGTTCGGCTCGCTGAACCCGGGCGATCTCGGCGCGGCGTTCCAGCAGCTCGGCCAGATGCTGAGCTACGAGGGCGGCCCGGTGAACTGGGACATGGCCAAGCAGATCGCCCGCCAGACCGTCTCCCAGGGCACGCCGGACGGCACCAAGGACGCGAGCGTCGGCCCGGTGGACCGCACCGCGGTCGAGGAGGCCGTGCGGCTCGCCGACCTGTGGCTGGACGGCGCCACCTCGCTGCCCTCGGGCGCGAGCACGGCCGTGGCGTGGAGCCGCGCGGAGTGGGTCGAGGCGACCCTCCCTGCGTGGCAGCAGCTCGTGGACCCGGTCGCCGAGCGCGTCGGCCTCGCCATGGGCGACGTGCTGCCCGAGGAGATGCAGGCCATGGCCGGCCCGCTGATCGGGATGATGCGCTCCATGGGCGGCGCGATGTTCGGCCAGCAGATCGGCCAGGCGGTCGGTGTCCTGGCCGGCGAGGTGGTCGGCTCGACGGACATCGGTCTCCCGCTGGGCCCGGCCGGCAAGGCCGCGCTCCTCCCGTTGAACATGGACGCGCTCGGCAAGGACCTCGGCGTGCCGAAGGAGGAGGTGCGGCTGTATCTCGCGCTGCGCGAGGCGGCCCACCAGCGCCTCTTCGCCCATGTGCCGTGGCTGCGCTCGCACCTGTTCGGCGCGGTCGAGGGATACGCCCGCGGCATCAAGGTCGACACGACCAAGCTGGAGGACGTGGTCGGCCAGTTCGACCCGTCGCATCCCGAGCAGCTGCAGGAAGCGCTGCAGCAGGGCATGTTCCAGCCGGAGGACACCCCGGAGCAGAAGGCGGCCCTGGCGCGTCTGGAGACGGCGCTCGCGCTGGTCGAGGGCTGGGTCGACGCGGTCGTCCACGAAGCCGCCTCGTCGCGGCTCACGTCCGCGAGCGCGCTGCGCGAGACGCTGCGCAGGCGCCGCGCGTCGGGCGGCCCGGCGGAGCAGACGTTCGCCACGCTGATCGGTCTGCAGCTGCGTCCGCGCAGGCTGCGGGACGCCGCGCGGCTGTGGGCCTCGCTGACGGACGCGCGCGGTGTCGACGGGCGTGACGCCCTGTGGGAGCACCCGGACATGCTGCCGACGGCGAGCGACCTGGACGACCCGGATGGCTTCGTGTACCGCGAGCAGCTGGACTTCTCCGAGCTGGACAAGATGCTCGGCGAGGCCGCCGGCGGCGGCACGGCACCGAATCTCGACAAGCCGGACGCCACCAGGGGCAAGCCTGGAGAGTCCGGCGAGAAGCCCGAAGGCCCGGCCGGCAGCGGCGAGGACGACACCGACAAGTGAGCCTCCACGACGACGCCGTCCTCGTGCTGAAGGGCTACGAGGCCCGTGAGGACGGCCAGGCCGCGCTGCGGCAGACGTATCTGGACCATCTGGCGGCGCATCCGGACGGGATGTGGAAGTCCTGCGGGGCCGGACATCTCACCGCGAGCGCCCTGGTGATCGATCCGGAGCGCGAGCGGGTGCTGCTGACGCTTCACCGGAAGCTCGGCATGTGGCTTCAGATGGGCGGCCACTGCGAGCCGCAGGACACGGCCCTGGCCGCGGCGGCGCTGCGCGAGGCCACGGAGGAGTCCGGGATCCCGGGTCTTTCCCTGCTGCCCGGTGGGCCGGTCACCCTCGACCGGCACCCGATCCCCGCGCCGTGCCACTGGCACCTGGACGTGCAGTACGCGGCACTGGCCCCGGCCGGGTCCGCCCCCGCGATCAGTGACGAGTCCCTGGACCTGCGCTGGTTCGCCTACGACGAGGTGGCGGGCGTCGCCGACGCCTCGGTCGTACGGCTTCTGGAGCGTACGCGGGCTGCGCTGTAGCACCCATGGGTAAGGGGCGGTCGCCATGGCGACCGCCCCTTACCCATGCCTCTGACCGTTCAGACCGTTCAGTTCCAGGCGTTGTTCTGGTTCTGCGCGTGGGAGCCGTGCTGGCCCACGCCGTACTGGGCGCGAAGACCCTGCCCGAGGTCCGCGTTCT